>CAZPWN010000320.1:0-1509 GCA_964590475.1 uncultured bacterium | reverse complement strand
TCTTCGAGAACGCCGACGTCGACGTCCAGGGCCAGATCCAGCAGATCCAGAACCTCCTCAACCGCGGGGTGGACGCCATCATCATCAACCCCAACGACCAGAACGCGCTCAACCTCGCGCTCGAGGAAGCGGTAGACGAGGGCGTGGTCGTCATCTCCACCGACCAGGAGATCGGCGCCGAAGGCGTGTACAACGTGGTCATCGACCAGAAGGAGTGGGGCCGCCAGAACGCCCAGTGGCTTGCCGAAGCGCTCGGCGGTGAGGGCAACGTTGTGATCATCGAGGGCTTCGTCGGGCACCCGGCCAACGAGGACCGCATGGCCGGCGTCGAAGAAGTGTTCGCCCAGTACCCGGACATCAACGTGGTGGCGCGCGAGTCCGGCCAGTGGGACCAGGCCACGGGTCAGCGCGTAGCGTCCGACATGCTGGCCTCCATCCCTAACATCGACGGCATCCTCACGCAGGACGGCATGGCGCAGGGCATCCTCACCGCGCTCAACGCCGCTAACCCCGACCCGTTCCCCATCATGACGGGTGAGGCCTACGCCGGTTACCTGCGCCTGTGGCAGGAGACCGCCGCGGAGCACCCCGGCTTCCAGTCCGTGGCCGTGGTGAACCCGCCGGGCATCGCCTCCAGCGCGCTGCGCGTGGCCGTCGAGATCCTGCAGGGCGGCGAGCTCGACGAGGCCCAGCTCGAAGGTCAGTTCGGCAACAGCATCTACATCGACATCCCGTTCGTCATCACCTCGGACGATCTGGAGGCGCGCCTGGAGGAGTACCAGGACCGCCCGGACTCCTACGCCATGGACGGCATCATCACCCAGGAGCAGGCCGCTTCCTACATGAAGTAACGGCCTGAACGAGCGGCGGGGCGGCGACCACACTTGTGATCGCCGCCCCGCACGTACTCGACGACGGTCATGTGCAAGTTATCTAGCTCGAGCGTTACTGTTATCTGAACGAAGGTCATAGGCTACATCCGGGACCCCCGGTCCCGATTTCCCGACATGACAGACTCGCCCACCTCCACCCGCCCCAAGGCTTCGCCGCTCCACACGCCCGTGGTGTCGGTGAGGGACGTGGCCAAGCGCTACGGCGCCGTCAGGGCGCTGGAGGACGCCGACCTGGACATCCGCGCCGGCGAGGTCGTGGCGCTGCTGGGCGCCAACGGCAGCGGCAAGAGCACCCTCGGCCGGATCATCACGGGCGTCACCAGGCCCGACGCCGGCACCTTGCGGGTGGACGGGCAGCCGCTGCACCTCACCTCGCCGGCGCACGCGCGCCGGCTGGGCATCACCGCCGTGTACCAGGAGCTCTCGCTCGTGCCCGACCTGAGCGTGGCGGAGAACGTCTGGCTGGGGCACGAACCGATGCGGCTAGGGGGTCTGGACCGCCGCACCATGCGCGAGCGCACGGCGCGGCTCCTGGACAACTTCGCCGACGTCTTCTCGGTACCCGTGACGCCCGACACCAAGGTGGACGACCTCCCCTCGAGCGAGCGGCAGCTGG
>CAZPWN010000319.1:0-1517 GCA_964590475.1 uncultured bacterium | reverse complement strand
TGGCGACGCTGGCCGAGGCGCTCGACGGCGTGGCGCCCGTCATCCCCATGGTCTCTTCCCTCTCCACCGCCGAGGCCGCCCGCTTCACCCGCGACGCCGAAGCCGCGGGTGCGAGCGGCTTCATGGTGCTGCCGCCCTACGTGTACTCCTCGGACTACCGAGAGATGAGCGGCCATGTGCGCGAGGTCTTCAAGGCCACCAGCCTGCCGTGCATGCTCTACAACAACCCCATCGCCTACAAAACCGACTTCCTGCCGCCGCAGATAGCGGAGCTGGCCGCCGAGTTCCCGCACATGGAGGCCATCAAGGAATCCAGCGCGGACATGCGCCGCATCACCTGGCTGCGCACGCTCATGGAAGACGACTTCAAGATCCTGATCGGCGTGGACGACCTCATCGTGGAGGCCATCCACACGGGCGCCGTGGGCTGGATAGCCGGCATGGTCAACGCCATGCCCGCCGAGTCCGTGCGCCTGTTCGACCTGGCGCGCGCCGGCCGTAACGAGGAAGCGTTCGAACTCTACGCCTGGTTCCTCCCCCTCCTTAGGCTCGACATCGGCACCAAGTTCGTGCAGATGATCAAGCTCGCCGTGGAGTACGCCGGCTGGGGGTCCTCGCGCGTGCGCGGACCGCGCTTCGAACTCGAGGGCGAGGAGCGCGCCGCCGTCATGAAGGTCATCGAGGAGGGCTTCGCCTCCCGTCCCCAGCTAGAGGCCACCGCGTGAGCGGCGCCGCTGAGGCGGCGCGCACCTTCCGGGCCGTCAACCCGTCCACCGGCCAGGAGGAAGGGCCCGCCCACCGCGTGACCACCCCCGCCGAACTCGAACGGTTCGGCGCGCAGGCCAAGACGGCGTTCCGCGCCTACTCACGTCTGCCGGGCGCCAGGCGCGCCGAGTTCCTGCGCGCCGTGGCGGACGGCCTCGACGCGGCGGCGGACGAGCTGGTACCGCTCGCCATGAGCGAGACGGCTCTGCCGGAGCCGCGCCTGCGCGGCGAGGTTATACGCACCAGCAACCAGCTGCGCATGTTCGCCAACCTGGTGGAGGACGACGCCTGGCTCGGCGCCCGCGTGGACGAGGGCGACCCGGAGCGCCAGCCGGCGCCCAAGCCCGACGTGCGCGCCATCCGCCGCCCGCTGGGTCCCGTGGCCGTGTTCGGCGCCAGCAACTTCCCCTTCGCCTTCTCCGTGGCGGGCGGCGACACCGCCGCTGCCCTGGCGGCGGGCTGCCCCGTGATAGCCAAGGCGCACCCGGGGCACCCCGGCACCTCGCGCCAGGTGGCCGACATCATCGAGAAGGCCGCCGAGGCCACCGGCATGCCCCGCGGCGTCTTCGCGCTCGTCATGGACGACGGTCACGAACTCGGCGCCGCCCTGGTGCAGCTGCCGGAGGTCAAGGCCGTGGGCTTCACCGGCTCGCGGGCTGGTGGCGACGCCCTCACGCGCCTCGCCGCCGACCGCCCCGAGCCCATCCCCGTGTACGCCGAGATGGGCAGCGTGAACCCCGTGTTCGTGCTGC
>CAZPWN010000318.1:0-1543 GCA_964590475.1 uncultured bacterium | reverse complement strand
GGTTCCAGCGGTCGAAGTTGAACTTGACGGCCTCGGCGTTGAACGGGGTGCCGTCATGGAAGCTCACGCCTTCGCGCAGCTGGAAGGTCCAGACGGTGGAGTCCTCGTTGGGCTCCCAGCTGGTAGCCAGCAGCGGCGCAACCTGAGCGGTGCCCTGCTCGAAGCCCACCAGGCGCTCGACCACTTGGATGGCCGGCGTGAGAGAGTTGCCGTCCTGGCCGGTGTCCAGCGTGACCGGGAGGCCGGACTGACCTACGACGAGGGTTTGCGCTGCGGCCGTGGCGACGAGCGCCAGTACCGCTAGTGCTGTTAGAAATCGCTTCATGACAAAACCTCCGGTGTGGTGTATGACGGAATACCACGAAGTCCGATTACTAAACGGCTCACACTGTGATATGGCACGGTGCGGGCTCGTTTGTCTAGACTCATGTGAAGTGTATAACAAACACCTCTACGCTCGGCACAACATGAGCCGTGTTCCTGAAGGGTTCGTTAATCTTCGGGGCTTACCCGTTCGCCGCCGCGAGGTCGCGCTTGCCGCTCAGGCGGCCCTCGGCCAGCCGCACCGTCTGCAGGCCGGCGGCCGCCACCAGATCCTCGTCGTGGGTCACTATCACCACGGCGGTGCTCTGCTCCGCCGCCAGGTCGAGAAGCAGGTTCAGCACGTCCGTTGCGCGTTCCCGGTCCAGCGAGCCCGTGGGCTCGTCCGCCAGGATGACGGCCGGCCTGAGCGCCATGGCCCGGGCCACCGCCGTGCGCTGCCTCTCCCCGCCGGACACGCGTGACGGCGGGTGGTGCAGGCGGTGCTCCAGCCCCACCTTCGTCAGGAGTTCTCTCGCACGCTCCTCATCCGGGCGTCCGATTATCCTACTCGGCAGGCTCACGTTCTCCAGGAGCGAGAGGTCCGACAGGAGGTAGTGGTTCTGGAAGATGAGCCCAACGTAGTGCGCCCTGCGCTCCGACAGATCGGACGGTGCGTGCATGTGCACGGGGAAGTCGCCCCACCAGATCTGACCAGCGTCGGGCCGGTCCAGGCCGCCCAGCAGGTGCAGGAGGGTGCTCTTGCCCGAGCCGCTCGGCCCGAGCACCGCTACGACCTCGCCCGCCGCCAACTGCAGCGAGGCGCCGCCTAACACTTCAACCGCCCCGCCGGGCGCCGCGAACCGACGCTCTACGCCGGAGCAACTAAGTACTATCGCCACGGGTTACTATACGTGCCACTCCTGGTACAGGACCCGCCCATGGGTCAGTCCACCGTTCAAACCCGATAAGGAGCTTCTGTGACAGGCCAAGTCAACGTTAGCGACCTCAAGGAACTGCTGAAGAAAGTTCCCTTGTTCCACGACGCCCCAGACCGGGCGCTCGAGATCTCCGCCTCCGCCGTGCGCAAGCGCGTGTACGAGCCGGGCACCACCATATTTCAGGAAGGCGACAAGGGCGAGGCTCTCTATATCCTGGCGCAGGGCCTGGTGAAACTGTCGAAGGTCGACCTGGGCGGCCACGAGAAGACGCTGGCCATCCTGCAGCCGCCCGAGTTCTTCGG
>CAZPWN010000317.1:0-1556 GCA_964590475.1 uncultured bacterium | reverse complement strand
AGTGGGTCTCACTAGTTTTCATGCGCGCCGTGGAACTGAACGACAGCACCGGCATACTGGAAGGCACTGGCAAGAACCTGCGGCACGTCAAGGTGCGCACGCCAGAGCAGTTCGCCGAGCGCAGCGAGGCCATCCGCTCGCTCGTCAGGCAGGCCGCTGCACTCGGTTGAGCGCCGGCGGCCCCCCCAAAAAGCGTTCTTCACGTTAGTTGTCCGGCGAAGTCAAGGATCGAGAAATCGAGCTGATCGGCGATTACGGCCCGTTCGCTGCGCAACTCGCCCGCGAACTCGGAGTGGTCGACCGTACGTCGTTCCGCGTTCACGACCTGCTCGAAGACCCGGGCACGGCCCAGCCCGCCGACGTCGTATTGATGAACAAGGTCGTCTGCTGTTCGGGCGAGGGGCTAGAGGCTGCGGCGGCTAGTGCGGGGCTCGCCAAGATCGCGTCGGGCCTAAGCGGCGTGTGGGAGCACAGCACGTTCGAGCGTACAGGCGGTGCCAGTTAGCTGCACGCATCATCGATCCGACACGCGTGTGCTGCTGTGGCGGCCGACGACGCCCACGCTACCCGCTGCCTCGCCCCTCCGACAGCGCCTCCACGTCGCTGCGCGCCACAGTCCAGCCGCCGCTCTCCTGCCGACGGAACACCTGCACGAACAGCTTGCCGTAGCCGGGCTGCTCTTCGCTTTGCTCCGGTACCTCGCGGATCGTCACCTGCATCTCGCTCGGGTTAAGCGGCACGCGCAGTAGCACCTCCAGCTGCACCGCGCCCTCGCGTTCACGCCACGCACGCAGGTAGTTCGTCAGGAACTCGTCGAACGGGATAGTCACGTGACCAGGCGCCTCCGAAGGATCTGGGGCGGGCAGCCATACGACCGTCTCCCCCTCGATCACTTCGCCATGGTGCTTGAAGCCCAAGCTCTCGTAGAGGCGCGCCGCTCGGTCATTGTCGGGCTCGTAGCTGACGCCCACGCGGTGACGTGGGTACTCCTCGCGGATGAGCTCTACTGTCTGCCGCATGATCTGGCGCCCGAAGCCGCGCCCCTGATGCTCCTCGGCCACCATCAGCCGGTAGATCCAAGGGTCATCCTCCTCGGGCTCGAAGCCGTACATGACGAAGCCGACGAGCTCGTCGCCACTTACGGCCACCAACGGACGGAGCAGGTGATTGCGGGTGGCTTCCAGAAGCGAGTACCAGTTGGGCGCCACGAAACGCTGCTGGTCTTCGGCGGGTTTCAGTAGGGCTACATCGAGCCAGTTGTCGGCGCCGATGGGGACGAGGGATAGGGTTCTCACCGCCGAAGCCTAACCGAGTCGGCTCTCGGGCCGACCTACACCCATGACGGTCCCCTGACCGTTCCGATATGCCCCCCTGACAATGGCTTGCGATTCTGCCATCACCCCAAGCGGACAAGAGCCGCGGAAACCGCTTTAGTCCGGCAGCCTAGTCCGGCAACAGGGTCAACGGCACCCGCACGGCCGCGTCGTTCTCCGGCAGGTCGCTCGGGTTGTCGCGCCTGAGGACGAGCACCGCCTCGGTCGGCTCGGTCACTTCGA
>CAZPWN010000316.1:0-1567 GCA_964590475.1 uncultured bacterium | reverse complement strand
GCCTCCTCCAGTTGGGCCTCGGCCGCGGCGTACTCGCCCAGATGCCACAGCACGTTGCCGCCCAGGGCCAGGAGCACGCGCGTGAGTTCAGCGTCGTCGCCCAGCTCGCGGCAGATGTGGGCGGCCTGCTCCAGGGGCATGCGCGCGGCCCCGTGCTCGCCTTGCCGTTCGTGGAGTTCGCCCAGGCGCCGCAGGGCGCCCGCCTCCTGCTGGCGCAGCCCGTGCTCACGCGCCAGGGTCAACGCCTCGGCCAGATGCTCCTCGGCGTCGGCGTAGGAACCGACGAAGCTCTCCACCTCGCCGAGTTCCAGCAACGTGGGCAGCCGTTCCGCTGCCGCCTGCAGCTCCAGCAGCCGGCGGAAGTAGCGCAGCGCCGCCTGGTTGGCGTAGGCAGCCTTGGCCGCGGCCCCCGCCGCGCCCAGGTAGGTGCGCGCCTTCTCCTCGTCGTCTCCCAGCGAGTAGTGGTAGGCCAGCAGGTCGAGGTGCGGCTCGGCGGGCGTGGCCACCTCGTCCTCTATGAAGCGCGCCAGCCGCGTGTGCAGCTTGGTGCGGCCGGAGTGCGACTGGCTCTCGTAAGCCACCTCGTGCGTGATGGCGTGGTTGAACTCGTGCACGGGCGGTTCCGGGGACAGCCGGGCCGTAAGCCCCACCGCGTCCGTCGCAACGAACGCCTCCAGCACCGCTCCGTTCTCCACCCGCGGCTGGCAGGCGGCCACCCACGACGTGCGGAACTCGCGGCCCACCACGCTGGCCATCTTCAGGTTCACCTGCTGGAACTCGGTGAGCCTGTCGATGCGGCCCAGCAGGAGGCTGTGCAGGCTGGTGGGCAGGTCGCCCACGCCCGCCGGCACGCCGCCGGAGCCCGCCCGGTGGATCAGGTCCGTGACGAGCTCCTGCAGGTAGAACGGGTTGCCGCCCGAGCGCTCCACGATGGGTAACACGAGGGTGGCGGCCTGGGATCCCAAGCCGGCCGCGCGCAGGCGCGACCGCACGACCTCCTCCGCCGCGGTGCGGCCCAGAGGCCCCAGCTGCAGCGTGCTCGCGCCCTCGAGTGTGCCCGGCGCTGGCTCCGAGGCCACCTCCGCCGGACGGGAGGCGGTGAGCACCAGCACCGGCAGGGCCGGGACGATAGGTCCCAATGCCACCAGCAACTCCTCCGAGGCGGGATCGAGCCAGTGGAGGTCCTCCAGGAAGAGCACCAGCGGGCGGCCGTCGGCCGCCGCCCGCCGGGCCGCGCTGCGGAAGATGTTGAGGAGCAGCGTGCGGCGGGCTACGTTGCGCGCTTCGGCGTCCTCGGCGTCCAGGGCGCTCCCTGGCTCCTCGGCGGCGCCCTGGGGTGACCGCAGCGGCAGGTCCAGGACGGGGGCCAGCAGGCCCGCCTGGGCGGTGAGGGATCCGTCTATCGCGCCGAGGGCGCCGTAGGTAGCGGTGACGCGCTGGCTGGCCGGGCTGCCCTCGTCGAGGCCCAGCAGACGGTGGAACACGCTCTTCCAGAGCCGGTACGGGGCGGTGCGACCGAACGCCTGGCATGCGCCGCGCACCACTTCTACGGGTCCGCCGCCAGCCA
>CAZPWN010000315.1:0-1568 GCA_964590475.1 uncultured bacterium | reverse complement strand
GCAGTGCCGCCTTCCTGCGTAACCTTCGGTGGGTAACCGAGGCGCATCAGGTTCTGCTCTAAGGTTCTCCGGGCCGTAACGGACTCTTCGAGCGTCAGGCGCAGCCTCTGCGTGCCGAAGTTGACCTTCACGTCGCTGACGCCGTCTAGGCTCTCGAGGGCGCCGGCGACGGTCCGGGCGCACTCCGCGCAGTCCATGTTCTCGACGAAGAACTCGTACGAGACGCGCTCTTCGGCAGGTGTAAGGGTGCGAGCCACGCCTGCATGATATTGGACGGCTTCATGGCCAACCGGTTGATCGGTGACGCCGCTCGCGCGGCCTCCCCTACTCCTGCTCGCGCTGGTCGCGCAGCTGGTTGATGACCGCCGCGCTCAGCATGGCCAGGCCCGCCACCTGGATCCCTCTCCCTATCGCAGCGCGGCTACTACTCAGCATGAAAGGCAGGCTGATCATCAGCGCGAAGAACTGCATGTAGAGGAGGATGAACAGCCCGGCCGACCCGAACGGCTCGCCGGTGCCGAACCTGGCGAGGATGAACCAGATGCCAAGGCAAACCGCATGCCAGAACAGGACGCTAAGTACGCGCTCGCGCTTGGAGATGTAGTCGCTCTTCACCGGGCTTGACCCCTTTCGTGCCACGCCCCAAGCTACTAACGCCCTGCGACACCTAACGCCGCGCAGCCGCGCCTACCTCAACGCTCCCCCGCCCAGGCGGTAGCTGAGGCCGAGCCCGAGGTTCAGTTGGGTACCGAACCGGTTGCCGGCAACCACGACCTCGCCGAATACAGCTAACCCGGCGCTTACCTCGGATCGCATGCCGGCAAGCAGGTGTCCGCCGAGGACCACGTTGTCCAGTGGGGCGTCTGGGAACGAGAGGCCGAGGCCCCCGCCCAGGTAAGTGCCGAGGAACGTCCGGTCCGCGTCCCGAAGTATGTACGTGACTCCCACGGCCGGCAGTCCTGCGAAGCCGTACGAAACCGTGGCGCGCATCCGGTGCTCTATGAAGTTGGCGTCGAACAGGGGCACACTCACGTGGGCGCTCAGTACGGGCGCGGCTGGGTAGGCGCCCAGCCCGAACTCGACCCCCCGCTGCGCGCTGGCAGTTGTGAAGAACAGCGTGAGCAGCGCTAGTACGGCTAACAGTCGACGTCGGCTACGGGGGAGCGGCCAGGACTTCATGATCGCAGGGAGACAAACTCGGAACATCTTACGGGCCTCTCACGCTCTCTCCACGGGCTGCCGTGTGCCGGTTCAATGAGCCAGGGGCTCTACGAACACTAGGTTGTAACCGCTCGGATCGTACACGTAGAGCCGCAGGGCTCCGTGCTCCTCGACCGGCCCCAGCGAGACCTGGTAACCATGCTCCTCTAGCCTTCGCTTCACGCCTTCCGCGCTCTGCACCTCGATGTGCGGCAGGACCCCTATCCCGCGCACGTTCCTGTCCAGCGCCTCCCTAAGCCACTCCGGTGCGTCGGCCGGGTCGGTATGGAGGAACACCATCGTGTCTCCTAGCGCCACCATGGCCATGTGCGGAGCCGGCCGCCCTACTACCTCGAGCCCGAGACCCT
>CAZPWN010000314.1:0-1569 GCA_964590475.1 uncultured bacterium | reverse complement strand
TGAACTCGAGCTGCGGGGCGTGCTCGCGCAGCCCCTGCACGAGCGCCTCCGCCCGCTGGCGGTAGACCCCGCGCAGGTAGCGGACGTGCTGCGAGAAGCGGCCGTCCTCCAGCAGCTGACCAACCAGGGCAGCCACGAACGGGTTCAGGCCCCCGCCGCTGCGCAGGAAGCCGCTGCCCGCCACGCGCCCCAGCACCTCCTGGGAGCCCGCGAGCCAACCCAGGCGCAGGCCCGGCGCCAGCGTCTTGGAGAAGGAGTTGAGCGAGACCACGTGGGGCTCGCCGCCGTCGGCCAGGCCGGCGGGCGGCTGGCCGCCGAACTGCAGGAAGCGGTAGACCTCGTCCGCCACCACCAATGTGCCGCTGCCCGCCGTCACCGCCACCACCGCCTGACGCCGCTCCTGCGTCAGGCTCGTGCCGGTGGGGTTGGCGAAGCTGGGCACCAGGTAGAAGAGCGCCGGTCGGTGCGTTGCCAGGGCGGCCTCCAGTTCGGCGATGACGGGGCCGTGCTCGTCGCACGGCACGGGCACCACCTCAAGGCCGCGATCGGCGAAGACCTCGAGCGCCAGGAAGTAGGTGGGCTCGGCCACCAGCACCGTCTGGCCCGGCTCGGTGTACAGCGTGCAGAGCACGTCGAGCGCCTGGGAGGCGCCCGCCGTGACGAACAGGCTGTCCGGATCGGTGGCCACGCCCGTCTCCGCCTCGATGCTGCGTGCCAGCGCCTGCCGGAAGGCGGCGTCGCCCTGCTCGGCGCCGTACTGCAGGAAGCTCGCCTCGTCACCCGCCAGTCGCTCCGCTGCGGCGGAGCGCATGAGCCCCAAGGGCAGCAGGTCGTCCGACGGGTGGCCGGGCGCTAAGTCGATGACGCCGGGGCGCCACGAGGCCTCGATCTTGGGCGCCTCGTACCCGGGCGCCTGGCTTGTAGGCGTGCCTTGGGACCCTTTATCCACTAGGCTCAAGATAGTACACCGGCCTATCACCGGATCTCTCCGCCACGCGCCCGCAACTGCGCGCAGCGCGGGCCCACCTAGGAGTCATGCATGCCGCAACCGCCATACAAGCCCCTCGACGCCATGGTCTACCCCCGCTTCGAGGGCATCCGCACCTTCATGCGCCTGCCGCACGTCACCGAGCTCGGGGGCGTGGATCTGGCGATAGTCGGCGTGCCCTTCGACACGGGCGCAACCTACCGGGTGGGCGCCCGCTTCGGGCCCTCGGGCATCCGCAACGAGTCGCTGCTGCTGAGGCCCTACAACCCCGTGCTGAACGTGAACCTGTTCGAGCACCTCTCCGCCGTGGACTACGGCGACCTGCCCGTGACCCCGGGTTATCTGCCCGAGTCGCACGCGCAGATCACGGAGGCCGCGGCGCCCCTCTTCGCCGCAGGCGTAACGCCCATCTTCCTGGGCGGCGACCACTCCGTGTCGCTGCCGCTGCTGCGCGCGCTGGTCGAGCAGTCGGGTCCGGTGGGACTCATCCACTTCGACGCGCACAACGACCTGTGGCACAGCTACTTCGGGGGCAAGGACACGCACGGCACGCCCTTCCGCCGCGCCGTGGAGGAGGGCCT
>CAZPWN010000313.1:0-1573 GCA_964590475.1 uncultured bacterium | reverse complement strand
TCGGCGCCGGCGTGCGCCTCTTCTTCGGCGAGGACGTCATCTACGGCTACACCAACGACCTCTCCGACGCGGCCCTAGGCGAACTCGTGACCAGCCTGGCCGGCCTGCGCGGCGACGGCACCGGGCGCCCCGACAGCGCGGGCCGCGGCGGCATCGACCTGCGCAAGCTGGACGGCGGCCCCAACATCCACGACCCCAAGGTGCCGTTCGAGGCGCACGACAAGCGCTGGCGCCTGGAGCGCCTGCGCGAGCTCGACGCCGGCGCGCGCATCTCGCCCGACATCAAGCAGGTGGAAGGCACCCTGCTCGAGTGGGAGCAGGACGTGTGGATAGCCAACAGCGAAGGCGCCTACGTGGAGGACCGCCGGGTGCGCACCCGGATGGTGGCGCAGGCCATCGCCTCAGACGGCAGCGAGACGCAGACGGGCATGGTCGGCCCCGGCCTCTCCATGGGCCTCGAACTGCTGGAGAAGTACCCGCCCGGTGACGCGGGTAAGCAGGCGGCGGAGATGGCGCTGACGAACCTCCGCGCCAAGCCCGCACCCGCCGGCACCATGCCCGTGGTGCTCGGCAACGGCTTCGGTGGCGTCATCTTCCACGAGGCCTTGGGCCACCTGCTGGAGACCACCGGCGTGGCGCGCAACGCCTCGGCGCTGAGCGGCATGATCGGCAAGCAGATAGCCAGCCCCGTGGTGACCTACGTGGACGACGGCACGACCGCCAACGGCTGGGGCTCCTCGCGCTTCGACGACGAGGCCGCGCCCACCGAGCGCACCGTGCTCATCAACGAGGGCGTGCTCGAGAGCTACATGGTGGACCGCTGGGGCGCCCTCAAGACCGGCTACCGCCCCACGGGCTCGGGCCGGCGTCAGGACTACACCTTCGCGCCCACCTCCCGCATGCGCAACACCTTCGTGACCGCCGGCGACACCCCCAAGGAGAAGCTCTTCGAGGGCATCGAGCTGGGCCTCTACGCCAAGACCCTGGGCGGCGGGCAGGTGCGCCCCGGCTCGGGCGAGTACAACTTCGCCGTGCGGGAGGGCTACATGATCCGTGATGGCCAGATCGCCGAACCCGTGCGCGGCGCCATGCTCCTCGGCAAGGGCCCCGACTCCATCAAGAAGATCGTGGCCGTCTCGGACGACGAAGCCAACGAGCCGGGCATGTGCGGCTCCCTCTCCGGCTCGCTGCCGGTGGAGGTCGGGCAGCCGCACCTGCTGGTGAGCGACATCGTGGTCGGGGGCGAAGTATGACCCCGCGGAGCGCCGTGAACCCGCTCCACACCTTCAGCACCGGAGGCGCAGCGTGAAAGTTACCGAAGCCAAGAAGTGGCTACTGGCCGAAGCCGCCAAGCGCGGCGTGGACTTGGAGGCCCTGGCCACCAGCCAGAGCAACCTGATGATCCAGGCGCAGAACGGCGCCACCTCGGACGTGAACATGTCCCGTGGCGGCGGCATCGGGTTGCGCGTGGTGACGGAAGGCCGCGTGGGCTACGCCTACACGGAGGAGCTGACGGAGGAGGCGCTCGCCTGGACCCTGGACGAGGCCATCGGCAACGCCGAGCTGCAGGAGG
>CAZPWN010000312.1:0-1580 GCA_964590475.1 uncultured bacterium | reverse complement strand
CCTTGCGTCTCGTCGTCATCGGCGACATTCACGTTCAGGCCGAGAAGCTATGGCGCATGTTGCGCGAAGCGGGCTTGGCCGACGAACAGAACCGCCCCACCAACGCCATGCGCGACGACAGCACCAGGCTGGTGCTGCTAGGTGACCTGGTGCACCCCAAGAGCCGGCAGCGCTACGCCGACCTGATAAACGTGCGGCGCTACGACGAGTACAACCCGCGGCACCTGGAGCGCGCGGAGATCGCCCAGACGCGTTTCCTGCGCGAGGTCAAGGCCTTCGCCGACCGGGTGCCGGGCGACAACATGACCATCCTCATGGGCAACCACGACTACAACGCCGTGGCGCCCGACCAGGGCCCCCTCAGAACAGACGACGTCTCGCACCTGGAGTGGAAGCCCGGTTACGGCAACGAGCTCGACGAGGACCTGCGCGAGTGGATCCTCACCTGGCCTTACGAACTGGCGGTCGAGGAACTCCACCTGGCGCACGTGGGCCCCCTCAAGGAGCACAACACGTTCGACCAGGCGTTCTACCTGGAGAACCGGCGGCGGTGGCTGCAGGAGGACCGCGACTTCTTCGAGGGCACGCCCTACCGGCTCGGTGTGTACGGCCACACGCCGGTGCGGGGTGGCGTGAACGTGGCCTCGCAGGGCCGCGCGCTGCTACTGGACACCAACGGCCACCTGGGCGAGTACGCCTGGCTCGAGGTGCTCTTCCGCAACGACAGCTACCGCCTGAAGATGCACGGCAACTTCTTCGACGAGATCATGCCGCGCGGTTCCGGCGACGCCGAGGGCTGAGACCGGCCCGCTTCACTACTCCTCGCTGCGGCTCTCGTAGGTGGGCGTGAGCAAGACCCAAGTGCGGAACGGCGCCAGGTCCACCAGGTCACCGGCCTCGGTGCGGAACCTAACGCCGCTACCGTCCGCCAGCTCCCACGTGCCGCGCTCCGCCGACCCTTCCAGGTAGAAGGTGGCTGGACCGCCTTCCAAGGGTATGTAGAGCCTGCCAGCCTCGTCGCCGGGTATCTGAACCGCGTTGATCTCGCCCACCAGGACCGCGTCCATCAGCACCGACTGATCGTCGGGGTGCACGGCCAGCTCGCCGTCCCGCACCCAGCGGTACACGCCCAGGCGGTTGTCGTAGCGGAAGCCCGAGGTATAGGTGCCGCTGTAGCGCACGTCCACCTGGTTCACCCTGTCGGCTTCCGGGTCCGGCGCGTGAACCTGACTGGTGACGATGCGGTCCGCTCCGGGCAGCAGCCGGCTGACGGCCGTGCGGAGGTCCGTCCCCACTGTGTAGAGGTTGTACGGAGCGTTCCGCTCGCCGGCGCGCGCGAACAGCTGCCCGCTGGAGTAGGCGTTCAGTGTCGGTACCTCAGCCCCGGCGATGGCGATCATGGCGCCGGGTGAGCCGCCGTCGTGCACCAGCACGGCATTGCTCTTCTGGGCCAGTTGGACGAAGTAGTCGCGGGCGCTCCTCACGGGGCCAACCCGCGCGGGGTCGTTGCGGTCGTAGATGGGCATCAGCCGCGTGAGGCCGCCCTCCACGGGCATCTCCACGATCATGCTGGCTTCCTT
>CAZPWN010000311.1:0-1590 GCA_964590475.1 uncultured bacterium | reverse complement strand
TGGCCTGGCAGGCCATCGGCATCGGCCTGGCCATGTCCATCGGCCTCATGATCATTGCCGCGTTTGGGATGCTGCCCGCCATTGTTGGTGCCTGGCTCCAGGAAGTCGTCGATCTCGCAACCATCCTGTGGGCCCTGCTGGCGATGCGGCCCAGCCGTGCCGAACGCAGCGAGGTCGAGCAGATGAGGACCGACCTGGCAGCCGCCGAGCACCCGCGGGCGGCGCAACCAGTCCTCAACTGACAACGTCCTAGGCACGGCCAATCAGCCGTTGCGCGGTTTCAGGCGAGGATCGCAGGCACCCGGACGGCGGTCCGTTGGATGCGGTTTTAGCGACGCCCGGCACCGGGCACCTTCGAAAGCGTCTGCCGCGTGGCCTTTGTCGGCTTAGCACGCATGGTGGGGACCCTTACGCCGACTCTTGATCCAGATCATTTACGTATTTCTCGACATCTCATATGTTCAGGAGTGGCGGAGCTGAGGCAAAGCGGCTCATTCGACATATGCAATATTGTGAAGGGGAATATAATGGAATTACTCGGGCAAGCGCTCGGACTTGGCACGATCGGATTGGTGGCGGGTCTTGTGGGCGCGGTGATCGCGGCCTTCGCGACGCGTAGCCAGACCTCCACACTCACCAGTTATGTCCAACACTTCGCCGCCGGCCTGATCATCGCCGCGGCCACACTCGACCTGCTTCCGGAGGCGCTGAACCTCGGTGCGGGCTGGCCACTGATCATCGGCTTCGTACTGGGCACGGCGTTCATGCTGGCGCTGCGCGCGCTCCTGATGCGAGTTGGCCACAGCCACGCCCATGGCGAGGAGCACGGCCACGGTCACGGTGGCGTGCAGACCAAGGCCGCCACCGGCATCAACCTGCGCTTGGCCATCGCCCTTGCGGTCGTCGTCCTCATCGACGGTGCCATCATCGGTGTGGCACTGTCGGCCGGCGGTGCCGCGGCCCTGCTCATCGCCATCGCGCTGTCGATCGAGCTCCTGTTCGTCGCGGCTTCCATCGCCGGATCCACCCGGGGCGGGGGCGGCTCGGTCGGCACCGCGATCGGTGTGGGTGCGTTCGTGGCGGTCATGATGCCGATAGGCGCCGTCCTTGGCGCCCTCGTCTTCGCCGGGGTCTCCGCCCCGTTGCTGATCGCCGGCCTGGCCTTCGGTGCCGCCGCCCTGTTGTTCACCGCAGTAGCGGAACTCCTCGTCGAGGCCTACGAGATCAAGGAGAGCACCGGCACCATCGCCATGGCAGCAGCCGGCTTCCTGCTGTTCCTCATCCTCATGATGCTCATGTGAGTGGCCCACAGTGTTAGAGCAGTGCGCTTCGAGGGGTCTCCGGGGCGTCAGTTCGACGTTAGCTAGCGCGGATTTCACGCAGCAGGCGTTAGCCACGTTCCGCAAGCGGATCCCTCGCGGGAAGTGGCTGGCATGTGCTTCGAGGAGGACTACGAGCCCATGCCGGCGGACCGCGGCGAGTTCCGCTTGGGGGACCGCAGCGACGCCCCCATCCGCCCGGCTGGGGGCGTCGCTCCAGCACCGAGGGACCTTCGCCCCGTCCTGGTGTAACCCCGAAGTGGGAGGATGA
>CAZPWN010000310.1:0-1596 GCA_964590475.1 uncultured bacterium | reverse complement strand
GCTGCCGGGCGCGGCGGCGAGCAGCACGTTGCGGCCGCGCAGGGCGCTGATGCCGGCCAGCTCCTGCTCGAAGGCCGGCACGATGGAGGCCGTGTCCTCGATGAAGACGTAGTTGCCGTTGCCCGAGTCGGCCAGGGTGCGGAGGAGCGTCTCGTCGTAGTTGCGGCCGAGGCCCATGCTTGTGGAGGTGACGCCGTGCGTTACCGCTTGCATCACGTCGGCAGCTATGGCGTGGGGATCGGTCAGGCCGTGGTTGGCCAGGCCGTCGCTCAAGAGGATGACGCGGCTCACAACATCGGTGTCCGGGCAAGCCATGACCTGCGAGAGCCCCTCGGCCCAGCCCCCGTAGAGGTTCGTGGTGCCGCCCGCGCCGATGAGCGAGATGGCGTGCAGGATGCGGGCACGGTCCGCCGTCACCTGCACGAGCGGTACGGGCGTTGCCACCTGATCGTCGAACGTGACCACCGACACCCAGTCGCCCGGCATCAGCATGTTCACGGCCGTGCGCGCGGCCTCCTTGGCGCCCTCCAGGGGAGAGCCGCTCATCGAACCCGAGCGGTCGATGACCAGGGCCAGGTTGAGGGGCTTACGGTCGACGCTCACCTCCGGGAAGTCGACCTCCGTGGTGACGAGAAGCTCCATGGCGCCGCCGTCCGCCGGGATGGCGGGCTTCAGCGGTGTGACGGTGATCTGCGGGCGCGGTAAGTTCGCCGCCTCGGCGGCGCCTGCCGCCTTGGCTCCGTTGACGGCCTGACCCGTCGTCGGCCGGCCGGCCCTCTGTTCGTTGCGGTCTGCTGGCATAGCTCTACCCTTTCCCCACGAGGTTCCCCTCGGGCTCTAGCTGTGATCTAGGTTGGTCGGCGAACGATCAGCTGCGGTGCTGGAGTTGCAACGCCTCCGTCCCCGGGCCTGCGCAGCGGTTGTGCGCGGCTCTCACTGCTTCCCCCTTCTCTTCTGCTCCAGTTGGAGTAGGACCACCTTCAGGAGCTGCGTGAGCTGCTCGTCGCCGAGCCGACTGGCGGGCAGCTGGAAGTCGTCGCGCACCAGGAGCTCCAGGCCGTCGAGCAGGTCTATGCGCGTCCAGGTCGACTCCCGGAACGGTTCGCTCGGCTGCTGCGTTGCTGGTTGCGCGGGCGGGGCGGCGGTCCGGGGCGAGGAGAAGCGCCTTGCTTGCACCTCATCGGTAGCTTCCGCTGGATCCAGGCCCGCCCGCTGGCGCACCTGGGCCAGGAACGCGGCCCGGCCCCCCGGATCCGGTACCGCGCTGTCGGGAACGAGTTCTATGCGCAGGCCGCCGTCCAGCAGCGCCTCCAGCTGCTCAGGGCTGCGCCCCTCCAGCACCTGCTTGATGGCGCCGCTGCTGAAGCCCTCGGCCAGCAGGCGCCGCACCACCAGCGCAGCCACCAGGTGCTCGAACAGGTAACGCGCCTCGCGCCCCTCCCGACGCGGTTCGGGCAGAAGACCCTGAGTGTTGTAATGGCGCACCAGGCGCGGGTTGACTTCGTCCGCCACGCGGCCCGTGGCCTCCTTGGGGAGGTAGGCCGGAAGGAGCTCGTTCACTAGATCCACGAACTCCTGGAGGCTCCACATGCCCTC
>CAZPWN010000309.1:0-1626 GCA_964590475.1 uncultured bacterium | reverse complement strand
ACGTCGTCGAGCGTCCACAGGAACACTTCTCGGCCATCCTCGCGTGCCGCCTCCTCGAACCCGTCCGCGAAACCTCCCGCCGCCACGAAGAGCATCGGCGAGTCCGGCTCTAGGGCGGTGTGGGCCCAGGAGTGGCCACTCTGCGCTATGCGCTCGAGAGCAGAACGGTGATCGAAGTAGTCCCTGATGGGGCGGCGTCCCGCGCCCCACTTGACCGAACCGGTCAGGATGCGCCCGCCCTCCGCCAAGGGCGCCACCACGTCGACCTCAGCGGAGCCACCGTCGCGGACGCTGCCTTCCCAGCGGCTCCACTCCTGCACGAGGGGTAGATCCAGCGCCGGCGCCAGGCGCGCGTACGCTTGGCCGACGATGCGTTCGAAGGCGTGGCCCATGTAGGTGTCGAGTTTCGGCTCGACTACCTGGCTCCACACCTGGGCCGCGTCGAACATCTCGAGCATCGATGTATTCGGTTCCACGAAGCGTTGGTGGAAGCGGTGCGCCGGATCGGCGACCGCGTAGCGTAGGGCAGCGGTCCTGGCCCTGCCGTAGTTGCTCACTTCCTCCAGATACCCCAACGACCTCAGTCGGTTGAGCTTCTCCCGAAGCCCCGTGTCGTTGGAGAGGCCCGTCCGCTGCGCGATCTCATTCTGGATGGTGGCGCCGCTCGCTACCGCCCGGATTATCGCGCGGTAGCTGGAGACCTCACGCAAGCCCTCCTCCTGGTCCAGGGCCGTCTCCAGGAGTTGCCGGACCTCCCCGTGCGGGTCCAGATGCAACCGGGCAACTTCGCTAGCCAGTGGCCTCTTGACGTCGATCGCTGACAGGTAGCGCGGGATGCCGCCGAATACGCCGTACAGCTTGGCGTTGTCGCGTAGCGCGGAGTAGGGCGCCAGTTCCTGCGCGTGCCAGTAGTTGAACGGTCGTATCTTGGCGTGCCAATCGACCCGTCCGTAGAGTGGGCCGCCCCCTTCGGCCAGTTTCTCCATGGCGCTGACCTCCGAGCCCGTCAGCACGAGCAGAACGTTGCGCCCCGACCGCGGGCGCTCCCACACCGCGTTCAGCTCGCTAGCTACCTCGGCCAGTCCCCTGGCGCCATCCGCCAAGTACTGGAACTCGTCCAGGATCACGATGGGAGGCGCCGGCCGGTCGCGTGCCAGCAGTAGTTCGAACACTGTGCGCCACGTGGGGTAGTCCTCGGGCCGAAGGTCCTCTTCCGACCAGCGTGCCAGATCTCGTACCAACTGCTTACGGTTGATCTCCGGCGAGGTGCGGGAGGCGGTGAACAGGAAGTAATCGCGTGGCTGCCAGGCGTTGTTCAGGAGGAAGGTCTTGCCCACACGCCGCGGTCCGGTCATCAGAACGAGCTTCTGGGAAGATACTGACGCCAACTCCCGTAAGCGCGCGAGTTCACCGGTTCTGTTGATCAGCTTCGTGCTCACTACACCAGCATATAAGAATTACGAGGGTACACAATCATGATTGATTACAATCACGATTGTGTACCCCTCGTGTTCTAAATGGTTCTCGGCCACCCATTGCCAGGGACCCTTGGCAGGACCGAATCGAACCCTTCTCATCGGAGCAGGAGCTGAGCTTCATCCGAGCGTGGCAGCGTGCAATGAAGGC
>CAZPWN010000308.1:0-1635 GCA_964590475.1 uncultured bacterium | reverse complement strand
TGGGAGTTCGTCGACTTCCGCGTGCTGACGGACCTGGACGGCGCGGGCAGTGACCACCGGGCGCTGCTCGCCACGCTCAGGCGGGTTCGCTAGGCGCCCGTAGCTTCCTTCCACTGCTCCAGCAGCTGCCGGACAGACCTGAGGAGGAAGCGCGCGCCGACGAAAGGCTTCTGCCTTTCAGGCACGCTGCGCAGGATGTGGGCGTACGAGACGGCGTGATAGACCAGAGCCAGATCCGATCCCTCGTCGACGGACGCCTCTATCGACTTCAGCAGCTGTGCGTGAGCCGGGTGGCTGAAGGCCTCCCGGGCAGCCTCGAGGTATTCGGTCTTCACCACGAGTAGGTCGGACGGCGTTTGCGCCCGGCTCAGGCCGTCCCGGGCCATGGTCAGGATGTCGACGCCCGGCCAGGCGAGCGCCGCGTCCGTCCAGTCGAAGATGACCGTGCGGGGCTTCAGCGCGCTCTCGCCGGCCAGTGGGTCGTTGCCGGGTTGGGGTACTCCGCTCCGGGGTTCCTGGACCGCGTCGTATGTGTCGTATGTGACGTATGTGACGAGCGCGTTACCGGGATGAAGGTCGCCGTGGGTGAGCAGGAGCGGGGCCACGGCCGCCAACGCCCTCAGACGGCGGACGAGCCACGCCTCGAGGCGAGGTAGCTGAGCCACCTCCGGCGCCGCAAGACCGGCCAGGGCGGCCTCCTCCCACAGGACCTCGAGGTCACCCGCCACGGTGAGCGGCCCGCGTTCCGGCGCTCCGGCTTGCAGGAGCTCCTGCTCCCGCGTGACCGCGCTGGCCTGCAGCCGCGCCAGTGCGCCGAACACCGCGGCGGAGTTCGGTTCTCCCTCAGGCGTAACCGGCCGGTAGCGCCGCGACACCATCCACGGAGCCGTACGGGCTGCCCTGTCTACCGTGAGCTGGCCTCTGACCAGAACGGGTGGCACGCAGTCCGGCGCCAGCGTGTGGAGCAGTTCGGTGACGGCGGGTTCGTGCGGCCACAGTGGGGTCGTGACCTTCACGACCGTGCTCCCACCCAACCAGACGCTGGAGAGTACCCAGGCCTGCAGTTGCTCCAGGCCCGCGAGTCCGCCGCCAGTAGTCGCGGCTTCGTCCGCTTCTACCTGGGCCCCACGGGCGCCCCTGAGCGCCTCACCCAACGCGGCGGTCGCGCCCGGCAGGCAGTGGGGCGGCAGCATGTCGAACGGCGAGTCGACACCGGGCGCTTCCGCGCCCGTCAACCACCTGAAGAGCTCATCCAGGGCCTCGGCGAGTTCGGGGAGGAGCGCCACGGCCTCGCTGCTAGAGCACCACTCGAAACGCTCCAGCGCCGAATCCACGGGCGGCTCGCGGAACTCGCACAGCATGAGGTACTCGCTCACGACGCCGCCAGTGGCCTGTGCGGGCTCCGTCCACACGTACCCGATCTCTCCTAACGACGCCAGCGCCAGCTCCTTACCCAGGTGCTCCGCCATGGCGCCCATTTGCCGAGGGTCGCCGTCCGGTTCGTCTATTGAAGGCAGCCGCAGTACGCCTTCCGCCGTGCGCTCCACCAGCACCGCCGGGCGCGACGGGTGCACCACGCTCAGGTGACGGCGCATAAGGTTCGGTGGTACGGCCTCGGTCGTTGCCATCGCTCAC
>CAZPWN010000307.1:0-1666 GCA_964590475.1 uncultured bacterium | reverse complement strand
TCCATGGGGCTCGCGGCGTCCAGCACGTCCTCGGGCACGGAGATCACCACGGGTCCGGGCACGCCCGTGGTGGCGGCCTGCAGGGCGCGCAGCACCGCTTCGGGTGCGCGCGCCGGGTCGGTTATCTCCACCGTGTACTTGGCGATGCTGCCGAACATCCGACCGTAGTCGATCTCCTGGAAGCCACCGCGCCCCAGGTCGGACGTGGCCACCTGACCCACGATCAGCACGAGGGGCACGGCGTCCTGCTGGGCGGCGTGCACGGCGATGGCCGCGTTCGAGGCGCCCGGGCCGCGGCTCACCAGCGCCACCCCGGGGCGGCCGCTTAGCCGCGCGTCCGCCAGCGCCATGAAGCCGGCACCGCTCTCGTGGCGGCACACCACGGGGGTCACGTCGCTCCGGTCATACAGTGCATCGAGCAGGCCAAGGTAGCTCTCGCCCGGCACGCAGAAGAGTCGCTCCACGCCGTGGGCGGCGAGGCTATCCACTATGAGCGTGCCCACCGTGGCACGTCCCTCTCGTTGTTCCTGATGCTCAATCAAGTTGCCCTCCTAGCTGCGTGAGAGTAACGCGACTCGGCCGCTAAAGCACCACGAACGGGCTGCCCGTGGTGAACTACGTGACCCTCACAGGCGGGTAGGCTGATGAGAGTGGTTGAGAGGGAGTTGCCCGGTGCTCATGACGCGAGCTACCGGTATGAGTGCGTAGTAGCAAGGGAGGCAGGATGAAGATCGATCTGAACTCCGACCTGGGCGAGAGCTTCGGGCCGTGGAGCAAGGGTGACGACGCCACGATGCTGGACATCGTCACGTCGGCCAACGTGGCGGCCGGCGGTCACGCCAGTGACCCGGAGACCATGTTCAAGACGCTGCGCCTGGCCGCCGAGCGCGGCATCAACGTGGGAGCGCACCCTGGTTACGCCGACCCCGCCGGCTTCGGTCGCCGGGTGATCCCCATGGCGCCCGCCGAGATAGGCCGCATGGTGGCGGCCCAGGTGGGGGCCCTGCAGGGCATCGCTGCGCTGGCCGGCACGGAGGTGCGCTACGTGAAGCCGCACGGCGCCCTGGGCAACCTGGCAGCGGACGACCGGCCGGTGGCCGACGCCATCGTGGAGGCCGTCAAGCTCCTGCCGGGCAACCTCTCCGTTCTGGCCATCTCGGGCACGGAGCTCGAGCACGCCGCCCGCGCGGCGGGGGTGGAGGTGTTCTCGGAGATCTTCGCGGACCGCGGCTACCTGGCCAACGGCCGCCTAGTGCCCCGCTCCAGGCCGGATGCCATCCTCACCGACCCCGACGAGGCCGCCGAGCGGCTCATAGGTTTCCTGGAGACGCGGCGCATGCCGGTGGTCGATGGCGACCCAATAGAGCTCGAGGCTCACTCCATCTGCGTGCATAGCGACACCAGGGGCGCAATCGAGATAGCCCGGCAGGTGAGGCGGAAGCTGGAAGAGGCGGGCGTGGAGATAGCGCCCTTCTGAGCTCGGGAGGGCCTGCACGGGAGGGCCCGACGGCTCCGGCCGGTCAGGCAAGGATCACGAACCGATGACGAACCGCACGACCGTGCCGTCGCGGGCTTGAGCCAGCCGCGGCAGGTCGCGCGGGTCCACCACCGCGGGCTTGGTGTAGCCGCCCATGGTGCCCCGGTCGTGCAGCAGGATGAGCGGCTG
>CAZPWN010000306.1:0-1669 GCA_964590475.1 uncultured bacterium | reverse complement strand
GCGCTCGAAGGTGTAGCGCACGTCGTCCGCCACCATCTCGCGGCCGTTATGGAACAGCACGCCCTCACGCAGCTTGAAGGTGAAGGTGAGGCCGTCGTCGCTAACCTCGTAGCTCTCGGCCAGGTGTGGCTTGAGCTCGGTGGTGCCGGGCACGTAGTCCATGAGGCCGTCGAAGATGGTCTTGATGATCGACCAGTTCTGCCAGTCGTAGCCGACCTGCGGGTCGAGGGTGCTGAGGTCATCCTGGAACGACACCACCGCGCTGCCGCCCTGCTCTTGCGCGAAGGCCAGCGAGCCCGTGAGCAGCGCGGCCATCAGCAGCGCGCTCAGGCGCCTCCAGGCCGTTGCCCGCGGCGTTCGCGGGGCGTTAGTTTCTCTTCCGTTCACTTGCTGCATCTTCCCATCCTTCCGCGCCTCCCTGGCGCTTTCCGGAACCTCGCGCCGTGCCGCTCGCATGGATGGAGCAGCCTCGGCCCGGGTGACGGCTACGTGTACCGGATCCTGGGGTCCAGGGCCGGGTAGACCAAGTCGGCGAGCAGGTTGCCCACCACGACGAAGAGAGCAGTAACGAGGACGCCGCCCATGATGACGGGGATGTCCACCAGCTGGATGGCTTGCCAGATCATCTGGCCGATGCCCGGCCAGCCGAAGACGCTTTCCACGATGACGATGCCGCCCATGAACACGCCTATGTCCAGCCCCACCAGGGCCACCACGGGCAGCACGGCGTTCTTGAGCACGTGCTTGAACACCACCTTGGAGGGCAGGATGCCCTTGGCGCGGGCGGTACGCACGTAGTCCTGGCGCAGCACGTCGATCATGGCGCTGCGGGTCACGCGGGCGTACCACCCGCCACCCGCTAATCCCACGGCTATGGCCGGCAGCACGATGTGCATGGGCGTGCCGTAGCCGCCCAGGGGGAAGATGGGTATGAGGTACGAGAAGAAGTAGATGAGCAGCAGCCCCACCACGAATTGCGGCGCCGAGACGCCGATGAACGCGAACGTCATCACGCCCTGATCCACCCACGTGCCGCGCTTTATGGCCGCGATCATGCCGAGGGGCAGGCCGATGAGCAGCTCGAACAGTATGCCCACCAGCGCCAGCTGCATGGTGGGCTTGAGGCGCGACTGGATGATGCGCGACACGTCCGCCTTCTGCACGTACGAGCGGCCGAAGTCGCCCTGCACCAGGTTGCCCAGGTACGAGGCGTACTGCTGCGGCAGGGGGCGGTTGAGGCCCAGCTGGTCGCGGATGCTCTCCACCGTGGCCACCGTGGCGCTGCGGCCCGCGATCATGCGCGCCGGGTCGGCCGGCAGGAGGAACGCCAGCAGGAAGGTGATGATGCTGACGCCCAGGAGCACGCCGGCGGCCTGCAGGATGCGTTGGGAAAGGTAACCGATCATCGGCGCTCCGCTAAGTCCAGCGCGTCCCTCAGCGCCTCACCGAAGAGGTTGAACGAGAGGGAGGTGAGCACTATGGCCACGCCCGGGAAGGCCACCAGCCACGGGGCGTCGAGGAAGTACGACTGGCTCTCGTTGATGATCCCGCCCCAGCTCGGGGCCGGCGGCTGCACGCCCACGCCCAGGAAGCTGAGCGAGGCCTCGAGCAGCACCGTGGTGCTGATGCCGAGCGTGCCGAACACCATGAGGGTGCTGACCAGGTGCGG
>CAZPWN010000305.1:0-1691 GCA_964590475.1 uncultured bacterium | reverse complement strand
ACGCGCGTGAACCCCGCGGACGGCACCACGGCCGTGGCCGTCGAGATAGACGACGCGGTCCACATCGGGCCGCAGCACGAGGGCGTGCTGGGCATGGCCCTCCACCCGGAGCTGCTGCAGGGCACGGGCAACGACTACGTCTACGTGGCCTACACCTACAACGTCGGCAGCGCGCACGAGATCGACAGGCGCATGAAGATCCGCCGCTACACCTGGGACGAGCAGGCGCAGCAGCTCACCGAACCCATGGACATCCTCACGGACCTGGACGCCTGGGACGACCACAACGCCGGCCGCCTGGCCTGGGGCCCGGACGATAAGCTCTACTTCTCCACGGGCGAGCAGGGCGGCAACCAGTTCGGCAACTTCCTGAGGCCCATCAACGCGCAGATGCTGCCCACCGCACCGCAGGTGAGCCCGGCCGCCTACGAGGGCAAGATCCTGCGCATAGACCCCGACGGCTCCATCCCCGAGGACAACCCCGAGCTGAACGGCGTGGTGACGCACGTCTACTCCTACGGGCACCGCAACCCGCAGGGGCTGACGTTCGGGCCGGACGGCACCCTCTACTCGGTCGAGCACGGCCCACGCGTGGACGACGAGCTGAACATCATCCAGGCCGGCGGCAACTACGGCTGGCCTAACGTGGCGGGGTACCAGGACGACCAGGCTTACGTCTACGCCAACTGGAGCGAGATCGACGAGGTGCCCGAGGGCCTGGTGCACGACGACGAGAACATCCCCGAAGGCGTGCCGCAGTACCAGGAGAGCGAGTTCCAAGAGGAGTTCATCGACCCCATCCAGACGTTCTGGACGGTCGGTAACGAGTACGACTTCGCCGCCGGCTGCGGCTTCGTCTGCTGGCCCACCATCGCCCCCTCCAGCGTCGACTACTACGAGGCCGGCGAGAGCGGAATAGCGGCGTGGGACAACTCCCTGCTCATCACCACCCTGAAGCACGGCGCGATCTACCGCGTGCCCCTGGCTGAAGACGGTCAGTCGGTGGCGGGCGACCCGATCATGTACTTCAACACCCAGAACCGCTACCGCGACCTCGCCATCTCGCCCGACGGCCGCACCGTCTACGTCGCCACCGACAACAGCGGCGGCGCCGCAGCGCTTGGCGGCGGCATGGCGGACGAACTGGCCAACCAGGGCGCCATCCTCGTCTTCACCTACCTGGGCGAGGACGCGGCAGCAGAGGAAGCCGACTTCCCCTCCGGCGACACGGGCCCCGTGACGGGCCCCGACGGCACCCAGCGCGAAGGAGCCGATGGCCAGGAAGGCGAACCCGCCCAAGGCCAGGAGGGCGAACCCGAGGCGCCTGAGGAAGAAGCGCCTGCGGAGGAGGCACCGGGCGAGGCCCCTGCGGACGAAGCGCCAACGGCGCCAGGGGATGAGGAGCCCCCAGCGCCTGGCGACGACAACGACGGTCAGGACGGAAGCGACGACTCGGGAGCGGCTAACGCCGCTCCCGACACCGATGTTGCGGCGCTCGACATGGAAGCGCTCATGGCCGAAGGGCAGGACGTGTACACGAGCCACTGCGCAGGCTGCCACGGTGCCCGGGGTGAGGGTGGGGCCGGGGTCGCCCACGCGGGCAACGAGGACCTAGCCGATACGCAGCTGGTGCTGACGTTCATCCACCGCGGCCGCGGCTTCATGCCGGCCTTCGCGGGCATCCTTGACGA
>CAZPWN010000304.1:0-1705 GCA_964590475.1 uncultured bacterium | reverse complement strand
GTGGAGCGCCGCCGCCGCTACGGCCCCAACACGGTGGAGCTGGCCGCGCCACGCTCCTGGCTCAGCATCTTGTCCGACCAGTTCAGGGGCTTGCTTGTGATCCTCCTGGCCGCGGCGGGTGCCGTGTCGGCAGCTTTCGGCGATTGGGTGGAGGCCATCGCCATCCTGGCGGTACTCCTGCTGAACGCCCTCATAGGCTTCGTCACCGAGTTGCGAGCCGTGCGCTCGGTGGAGGCCCTGCGGCAGCTGGGCGCGTCCCACGCGCGCGTCAGGCGGGACGGTCATCTCGAGACCATCGTGGCCGACGAGCTGGTGCCCGGCGACGTGCTGGTGGTCGAAGGCGGCGACCTGGTGGGCGCGGACGCCCGGCTGTTGAGAGCGAGCCGGTTGGAGGCCGACGAGTCGAGCCTGACGGGCGAATCGGTACCCGCCCCGAAGGAGCCCGCGGCAATCTCCGCGGACGCCCCACTACCGGAGCGCAGCTCGATGATCTACAAGGGAACGCCGATAACGCGCGGCTCGGGCGAGGCGCTGGTGGTCGCCACGGGCGCGGCAACGGAACTCGGGCGCATAAGCCAACTAGTGGACCAGGCGCGCGACGACGAGAGCACCCCGCTGGAGAAGCGCCTGCAAGAACTCGCGCGCCGCCTCGTCTGGCTAACCTTGGTGGTAGCCGTACTCGTCACGCTTACGGGCTTGGGGAGTGGCAAGAGCTGGGTGCTGCTGCTGCAGACCGCCATCGCGCTTGCCGTGGCCACGGTGCCCGAGGGCTTGCCCATCATCGCTACCCTCACCCTGGCGCAGGGCGTCCGCCGCATGGCGGACCGCAATGCGCTTGTAAACCGCCTCTCGGCCGTCGAGACGCTGGGCGCCACCAGCGTGATCCTCACCGACAAGACCGGCACGCTGACCGAGAACCGCATGCGGGTAGCCGCCTATTGGCTGCCGGCCGGCGAGGTTACCCTACCGCAGGCCAACCCGGGCGGCCATGGAGACCCCGCGGCACTCGTACCGGAAGGCGCACCCCCGCCCGGGACGCCTAGCGGCGACGCCCTGCGCGCGCAACTGACGCGCGCGTTGACGGCCTCGGCGCTGTGCGTCTCAGCTGAGCTGCCTACGCATGCGCAGGAGCAGCCCACCGGCGAAGGCCACCAGCTCCCGGTTGAACAGGACAGTGAGGGCGTGGGCGACCCGACGGAGTTGGCGCTCCTGCGCGCAGCGCGGCACGCTGGCCTAGAGCGCTCCGCGCTGTTGGCGCGCTACCCCGAAGTGCGTCAGGAAGCGTTCGACTCCGAGACGCGGCTGATGGCCACCTCCCACCGGCTGGACGCCGACGCGCGCGAATGGGTGATCGTCAAGGGCGCCCCAGGCGAGGTGCTCAAGGCCGCCACCACGGTCGCCGCGGCCGAACGCCAGCCACTCGACGCAGCCACCCGAGAGAGGTGGCTGGAGCGCAACCGTGAACTCGCTGCACGCGGCCTGCGGGTGCTGGCTCTGGCTGAGCGTGTCGGTGGCCGGGCGGGCGACTCGCCCTACCAGGACCTGAGCCTCATCGGCTTGGTGGCGCTGATCGACCCGCCGCGCGCGGGTGTGAAGGAAGCCATCGAGCGCTGCCACGCCGCCGGCATCCGCGTGGTCATGGCCACCGGGGACCAGGCGATAACCGCTGGCGCGATCGCCGGACAGGTGGGCATCGCTGACGCAG
>CAZPWN010000303.1:0-1706 GCA_964590475.1 uncultured bacterium | reverse complement strand
CCGCGGCCTGCCAGCCGTAGGAGCCGCCGCGCATCCAGTGGTTGGTGTTGCCCAGCGCCACCGCGCCCAGGCCGTGGCTCCGGGCCAGCGCGATCGCCCGGTCCATGGCAGACCACGCGTTGAGGTTGCCCGGCCCGCGCCGCCCGTCCCACCGCTCGATCGCGGCGCCACCCGAGACCCGTTCGGGGTGAGCGTTGACGTCCACCAGCCCTGCGGCGACCGATTTGGCGAAGGTGGGGAAACGCTCCACGCCGTGGGAGTAGACCCCGTCGCGCGTGGCCTCGACGAACAGGCGCGCGCACAGGTCACCTCGTTCGCCGGTGATCCCCAGCCGCTCGACGGCGTCGCGGACGACTCGGGAGACCTCCTCGAAGGGGAGACGCAGCTCGTTGGCGGTGCTCGACATGGTCCTCTCCGGCTCAGCTGGTGGACCGTTCAGCCTACTCAGGCATGGCCCGCGGAGCCCTGCGCGGGCCATCTGCCCACGGGGCCCAAAGGTTTCCGCAGCGTTTACGACAGTCGCCGGTAATTCACCAGCGGAACATTCCGCCAGGTCTGGGCGGAAGTTTCCACCCCCGTGGCGCTCGCTTTCTAGCGGCGTTCACTTCTAGTCTCCTCAATGTCGGAAAGGCCGACGGCAGAATTGAGGAGACAGCATGAGTCACGACGCTTCTCGCTTTTACGGAATTGACACCACCTATGCCCGGGACAGCTCACGGCAGATGGATGCCAATGCGCAGGACCTCGGCGCGATGGTCGGCAACGTCTCGGCGATGCTCGACTCGGTCGTCTGGGTCGGCCCTGCGGCCAAGCGCTTCAAGCAGGACTGGGACGGTTCCCTGCGCCCCGAGCTCGAGGCCGCCTGCCACTCGCTGAGCGAGAACGCCCGCGAGCTGCACCGTCGCGCGGACATGCAGGACGAAGTCAGCCGATGAATGGGCGGAACATTCCACCCCGGTGGCGCTGGCGCCGCGAAATGCGATGCAGATAACGTCATTCACATCACCAACCACATGAATTCCAGAAAGGAGGTCAGAAATGTTCCAAGGAGCAGATGTCAGCGGTCTTGACCGAATGGCACAGAAAGCCCAGGAAGGCGCCGACTACGCCAAGAAGGTCGCGATGGCCCTGAAGATCCTGGTCCGGGCCCTCAAGGCGATGTCCTGGACCGGCTGGGCGGCCGGCTACGTCGTCTACCTCGAAGGCACCGTGATCCCTTGGGTGGAGGCCACCGGTCAGGCGCTGGAGCGTTTCGCCCAGGTGCTCCGGGCCGCCTCGGCGATCCAGAAGGCCGTGAGCGAGGACTCTCCCCAGGTCTCGGCCCCCACGATCACCTACGTCCCGCCGCAGCTGCCCACGACCTCCGCCGTCAACGCACCGTCGCTGAGCCGGCCGGATACTGCCGTGGCCAATGGCGACATGCCCACCGTCTCGGTCGGCGACGGCGCCGTGGTGGTGGTCCCGATCAGCATCGGGTCGACCTCGAGCTCCCTCGGGCAGACCGGCGCCAGCGGTGCCGGTGGCCAGGTGACCACTCCGGGAGGAGTCACGGTGAGCTGGGGTGGCGGCAGCGGCGCCGGTGGCGCTTCAGCCGCGGGCAGCACCCCGCAGACCTCGATCACCTCATCCTTCGGGCCGGGCTCGAGCGGCTCGGCCACCGGGACTCCGGCGAACGGGGTGAGCCCCGGCCCGGCGCCGCTCATCGG
>CAZPWN010000302.1:0-1711 GCA_964590475.1 uncultured bacterium | reverse complement strand
GTGCATTCCCCACTCCTCGACGACCGCCCACGGAGGCAGGCATGACCGACCCGACCCCCCGCAACATCCCCATCCTCGACCTGGCGCCCGAGATCGAGGCTCTCTGGGACGAGTTCGAAGCCGCCTACCGGCGCGTCATGCGCAGCGGCCAGTTCATCATGGGCCCCGAGGTGACGGCCTTCGAGAAGGAGGCCGCCGAGTTTCTGGGCGTCAAGCATGCCATCGGAGTCAACTCGGGCACCGACGCGCTGATCATTGGCCTACGCGCGCTGGGCGTAGGACCAGGCGACGAGGTGATCACCACCCCGTTCAGCTTCTTCGCCACCGCCGAGTCGATCAGCAACCTGGGTGCAACCCCCGTCTTCGTAGACGTCGACGAGGAGAGCTTCAACATCGACCCGGCCGCCATCGAGGCGGCCATCACCCCGAAGACGAAGGCGATCATGCCCGTCCACGTCTTCGGCCGGCCCGCCGCGATGGACGAGATCATGACCATCGCCGAGCGCCACGGCCTGAAGGTCGTGGAGGACTGCGCGCAGTCGTTCGGGGCGCGCTACCAGGGCAGGCAGACCGGGTCGATCGGCCACGTCGGCGCGTTCTCCTTCTTCCCGAGCAAGAACCTGGGCGCGTTCGGCGACGGCGGCCTCGTCGCCACCGACGACGACGAGGCGGCCGACCTCAGCCGCATGCTGCGCGCGCACGGCAGCAAGAAGCGCTATCACAACGAGATGCTGGGCTACAACAGCCGCCTGGACGCCCTGCAGGCGGCGTTCCTGCGAGTGAAGCTGCCGCACGTGGACGCCTGGAACGCGTGCCGCGCCGAGGTGGCGCGGCTCTACGGCGAGCTGCTGGAGGACGTCGAGGGCGTCACCGCCCCGCGCGTGACGGACGGGCACGTCTTCCACCAGTACACGGTGCGCATCAAGGGAGCCAGGGACGTCGTGCAGGAGCGCCTCGAGGCGGCCGGCGTCAGCACGATGGTCTACTACCCCATCCCGCAGGACCGGCTGCCCGTGTACGACGGCCAGTACCCCAGGTTCGAGGTCAGCGAGCGGCTGGCCGCCGAGGTGCTGAGCCTGCCGATCGGGCCGATGCTGCCGAGGAAAGACGCAGAGCGGGTGGCAGCGATGCTCGCACAGGCCTTCACGGAGACCTAGCCGTATGCTTCGGTCGGTTAGCCCGCGAGGTCGATTGACTTGCCTTCGTTTAGGAGGTGATCTGAGTGCCTACAAGCCTCAGGCTCTTGCAAGCTCGAATGGAAAAAATACGAAGAGGCCAGGCTGTGAGCCCTTTAGCTGCACATAAGCGAGGGTCAGAACGCCTCCTTCTCAGCGTCAAGCACTCATTGCAAGCGGAGGGATACGACGTGGCCCTCAGCACGATCAAGATTCTCGCGGCTTCACTTGAAACCAACTGTGAGCGCCCGATAACTGATCGATTGACTTAGGTCCGGGCGTCCAGGCATCAAACAAGTACATGAGCCCACCCCCCGAGTGCTGGAGTGGGCATCGATATGTCGGCATTGATCGTGTAGGTCCCCAGGTGACCTACTATCCAGCGCTCCGCCGCTCAGCGTTGGCCACGATCGCCTCGGACACGTAGCGCGCCAGCCCCTCCGCCCGGTCCTCGTAATGCTTCGTGAAGCGCGGGTCGACCATGTACATCTCGGCCAGGCCGCGGTGGATCTCGTAGCTGCAGTCGTAGAAGTTGC
>CAZPWN010000301.1:0-1715 GCA_964590475.1 uncultured bacterium | reverse complement strand
TAGCCCGGTCGGGCTCGGCGCATATAGTCGGCCCATGCGCCTAGCGTTCCTGAGAGTCGCGCTCCTGCTCGTGGCCGCCACCGTGGTGGCCGCGGTCGTAAGCGCAGCGAGCGGGGCTCAGTTCTCGCTCGCCCTCACCCCGCAGCTGTCGGCCCTCTACTTCATACCCATCAACCTGGCGTGCCTCTGGCTGTTGAGGCGGCGCCTGCGCGCCCGCGGCAGCGGCCTCGGGCAACTCGCCGGCTTCGACCGCGGGCGCCTGGGCAAGGACGCGCTGATGGGCGCGCTGTGGCTGTTCGTCATGTTCGTGCCGTTCGCCCTCGCCCTGAACCTGGTCATGCTGGCCATGTTCGGTCCGGCGGGCATGCTGGCGGCTTACGAGACGGTGTTCGCGCCCGATCCCGCCCTGCTGGTCGAGTGGCCGCGGTGGTTCAACGTGTCGTCCGCGCTCGTCGCGGCGCTGCTGTTCCCCGTCACCAACGCGCCCGCCGAGGAGCTGGTGTACCGCGGGCACGCGCAGGGCGAGCTGCTGGCCGCCGGCCGTCCGGCCTGGGCCGCCGTGCTGCTGCCGGCGGCGCTCTTCGGTGCGCAGCACGCGCTGCTGTCACCCTCCGCGGCTGGCGCTCTCGTGTACGTGGCGGCGTTCTTCGCGTGGGGCGCCTGCGCGGGCTGGATCTACCTGCGCACGCGCCGGCTGATGCCTATTGTCATGGCGCACTTCTACACGAACGCCATGTTCTCGGTGGTGCCACTGGCGTTCCTGTTCGTGCCGTTGGGTTAGAAACGGATCTGCTTGGCCCCGTAGAGGTCGGTGTCGGCGGCCGACATCAGCCGGGCCAGCCCCTCCAGCGGCGACGTGGGTTCGGCGTCGCCGTTCACGAACCGCCCCCGCTCCAGGCTCGCCCGGCCGATGCTCACGTCCGGCTTGCCCAGCGCATGCGTGGGATGAGCGGCGATGGCCTGCTTGAGCCGCGGGATGAGGTCCTTGGCGGCGTCTCCTCCGAGGCCCGGTAGAAGAACGGCGAACTCGTCGCCGCCTATGCGGGCCACCAGGTCGTAGTGCCTGACACTCGACTTGAGGCCGTTGGCTATGGCCCTCAGCGCGGTGTCGCCCGCCTGATGACCCAACGTGTCGTTGATCCGCTTGAAGTCGTTGGCGTCCACCATCAGAAGGCTAAGTGCCGTGCCGTCCCTGGCAGCGCGCTTCAACTCCTGCGTGGCGCGAGCCTCGAACGCCCGGCGGTTCAGGAGGTCCGTCAGGGGGTCGAGGTGAGCCTGCAGCTCCAGCTCCGCCGTCAGCCGCCCGCTGAACAGCAGGAAGTAGGCGAACACGGCGCCGAGGGACACGATCACGCTGAGCGCCACGAGCAGGTTGGCGGTTGGACCCGCGCCGAAGAGGGGAGGGGCGCCGCCCTGGATCACGGTAGCGCCGGCGCGCGTCAGCATGAGCGCGGACGTTATGGCCAGCCAGTAGGCGGCCGTCCGTCGGGCGGGGTTACGGAGCCTCCGCGGCGCCTGACGGAAAAGCTGGCGCGCGGTGAGCGCCAGGAGTAGCGAGAGCACGAGCGACATGACCACCACGCGGGCGGAGTAGGCGTCGACCACGTAGCGCAGCGCCACGGTGACGAGAACGGCGGGCAGTAGCGCCGTCAGGTAGATGCGCCGGTCCGGCTGCGCGCCATCGAACAGGCGGACGCTCTGGTAGACGAGCGTCA
>CAZPWN010000300.1:0-1736 GCA_964590475.1 uncultured bacterium | reverse complement strand
GGCGAAAGAGGCCAGATCGTCATACCGGCCCAGGCGCGCCGGGACCTAGGGATCGAGGCGGGCGACAAGCTGTTGGTACTCGGAGATCCGGAACAGGGGTTGGCGCTCGCCAAGTTGGAGATGCTTATGCGGAACCTGCAGGGCTCCGCCACGTTGCTTCAGCAGCTGCAAGGCCAGGGAGTACCGGAGGAGCCGGGCGGTACCGATGACTGAAGCACTGATCTGCGAAGGGGTGGTCAAGCGTTACGGCGACACGGTGGCCGTCGACGGCGTTTCGTTGAAGGTCGTGCGCGGCGAGGTGTTCGGCTTGATCGGACCCAACGGCGCGGGCAAGACCAGCCTTGTGGAGTGCCTGGCCGGGTTGCGCTCCCGCGATGGCGGCACGGTCGAGCTTCTGGGGCTTGACCCCGAGGTCGAGACGCGTGAGGTTCGGCAGCGAACCGGCATCCAGTTGCAGACCTCCGCGCTGCCCTCGCGCATGAAGGTGCGCGAAGCGGTCAGACTGTTCGCCTCCTTCTACCAGCGCCAAGCGGACGCGGATCTGCTGCTGGAGCGTCTGGGCCTGGCCGACAAGGCCAACAGCTACGTAGAGCGACTGTCCGGCGGTCAGCGGCAGCGCGTGTTCATCGCCCTGGCGCTGGTCAACCGGCCGGAGCTGGTGTTCCTGGACGAGCTGACGACCGGCTTGGATCCGCGGGCCAGGACCGCCATCTGGGACGTGATAGAGGACATCCGCGACCAGGGCACCACCGTCATCCTCACCACCCACTTCATGGAGGAGGCCGAGCAGCTCTGCGACCGGGTTGGGATCATCGACGAGGGCAAGATCGTGGCGCTCGATACCGTCACGGGTCTCGTCGCGGGCCTAGAGGCACCGGTGAAGCTCAGCTTCAGGGTCGAGGGCGCGGCGCCGCTGGACGCCATCCGCAACGTGGGCGGAGTAACGGCCGTCACGGTTCGAGGTGACCGGGTCACCGTCCAGGGCTCCAACGAGCGTTTCCAGCAGGAGGTGCTACAGGTGTTGGGCACGCACGGGGCCTGGGCGCAAGACATCAGCACTGAGCGGGCGTCGCTCGAGCAGGTGTTCCTGGAGCTCACGGGCACGGAACCGGAGGAGTTGGCGGCGTGAGCGCGTTCCTCAGCCTGACCTCCATACTGACCAAGCGCACGTTGCGCGATCCAGCGGCCGTCTTCTTCACGCTCGCCTTCGCCCCCTTCTTCGCGGTGGTCATGGGGCTGATCTTCGGCAACCAGCCCGACCCGCAGTTCGGCGGCCTCGGCTACATGGACGCCAACCTGGTGAACTTCAGCGCCATCGTCGTAGCCATAGCCGGGATAGTGCTGGTGCCCATCGACCTGGTGGGCCAACGGGAGAGCGGAGCGCTGCGCCGCTTCCGCGCCACGCCCCTCAATCCACTCATCTACATCGCAGCAGACATCGGCGTGCGCTGGGTCATCGCGCTGCTCGGCATCGTGCTGATGCTGCTCGTGGGGATCTTCGGATTCGGGGCGAGCCCCGTCGGGAGCCTGGGCGGCGTCATACTGATGAGTGCGCTCGGCATCCTCGCTTTCCTCGCAGTGGGCTACGCAGTTACCGCGCTGGTGCCTACGCTCGGGGTCGCGCAGCTGGTCGGCAACGTCCTCGTCTACCCCTTGATAATGCTGTCCGGCGCCACGGTTCCCCTGGCGGTCCTACCCGAAGGGGTGCGCAACGTGGCGGTACTCTCGCCGCTCAC
>CAZPWN010000299.1:0-1738 GCA_964590475.1 uncultured bacterium | reverse complement strand
AGGAGAGCCGCAGCACGCGGATCGCGTCGATCCAGATGGACGATGCCCAGGTTGGACAGCGACACCGCCCGGCTCATGTCGTCGCCGCACGCCCGTGCGGCGGCAAGACCCTGCTCGAAGCAGCTTTGGGCTCCGTCGAGGTCGTTACGGGCCAGGGCTACGAGCCCCAGGTTGAGCAGCGGTCCCAGTACGAGGTCGTCGCGCCCGGCCTCCCGCCTCATCGAAAGGCTGCGCTGGATCATCTCGTGCGCCCGGTCCAGGTCACGCTTCTCCCAGGCGATGACCCCAAGCGAGTTGAGCGAGGCCGCTTCGGCGATGGTGTCGCCGAGGCTGCGCGCGAGCTCGACGCGCTCCTCCAGGTACGCGGTCGCAGCGGGCATGTCGCCCAGTTCGTTGGCGAGCACCCCTGCGCCGTGCAACGCCGAAGAGCGGAGGTGGTCGACGGCGTCTCCGTCCAGGTCTGCAGCGAGCTCGAGGGCGCGCTCCAGCCACTCGCGTCCTTCCCGGAACCGGCTGCGGTAGTACCAGTAGCGGTACAGACCTGCCGCGAGCTGGAGGCCGACCGTCTTCATGGCAGCCGCATCCTCGTCGGAACGGTCGGGGAACTCCTGCAGGGACCAGCGCAGGGCGGCCAGCAGGTTCTCGCGTTCGGCCTCGATCCGTTCGAGCCAGGCTGACACGTCATCGGTGCCCGTCTGGGAGTAGGCGAGTGCCCATCGAGAATGTGCGTCCCCCGCCTCGTGCATGAGCGCCGGACGCTCGCTCAGCTTCTGCTGGGTGAACTCGTGCACCAGCGGGTGCCGGTCGAAGCGGGACGTTCGGTCGAAGCGCAGCAGAGACTTGTCCAGCAACGCCGCGAGCTGGTGGATGCCTGCCCTGGCGACCTCGGCCGCCGCCGCGCGGGTGAAACCGCCGTGGAACGCCGCCAGGCGCATCAGCGCTTCCCGCTCCTCGGTCGCCAGCAGCTCCCACGAGTGCTCGAAGACGGCTGCGAGGGTGGCGTGGCGCCCTTCGACCCCAGGTATCGGCTGTACTAGCAGTTCGGCATCGTTCTCCAGCTGCTCGGCGATCTCGGCAGGCGACAGCAGCCGCATGAGCGACGCGGCCAGTTCGATGCCCAGTGGGTAGCCCTGGAGCCGGCGGCAGATCCTGCGTACCGCCGGCAGCTCCGTCTCGGTCAGCTCGAAGCCGGGCCTGACGCGCCGCGCGCGTCTCGAGAAGAGCTCGACGGCATCGAAGCGGTGCGCGTCGACCGGGCCCACCTCGTCTTCTGGCCCCACTGCCAGGCCCTCCAGAGGGAAGATCTGCTCGCCCGGCACGTGAAGGTGATCACGAGAGGTGGCCAGCATCTTCAACTGGGGGCAGCGCTCTAGCAGGGTCAACACCGGAGTCGCCAGTCCGCTCAGGTGTTCGCAGTTGTCGAGTACGAGCAGCACGCGTTTCCCGCCCAGGCTTTTCGCGAGGCCTTCGGTTGGGTCGGTACTGTTCTGCAGGCTCACGCCGGCGGCCAGAGCGATCTCGCTGATCGCCTCGTCCGTCCGGGTGAGCGACTCGAGCGGCACGAACCAGACGCTGCCACCGAACTGGCCACCGCGGACCAGCTCGCGCGCTACCTCGACGGCCAGCCGCGACTTGCCGATCCCGCCTGGTCCCACGATGGTGGTCAGGCGGACGCTCTCGTCCTCCAGCAGGCCCAGGATCTCGATCCGCTCGGGGTCGCGCCCGACGAACTCGCCGA
>CAZPWN010000298.1:0-1750 GCA_964590475.1 uncultured bacterium | reverse complement strand
CAGTGCCGGCTGGGACTCGCGGTGCGTGTAGGCGACCCCGCGCAGGGCGTGGCCGAGCTGCCCGACGGCGTGAAGGTGGCCACCAGCTTCGTGAACCTCACCCGCCGCTACTTCGAGCAGAACGGCAAGTACGCGGAGATAGTGCCGATAGGCGGCGCCGCCGAGGTGACGCCACTGCTGGGCGTGGCCGACGCCATCGTGGACGTGGTGGACACGGGCTCCACCCTTCGCATGAACGGCCTGCGCGAGATCGGCTCGCTGCTCGATTCCACGGCCGTCCTCATCGCCAACCCGGCGGCGCTGGCCGACCCGGAGCGCGGCCGCGCACTTACGGACTTCGCCGGCACGCTCGAGTCCGTGCTGCGGGCGCGCGGCAAGCGCTACCTGATGGCCAACGTGCCCCGCGCGGCGCTGGCCGAGATCCGGCGCATACTGCCCGGCATCAACGGCCCCACCATCGTGAACGTGCTGGACGACACGGAGATAGTGGCCGCCCACGCGGTGGTGAACCGCGGGGAGGTGGACCGGGTCATCGCCGAACTCAAGGCGGTGGGCGCGGCCGGGATCCTCGTTACTCCCATCGAGAGGCTCATGCCATGAGCCGCGACCCTGCCGCCACCCCGGTGCGGCTCGGGTTCACCGGGCGCCTGGCCGATCTGCCGGAAGGCGAACTCGAGCGCCTGCTGGAACGCGGCAGCGCCACCGCGGCGGAGGTGGAGCAAGCAACGGCCGAAGTCATAGCGTCCGTGAGAGCGGAAGGCGACGCAGCCCTGCGGGAACTGGCGCGCCGCTTCGACGGAGCCGAACTGACCTCGCTCGAGGTGCCGCTTTCCGAGTGTCGCCGTGCCCTTACGGAGATGGACCCGGAACTGCGCTCCGCCCTGGAGGTGGCGGCGAACAACATCCGGACCTTCCACGAGTCGCAGCTGCCGGCGGACACGGAGGTGGAGGTGCGGCCCGGCGTGGTGCTGGGTCGCCGCGCCGAGCCCCTAGAGGCCGTGGGCGTGTACGTGCCGGGGGGCAGGGCGAGCTACCCCAGCAGCGTGCTCATGGGCGTGATCCCGGCGCGGGTGGCGGGCGTGGGCGAGGTGATCGTCTGCTCGCCGCCGGGGCCAGACGGACGGCTGCCGGCGGCCGTGCTGGCCGCCTGCGCGCTGGCCGGGGCCGACCGCGTGTTCGCTATCGGAGGCGCCGGAGCCGTAGCCGCCCTGGCCCTGGGCACGGAGAGCGTGCCGTGCGTGAACAAAGTGGTGGGCCCCGGCAACGCCTACGTGACGGAGGCCAAGAGGCAGCTGAACGGTGTGGTGGCCATCGACGGGCCGGCGGGCCCGTCGGAGGTGCTGATCGTGGCGGACGCGAGCGCGGACGCCGAGCTGGGGGCGCTCGAGCTGATCGCCCAGGCGGAGCACGACCCGGCCGCGGCGGCCGTGCTGGTGACGCCCTCGATGCGAGTGGCGGAGCTCGTGCTGGCCGCCCTGGAGCGTCTACTGCCCGACCAGCCGCGGGCGGCGGTAGTACGCGAGGCACTCGCCAGGTCCGGCGCAGTACTGACCACCGACACCCTCGACGAGGCTCTGGCGCTCGCCAACCGCTACGCCCCCGAGCACCTGCTCCTCATGCTGGAGTCGCCCCGGGAGGTGCTGCCCCGCGTGCGCAACGCGGGCACCATCTTCCTGGGCGCCGCCAGCTCGGTGGTGTTCGGCGATTACGTCACCGGCGCCAACCACACGCTGCCCACCAGTGGCCTGGC
>CAZPWN010000297.1:0-1777 GCA_964590475.1 uncultured bacterium | reverse complement strand
GGTGGTCCTCGGCGGTGAAGTCGAACACGCCGCCCACGCCCACGAACTCGGGCATGGCTTCGAGCGCGTCGCGGATGGCGGCGCGCGCCGCGGCGGTGTTGGTGAGGTCCAGCGTGCCCTCGGCCTGCGCGTGCTGCACGGCCAGCTCGAACGCCTTGATGGCGTCCCAGGCGTGCCCGCCGAAGGTGCTGGCGGTGCCGGCGCCGAACTGCGCCTCGTACTCGTCCACGTAGGCCTTGGCTACTTCCTTGATGGGGTCGGCGTCGTCCATCTCGTCGACCACGATCATGGGGCCGATCGGCAGGCGCACGCCTTCGGCGGCGTCGCCGGCGAGCTCCAGGAAGCTCGGGTTACCCACGCCGTGGCTCACGTACACCAGGCCCTCGTAACCGCGGTCCGCCAGCGCCTCCACCACCAGCGCGGTGTCGCGCACCACGCCCCAGATGAGGACGGCGTCCGGGCGGCGCGACACCACGTTCAGGGCCTGCGCCGTGACGCTGGTGTCGTTACGGCCGTAACGCTCCGTGGTGACGATCTGTAAGTCGGTGCCTTCGGCCGCTGTCTGCAGCTCCACCAGCCCGCCCTCGCCGTAAGCGTCGTCTATGCCCATGAACGCCACGGTGGATAGGCCGTTGGCCACCATGTCCTCCACGATGCCGTTGATCATGAGGCGGTCCGTCTGCGGCGTCTTGAACACCCAGTAGCGCTCCTCCACCGGCTCGATGATCTGAGCGGCAGCGGCGAGGCTGATGTTGACGACCTCCGCCTCCTGCACCGCGTCGACTATGGCCAGGGAGTTGGCGGAGATGGTGCAGCAGATGATCACGTGAACGTCGTTCTCCTGGATCAGGCGGTTGACGTTGGTGACAGCCTGGCCCGTGTCCGTGGCGCTGTCGAGGAAGATGATCTCCACCGGCACGCCGCCGATGCCGCCCATCTCGTCGAAGTAGTCCTGCATCATCCTGAAGGTGTTGGCTTCCGGCTCACCCAGCGCGGCTGCCGAACCGGTGGCCGCGGCTACGGCGCCGATGCGCAGGGTCTGCGCGAACGCGGCCCCCAACATCAGCAGACCGACTGCGAGCAACAAGCTTACGAATCGTCGGGCCATGTGTTCCTCCTACTTCCTACACGCGCCGTGCTCAGCACACGGTCGGTCGTGCCTGATCGCCGGGAGGGTGGCGGCCGTGGCTCGACAACGCCGTAGCCGGTGGGCGCCTTGCGGACGCCGTCCCTCTGAAGGCTGCGAGTGCCGGGGCATGAGGATGACGCGGGGGTAGATGCGCGCCCTGCACATTGGATTACGTACCGCGAGCATACGCGCATGAGGAGCGCTCGGCAACCGCAGCCGAGGACGGCGGCCAACAACGGCGCCTGCGTTATGCTCCTTCCTAAGTACGCACATCTTGGCGGGCGCCCTTCCGCGGACGCCCCCATTCGGGAGGCGGTCGATGACCGTAGGCAGAGCTTAGATGAGCCTCGCCGACACCCTCGGTTTCCAGCAGTTGCTGCTAGAGCGCGACCACGCGCTGCTTCGCGCCGTCGTCGGGGCGGGCCACACCAACATGCACGGCACGGGGCACGGCGGCTTCGTCTACGCGCTGGCGGACGAGGCATTCGCCCTCGCCTCCAACTCCGGCGACGCGGACGCCGTGGCGCTCTCCGTACACATGGATTACTTCCGCGCGGTAAGGCCCGGCGACGCCCTGGTAGCCGAGGCGCGCGCGGAGCACGTCGGCAGGCGCGTGGCCACCTACAGGGTCGAGGTGCGCCTCGCCGG
>CAZPWN010000296.1:0-1782 GCA_964590475.1 uncultured bacterium | reverse complement strand
AAAGCTGTTTATAAACCGTCCTTACTAAGGTAACTGTGGGGAGCTGCCGGGCGCCTACGCGGCCCCGGGGGCGAGTACACAGGTCGGCGACGGAGCCGCTTGGCCGCGGGGGCCGGGCGGCACGGAGCGTGGGCCCCAGGGCGGGAGTCTCGCGGCGTAGATCGTGGGGCCTCGCCGGGGCTGCTTGGCGCGGAGCAACGGGTCCGCGCCCAACGCGCTACGCACCCGCCCTACTCGGGTCTTACTCCGGCAGCGCCACGCCGCCTATGTAGATGGCCTTGCTCTCCATGTACTCGGCCAAGCCCTCGGAGCCGGTCTCGCGGCCGATGCCGCTGCCCTTCACGCCGCCGAACGGCGCCTCTGGGGTCACGGGCATCCAGTCGTTCACGGCCACCATGCCGTACTCCAGGCGCTCGCTCATGCTGAGCGCGGTGTTGAGGTCGGCGGTGAAGAGGTACGCCGCCAGGCCGTACTCGGTGGCGTTGGCCACCTCGAGCACCTCCTGCGCGCTGTCGAACGGGGTGATGGGCAGCACGGGCCCGAAGATCTCCTCGTCGTGCAGCGGCGAGCCCGGCTTGACGTCCGTGACCACGGTCGGAGCGTAGAAGTAGCCCTTGCGGTCCAAGCGCTCGCCGCCCGCCAGCACCTTGGCGCCGGCCTCCACGCCGGAGGCCACCAGTTCCTCCACGCGCTGACGCTGCTTCTCGTTGATGAGGGGGCCCACCTGCACGCCCTCCTCCATGCCGTGGCCCACGCGCAGCTTGGCCATGGCCTCCACCACCGCGTCGGTGAACTCCTCCACCACGCTGTCATGCACGTAGAAGCGCTGCGGGGAGATGCACACCTGGCCCACGTTGCGGGTCTTGAACATGGCGGCCAGCTTGGCCAGGCGCGCCAGGTTGGGGGCGTCGGGGAAGACGATCACGGGGGCGTTGCCGCCCAGCTCGAGCGCGAGGCGCGTGAGGGTGCGCGAGGCGCCGTCCATGAGGAGCTTGCCCACCCGGGGGCTGCCGGTGAAGGCCAGCTTGCGGACGCGCTTGTCGTCTAAGAACGCCTGCCCCATGGCCGCCGCGTCGCCGTTGATCACGTTGATCACGCCGGCCGGCGCGCCGCTCTCGTGCAGCGCCTGCGCCAGCAGCATGGCCGAGCGCGGGGTGTACTCGGACGGGCGCCCGACCACCGTGTTGCCTGCGGCCAACGCCGCGCCGAAGGTGCGCACGAGGTTGTAGACGGGGAAGTTCCAGGCGGTGATGGTGGCCACCACCCCGAGCGGCTGCGGCACCACCATGATGCGGCGGCCCGGGGCGGAGGGCGGCACGGTGCGGCCGTACGCCCGCACGCCCTCGGCCGCGAACCAGTTGAGGTAGGCGGTGGCCGAGAGCCACTCGCCCTTGGAGTCGCCCAAGGGCTTGCCGGACTCCTCCGTAGTGAGGCGGGCGAGTTCGTCGACGTTCTTCTTGATCCAACCCGAGGCGCGCTCGAGCACCTTCGCGCGCTCGTAGGCGGTCTTGGCGGACCATTCGGGGAAGGCCGCCGCGGCGGCGTCTATGGCCGCCACGGCGTCGGCGCCGTCGCCGTAGGGCACCTGCGTCACCAGGTCCTCGCTGCCCGGGTCTATCAGGTCCCAGGTGCCGCCGCCGATGGCGTCGCGCCATTCACCGCCAATAAGTTGCTTGAGGGGAAAGCCGTTCTCACTGGAACCCTGCACGCTGGTCGCCTCCTGTTGCCGGTGCGTGAGCGCTTGGCGGCCGCACGCACGGTGGTCGTGTCGTTACACTCTGT
>CAZPWN010000295.1:0-1787 GCA_964590475.1 uncultured bacterium | reverse complement strand
TAAGCGCACTCGTCGCCCTGCTATACCTCTTCGGTATCCCTTACATCTTCCTCATGGTGATGGTCGTGGTGGGCATGTTCCGGCCCCGGCCCAAGATGGGCGCCACCGGCCTGCCCAGCGTGAGCGTCATCCTGCCCGCCCATGACGAGGAGAAGAAGCTCGGCGCCACCCTGACGTCGCTCTCGCAGCAGCGTTACGCCGGCCCGCTGGAGTTCGTCATCGTGGACGACCGCTCCACCGACGGCACCCGCCGGATCATCGAAGAGTTCGCCGCCGCGGACCCCCGCTTCCGGCTGGTGAGCGTCACCGAGCCGAGCCGCAAGCTCGCCCCCAAGGTGAACGCCGTGAACCACGGCATAAGGCGCTCCGTCGGCGAGGTGATCGTGGCCACCGACGCGGACTGCCGCTACCACCCGGACTGGGTGGCGGGCCTGGTGGAGCACTTCGAGGACGACGTGGCGATGGTGGTGGGTTACGTATCCACCAGCCGCCCGGGCGCGGCGCGCACCCTGCTGCAGCGCTTCGAGAGCGTGGACTGGTTCACGCTGATGCTCGTGTCGCGCTCCATGACCCGCTTCGGCCTCAAGTTCGCCAGCAGCGCCAACAACCTGGCGTACCGCCGCGGTGCGTTCGAGTCCGTGGGCGGTTTCGGCGCGGCCGGCCGGGCCCCCAGCGGGGACGAGGACCTGCTCACGCAGCGGGTGGGCCGCCTCCACGGCTCCCGCGTGGTATTCGCGGAGGACGAGCGCACGCGCGTGCTCACCCAGGGCGCCCCCTCCACCCGCGCGCTCCTGCGGCAGCAGCGCCGCTGGGTGAGCCGCTACCATCACGTCATGCACTACCACCCCGGCTTCATGGCCGGCATCGCCTTCCTGGGGCTGCAGAGCGTGTTCCTCACCCTCTGCGTCCTGCTGACGCCGTTCGTACCGGCCCTGCTGCCTTGGGTGGCGGCGCTCTGGGGCGTGAAGGCGCTGGTGGAGTGGGTGGGCATGGGTGTGGGCACCCGGCAGTTCGGCAGGCGCGACCTATGGGGCCTGAGCACCCTCTGGTGGATCCTGTGGCACCCGGCGTTCATCGCCGTGTCCGTGGTGGGCTCGTTCCTGCGGCCCGCCGCGTGGCACGCCGGGGCGGAGTCGTACCGGCGGCGCTTCTTCCAGCGCCGCTTCCGGGAGTTCCGCCGCCGGATCCGGGCCGCCAACCTGCGCAGCTGAGGCCCTGGGGGTCGCTGTACGGCGCTCCCCCACGGAACAAGTGAGCTAGACTCAGGCGGTTACCGCGCCGACACTTCGGCGCCTTCTGCCGGCCCGAACCTGCCGGCCACTTGTCGGAGGAATGTATGAAAACCCTGATCCTGGGAGGCGACGGCTTCTGCGGTTGGCCCACCAGCCTTCACCTGAGCAACATCGGCCACGAGGTCATCATCGTCGACAACCTCTCGCGGAGGAACATCGACAACGAGCTCGAAGCAGGCTCCCTGACGCCCATCTCCACCATGGGGAAGCGCTTGGAAGCGTGGCGCGAGCTGACGGGCAAGCAGATCGAGTTCCGCAACATCGACGTGGCGCAGGATTACGCCGCGCTGCTCGACCTGCTGGAGACGGAGAAGCCCGACGCCGTGGTGCACTTCGCCGAGCAGCGCGCCGCCCCCTACTCCATGAAGAGCAGCTGGCATAAGCGTTACACGGTAGACAACAACGTCAACGCCACCAACAACCTACTGGCGGCGGTGGTGGAGAGCGGGCAGGACATCCACCTCGTGCACCTTGGCACCATGGGCGTCTACGGCT
>CAZPWN010000294.1:0-1849 GCA_964590475.1 uncultured bacterium | reverse complement strand
GCGAACTCGCTCACAAGGGCTACCTGCCCGGCGTAGTCAAGTCCAGCTGGTGAGCATAGAAGCGCCTTTCCGGCGCACCAAGCGAGACGAAGCAATCTCGGGGTACAGGTCGGCGCAAGGGCGCGGAAACCACCCCCACGGAGGAAGGTAAATGCAGACGGATCCAATCGCAGATATGCTCACCCGCATCCGTAACGCGGTCGCCAATCGCGACGCCAGCGTGGATGTGCCGGCGAGCAAGTTCAAAGCAGCGTTAGCGGAAGTGCTGGTGAAAGAGGGCTACCTCAAGTCGGTCGAAGAGACCGAGAAGGAAGGCAAGCCCACGCTGCGCATCGGCCTCAAGTACGGCCACAAGCGCTCACCGGTCATCCATTACATCCAGCGCGTCTCCACCCCGGGCCGCCGTGCGTACGCCAAGGCTGCGCACGTGCCGGTGGTGCGTGGCGGCCTGGGTATCGCCGTGATCTCCACCTCGGCAGGCCTCCTGGCCGACAGCGAGGCCCGCCGCACCAACGTCGGTGGCGAGATCGTCTGCGAGGTGTGGTGATGAGCCGCATAGGCCGCTCACCCATCAACCTGCCCAAAGGCGTCGACGTCAAGATCGTGGAACCCGGCAAGGCCACCGTGAAGGGCTCCAAAGGTAGCCTCGAAGTGGTTTACAGCCCCCGTCTCGACGTGAGCGTCGATGACGGCGTGGTCACGGTCAACCGTCCGAGCGACAACCGTAACGACCGTGCCCAGCACGGCCTGGCCCGCACCCTGATCAACAACGCCGTCCTCGGCGTGACCGAAGGGTTCGAGAAGAAGCTCGAGATCCACGGCGTGGGCTTCCGCGCCCAGAACAAGGGTCAGAACCTAGAACTCAACGTCGGCTTCTCGCACAACGTAACCATCGAGGCGCCGCAGGGCATCACCATCCAGGCCACCGAGCCGACCCGGATCACCGTCAGCGGTATCGACAAGCATCTGGTCGGGCAGGTAGCCGCCAACATCCGCGCAGTCCGTCCGCCCGACAGCTACCACGGCAAGGGCGTCCGTTACGCCGGCGAGGTCGTACGCCTCAAGGCCGGTAAGACGGCGGCACGCTGAGAGCTGAGGGTAAGGAATGAACATGAACGTAACCATCCGCAAGGAACGCCGCGCCAACCGTACCCGGCGCCGCCTCCGCCGCCCGGTGGAAACCGGCCGGCTCAGGCTCTCCGTGTTCCGCAGCGCCAAACACATCTACGCACAGGTGATAGACGACTCCACCGGTACCACCCTGGCTGCAGCCAACAGCAAGCAGCTCGGGCTCTCCGGTAACAAGACCGAACAGGCGACCCAGGTGGGTAAAGTTCTCGCCGAGCGGGCACTGGCGGCCGGCGCCAAGAGCGTCGTGTTCGACCGTGGCTCCTTCAGGTACCACGGCCGCGTCAAGGCCCTGGCAGATGGGGCCCGCGAAGGAGGGCTCGACTTCTGATGGCTGATTCCGATTTCCAGGACAAGGTTATCTTCATCCGCCGCACCGCCAAGACCTACAAGGGCGGCCGTCGCTTCCGCTTCGGCGCCATGGTGGTCATCGGTGACGGACATGGCAGGGTAGGGGTCGGCCTCGGCAAGGCGCGTGAAGTGCCGGTAGCCGTGCAGAAGGGCCAGTACGTGGCCCGCCGCAACCTCATCGAAGTACCCATCGAAGAGGGCGGCACCATACCCCACGAAGTGATCGGCGCCCACGGCACCAGCCGTGTGATGCTCAAGCCCGCGGGCGAAGGCACCGGCGTCATCGCCGGCATGGTGCCCCGCGCCATCGCGGAGCTGGCCGGCTACACCAACCTCCTCACCAAGGAGCTCGGCTCGCGCAACCAGACCA
>CAZPWN010000293.1:0-1850 GCA_964590475.1 uncultured bacterium | reverse complement strand
GCATTCAGAAGGTCAGGGGTTCGAATCCCCTCGGCTCCACCAGAGAACCCCCGTCCTAGACGGGGGTTTCTTCTTGTTATTAACATCTCTCACATTATGGAACTAGGGTGGCGTGTGCGGAGCGCGTGCGAATGAGGTTCGTATGCTTACCTCATCTATGTGTGAAGTGCCTGGCGGTCGAACTCGCACTGGCACGCCCGGCGTCCCTGCCGCGTTATTGCCGCTGACCAGCTAGCTACTCAGCTTCTACTCCGCGTATCAGTTCGCGAAGCTCGAGCGCGCGGCTCAGTGCAGCGAGTACACCACGCGCGCCCGGCCGGTGAAATCGGTGCTGTCCACGAGCCTCAGCCCGCCGTCGGCGGCGATCTCGAACAGTTGTACTCCGCCAGGCGCGGGCGCCGTGCTTGACCCGCTGAACCACGCTGCAAGCGCGTACGCACCATCACTGGTGATGCCGACGCCGCGGTAATCGACGGTATAAGTTTCAGGCCTCGTGTACGTGCTGGCGAGGGTAAGGGCTGCGCCATCGAACGCGAGCGTATGCACTTCGTTGGAGGCGGCTATAACGATACGCCCGAGTCCATCCGTGAAGTCGAGGTCCCTTGCTCCGTCAGTGCCGATACTGAGGCTGGCTAGTTCGACGGGAAGTTCGGGGTTCCTGAGGTCGTAGATGGCCACGCCGGAAGTTCCGGTCGTGCTGATCAGGCCGGGGCCACCATCTACGGTGACGAGGTGGGTGGCGTTGCCGCCGGTACCGGTGAAGACGGTCACCGGTTCGTCGTCGGTGACTGCGATGACGTTGGAGCCGTTGTACAGGTAGGTGCCCGTTGGGTCGATGGTCAGGCCGTGGACGGAAGTCCTCGCCCCTTCGGTCATGAAGGTTAGATCGCCCGCCGCATCGACCGAGAAGATCTGCACGCCTTCGAGTTCCTCCTCATCCACGTAGAACCTGGTTCCGTCCGGGGAGAAGACCATGCCTATCGGAGCGCAAGTGTCGTCGAAGGCTGAAACGCAATCCGCCGCTATGCCACTGAAGGGATAGCTGAAAGCAGTGCCGCTATGAGTGATGGTGTCGCCCGCGAGCACGAACCGGTCGATCCGTGCTTCACCCCAGCCGCCGTGGGTCGACGCCGTGTACAACCATGGTTGGGTGGGGTGGCCAACTACTGCGAAGATGGTCTGATACGGCGACGCGCCAAGTAAGCTCGCGCTGTCCAGCTCTACGATCTCGCCGCCGCTGACGTCTAGGAGGTGCAGGGTCCGGCCGCCCGCCACCACGTGCGTGGCGACAGCCTCGGAGATCGTCACGGACACGGTCGCGCTTCCTTCCGCCCCACCGGAGTCGGTCACGCTTGCCGTTAGCAGGTGGCTACCGGCGGAAAGGACGACTTCCCCCGCCGCCGAGGGCGAGAGCGCGCCGTCCAGGTTGCTGGACCAGTTGATACCCCCACTGAGATCGCCGTCCTCATCGTCGGTAGCCGTGGCGGCAAGCACGGTGGGCTCTCCTGCCGAGTACGCGGCTCCTTCGATGGGGCTCGAGATGGTGACGACCGGCGGCTTGTTCACGGGCGCGGCCGGTGAGCACGCTGCCACCACCAGGAGTAACGCTAGAGCAGCTAGGGGGAGTAGTAGATTACGCCTATCCATGTTGCCTCCTCGCATCTGCGGTGGTGTACGCGCAGACCTGTTACGGCGCCCATGCCGCGAAGATGTGCTTGGCGGCGCGGGAAACGAACACGTACCTTACGGGTTCCAGGGAATGTATTTACCCTCACTATCATCGTCGCCCGAAGCGTGGGGCGCCGGCGTTACGTTTCCTACAAACTGCCGTCGGGGTCTGCCTTCCGCTT
>CAZPWN010000292.1:0-1856 GCA_964590475.1 uncultured bacterium | reverse complement strand
ATCGGCGACGGCGGCACCAGCGAGGGCGACTTCCACGAGGCGCTCAACTTCGCCGGCGTGTTCCGGGCGCCCGTGGTGTTCGTGGTCCAGAACAACGGCTGGGCCATCAGCACGCCCACGGAGCGCCAGATGGCCAACGTGCGCATCGTGGACCGCGCTGCCGGCTACGGCATCCACGGCGCGCGGGTGGATGGCAACGACCTGGTGGCCACCTGGGTGGCCGCGAGGCAGGCGGTGGCGCGGGCGCGCAACGGGGAGGGCCCCACGCTCATCGAGGCCATGACCTACCGGATAGCCCCCCACACCACCAGCGACGATCCCGGGCGCTACCGCGACGAGGACGAGAGCACCAGGCGCGCGGCGGAGGAGCCCCTGGCGCGTCTCAGAACTGCGCTCACCGGCCTGGGCCTGCTCACGCCGGAGCTGGAGCAGGAGATCCAGGCGGAGCTCGAGGCGGAACTCAAGGAGGCCCTGGCGGTGGCGGACGCCGCGCCGGAGACGGCCCCGGCCGAGATCATGGAGCACGTTTTCGCGGAGATGGGACCAGACCAGCGCTCGGCATGGGAGGCCCTCGGTGGCCGCTGACGTGAAGACCCCAAGCGCCAGCACGGAGCGCGCGCCCCTGACGATGGTGCAGGCCATCAACGAAGGGCTGGCCGTGGCCTTGGAGAGCGATCCGCGCGTGGTCCTCTTCGGGCAGGACGTCGGCGTGATGGGCGGCGTGTTCCGCGCGTCCGACGGCCTGCAGGAGCGCTTCGGCCACGACCGCGTGTTCGACACCCCGCTCGCCGAGGCCGGCATCGTGGGCCTCGGCATCGGCTTGGCCCTGGGCGGCATGCGGCCCGTGGCGGAGGTCCAGTTCGCCGGCTTCATCTACCCCGCGCTGGACCAGATCCTCTCCCACATGGGCCGCTACCGGCACCGCACCCGCGGGCGCTTCTCGCTGCCGATGGTGGTGCGGGCGCCCTACGGGGGCGGGGTGCACACGCCGGAGCAGCATGCGGACTCGCCGGAGGCCGTGCTGGCGCACGCGCCCGGCGTGAAGGTCGTCATCCCCTCGTCGCCCGAGCGCGCCAAGGGCCTGCTCCTCGCGGCCATCGAGGATCCCGATCCGGTCTTCTTCCTGGAAGCCATCAAGCTGTACCGCTCGGAGCGTCAGGCGGTGGGTCAAGGGCACTACACCTTCGAGCTGGGCAAGGCGCGCATCGTGAGGCCGGGCACCGCCGTGAGCCTCTTCTGCTACGGCGGCATGGTGGAGGTCTGCCTGAAGGCGGCGGAGGTCGCCGCCCGGGAGGGGGTGGAGCTCGAGGTGGTGGACTTAGAGACGCTGGCTCCGCTGGACGAGGCCACCATCCTGGACTCCGTGAAGCGCACGGGCCGCGCCGTGATCGTGTACGAGGCGCCCCGCAGCGGCGGCTTCGGTGCCGAGGTCGCCGCGCGCATAGCGGAGGAGGCCGTCTACCACCTCGAGGCGCCCATCGTGCGCGTCACGGGTTGGGATGCCCCCTACCCGCCCTTCACCTCGGTCGAGCACCACTACCGGCCCGACGCTAAGAGGGTGCTCGCCGCCGTGCGGAAGGTGCTCGAGTAGGCGCCCGCGGCCCACGCCCGAGGCGGCGTTGCGCATCTAGGCTCTAGCCAAGGGTTCCTGCATCGCGAACCCTTGCGCACGCATGCCTCATACCCTTAGTATTTAAGGTATCTTCCTGGCGCCGATGGCGCCCGCTGGGTCGACCGATTCCCAAGCCCGGCAGAAGGAGCTACCGAGATGGATAACAACGCTACTAACGCCGTTGTGGAGATGGATAAGGATCGCAGGAAGGCTTTGGATTCGGCTGTGGCTCAGATCGAGCGGC
>CAZPWN010000291.1:0-1962 GCA_964590475.1 uncultured bacterium | reverse complement strand
ACGACCACCTGATATGCCTCCGCTAGCGGTGCGAAGGTCGTGGCGGCCAGCCGCTCGGCGTCGCCGTGGAGGAACAGGGCGACCTTGAGGATCTCGTCGCGCACCGCCGTGAGGTCGTCCACGATCTCGAGCCGGGCGTAGTACTTCTCCGTCTCGGCCACGAAGGCCTTATCGCGCCGCTGGATGTAGGCGCTCTTTACGCCGCAGACCACCAGGCCCAGGTCGGTGCCGGCCCCGTGCCCCCGCATGAGGGCGATGACCTGTTCCACCAGGCCCATGTCGACGGTGGTCTTCGACACCACCTCGCCCCCGTGCACGACCAGGCTGCCGTTCTCGGCCACGTAGGCCACGTCGCCGGGCGCGCCTTCGAACGAGCGCGCCAGGGTGGCGTACTGCCGCCCGCTGGCCGGCACGAAGGTGGCGCCTCGTTCGTGCAGGATCTGAAGGAGCGGCCAGAACGTCTCCGGGATCTCGTCGGCGTTCGTGAGCAGCGTGCCGTCCATGTCGCAGACCACGAGGCCTAGGTCGTGCGGGCCGGGCGAGATGCCGCTCCAGGGGAGAGGCACCCTTCAGGCCGCCCCGCCGCGGGCGGGCACGTCGGCCAGCAGCACGGTTAGGCCTTCGGCCATGGTCGGGTGCGTGAGGATGGCGTCCCGGAGGGCCGTGTACGGCAGGCCACCGAGCATGGCCACCTGCACCACGGCCACCACTTCGCCCGCGTCGGCGCCCAGCATGGTGAAGCCGAGGATGGCGTCGCTGTCCTCCGCTATGAGCATCTTCATGAACCCGCGCGTCTCGCCTATGGCGCGTGCCCGCAGCACGGTCGACATGGGCGTCCGGGCCACGCGCACCGCCACGCCCTGCTGGGCGGCAGTGCGCTCGTCTAGCCCGACGCGCGCGAGCTGCGGGTCGATGAAAGCGCAGTAGGGCATCAGGCGGCCCTCGGTCGACCGCGGTTCGTTGTCCTCTCCGTCGTTCAGAACGTTGTCGCGCACGATGCGGAAGTCGTCGAAGGCCGCGTGCGTGAACTGCGGGCTGCCGGCGCACTCGCCCAGCGCCCAGACGCCGGGCGCCGTGGTTCGCAACTGCTCGTCCACCTTCACGTAACCCCGCTCGTCGAGTTCTATGCCGGCCGCCGACAGTCCGATTCCCTCGGTGTTCGGTGTGCGTCCAGCGGCTACGAGGAGGTGGGTGCCCTCAACGGTGCGGGCCCCCTCTGCGGTCTGGACGTCCAGGCGCACGCTCTCGCCCGAGCGGCCCGCCACCGCCCGCGTCTCGGCGTCCAGCACCACGTCGGTGCCCTCCGCCTCGAGGAGTTCAAGCACGGCCTCCGCCACGTCGGGGTCCTCGCGCCCGAGCAGCTGCTGCCCGTATTCGAGGATCGTCACGCGGTTGCCGAGGCGGCGGAAGGCTTGTGCCAGCTCGGTCCCCACGTAGCCGCCGCCGAGGACGATCAGGTGCTCGGGCAGCTCGCCCAGCTCGAGGGCCTCCACGTGGGTGAGGGGCGCGGCCTCGGCCATGCCGGGTACGTCCGGCACGGAGGCGTGCGTGCCCAGGTTCAGGAAGAGGCGCTCGGCCTGCACGCGTCTCGTGCCCCCGCCGGGTAGGCGCGCTTCCACCGTGCGCGGGCCCACCAGCCGGCCGTCGGCCAGCAGGAACTCTATGTTGGGCGCGGCGAACCTGCGCTCGTGGATGTCGACCATCCCCTGCACCATCTCCCGCTTGCGCTGGCGGACGCCCGCCATGTCCACGCTCACCGTGCCGGTGCTAATGCCGTAATCGGCGGCGTTCCTGGCTAGGTGCGCGACCTGGGCGGTGCGGATGACGTTCTTGCTGGGCAGGCACGCGATGTTGGGGCAGGAGCCGCCGATGAGGCCGCGCTCCACCACCAGAACGGGCCGGCCCTGCTGCGCCAGCGTCCACGCCACGTACTTGCCCGCCTCGCCGCCGCCCAGAACGACG
>CAZPWN010000290.1:0-1996 GCA_964590475.1 uncultured bacterium | reverse complement strand
GCCTCAGCGACTCCATGTTCCAGTCGCGCACGTCCACCCCGTCCACCAGCACGCGCCCCTCGTCGGCGTCGAACGTGCGGTTGACCAGCTTCGTGAGGGTGCTCTTGCCCGAGCCCGTCTGCCCCACGATGGCTATCGTCTCGCCGGGGCGGGCGTGGAAGCTGAACTCCTCGAGGGTGGCGGCGTCCGAACCCGGGAAGGTGAAGGTCACGTTCTCGAAGCGGATGTCGCCCCGCATCTCGCCCGTGTAGCCCCCGGGGTTCTCGTCCAGCTCCGTCTCCTCCTTGATGAGGGCCAGCGTGCGGCGCGCGCCCGCCACGCCCAGCTGCACCATGGCGAAGGTGAAGATGGAGAGGTCCGCCGGGCCGCGCAGCACGCCAACCAGGCCGATGATCGAGATGAGCTCGCCCACCGAGAGACCGCCCTGGCCGAGCAGGTACAGGCCGTGGCCGAACGTGGCGGCGAAGGTGAACCATACGAGCAGGTACGGCAGGTAGCGCGCCTGCACGTCGCCCTGCTTGACGAACTGCGTGCGGAAGGCGCGCGCGTTCTGGCTGAACTTGCGGCGCTCGAACGGCTCCGCGGCGGCTGCCTTCACCAGCTCGATGCCGGCGATGGTCTCGTTGAGGCCCGCGTTGAGGTTGCCGAAAGTCTCGCGCATGGCGCCCGACACGGGGTCTAAGCGCGCCGAGTAGTGCCTGAGCGCGAAGACGAAGGCCACCACGAAGAGCACGGGGAAGAGCAGCATCTGCGGCGAGATGAGGGCGATGAACAGCAGCGGGGTGACGATGCTGATGACGCTGTCGAGGATCAGCTGGATGCCGGGGCTGAACATGAGGTTCAGCTGGCGCACGTCGTCCGCGGCGCGGGCCATGACGTCGCCCACCCGCTGGCGGTCGTGGAACGCCTGGCTCTTGCCCAGCAGGCTGGTGGTGAGCTCGGCGCGGGCGTCGCGCTCTATGCGCTGCGCTATGCGCTCCACCGAGTTGATGTTGAGGAAGTCGAAGGCGCCGCGCACGAGCACCACGGCGAGGAGCGCCAGACTGAGGCGGCCCAGCGCCGCGGTTGGGTCCGGTTGGCCCACCGAGTCGAACGCCATGCCGATGACCCGCGGGATGAGAGACGAGCAGACGGAGAACGCCACCGTGCTGACCACGAACCCAACTAGCAGCAGCGGGTAGCGCGCCACGTGCGACACGATCCAGCGGAAGGGGCTGGAGGTGTCGTAATGGTGCGCCGCCTCGACGCGGAACTCGCTGGAGGAGTGGTGTTGGGCTACGGAAGTCACCAGGTCATTCTGGCAGCTTCGTAGCCCCGCGACTACTCCGGTGCGGCCGGCAGCCGCCTTCCCAGCTCCGCCAGCACCCGCTCCGCCTCCACGCCCACGGCCTGGCACGCCACCAGCACGTGGTAGACGAGGTCGGCCGCCTCCTCGGCGGCGCGCTCCGCGTCGCCCTTGGCGCACGCCACCGCCAGCTCCACCGCCTCCTCGCCCAGCTTCTTGAGCCGCAGGTTCTCGTCTTGGAGGAGCTTAGTGGTGTAGGAGTTGCTGCGGGCGTCATCCGATTCGTCCTGCTCCAGCGCCGCGGCCCGCTCCGCGACGACCCGACCCAGACGCGCCAGCGTGGGCGGCGCCTCGAAGCAGCTCCAGGAGCCCGTGTGGCACGTCGGTCCCGCCGGCACCACCAACGCCACCAGCGCGTCCGCGTCGCAGTCGGCGGTTAGGGCCACGAGTTCATGCGTGTTGCCGCTCGTCTCGCCCTTGCGCCATAGGCGCTGGCGTTGGCGCGACCAGAACCAGAGCTGGCCGGTGGTGACCGACCGGCGCACCGCCTCGGCGTTGGCGTACCCCAGCATGAGGACCTCGCCGGTGCGGGCGTCCTGCGCCACCTGGGGCACGAGGCCGTCCATCTTGGCGAAGTCGATCAGGGCGGCGTCCGCCTCCGCGGCTATGCGCCGGCCGGCCACCTCTACCGGTTGGTTACTAGCCGCCGCG
>CAZPWN010000289.1:0-2009 GCA_964590475.1 uncultured bacterium | reverse complement strand
TGAAGCCGCTCTTGCCGGCGGCCACCCCGAAGCTCACGGCCACCGGGAAGTAGGCCAGCGCGATAGGCAAGCTACCAAGCAGCCCTTGCAGGAAGCCGACCCGGGAGCGCGCCATGGATAGCGAGCGTAACGCACGCGCGCCTGGGCAGCGGTCACGCCCCGCCCGGTACCCGTTCCAGCGAGAAGAAGAACTGCTCGCTGCAGTGGATCTGCCGCTCCGGCATGCGCTGGACGACCATGGCCACCCCTCTCCAGCCGGTCCGGGCCAGCACCTCCTCGGCGCAGATACCGAGGGAGAGCGAAGGCACGTGCGCGTAGAGGGCGTAGACGGGGGGCGGCGCTGCCGCCGTGGCCGGCGAGCCGCTCGCTGCGGGCTCGAACCGCACCCGCCCCAGTGAATGGGCCGAGCCGCTCACCGCGTGCTCCGCGCCGTCCTCCAGGGTCATGACGCCCGTGAACCGGTAACTGTTCTCGCTCTCCCACGCGGCCTCCACCGCGAGCGCGAACCTGAGCGCCCCCTCGTCGTTGGGCCAGTCGTGCAGGGTTCCCACGAAACTGCCGTGCAGCACGCGCTCGTGACCCGGCACGGCCAGCGTTGCGGGCTCGAAGCAGCCGACCAGGCCGAGCAGGAGGGCAGCCCAGCAGGCGGCGCGCGACCGCTTCACGACCGAGCGCCGGGACATCTCGTGACCGGAACGGTATCCCATGCGCCGAAGATGACCGGTCTCGCGTTACATGACCGTTACGACCCGCCTCCGGTACCATCTGCTGGTGCTAAAGCGGTTCTTCAGTTACTACAAGCCGTACAAGCGGCTCTTCTACCTCGACTTCTCCTCCGCGGTGCTCTCCGGCGTGCTGGAGCTCGGCTTCCCCATCGCCGTGCAACTGTTCATCGACCGGCTCCTCCCCAGCGGGCACTGGGCCAGCATCGCCATCGCCGCCGCCGGCCTCACCGCCATCTACCTGGTGAACACGGGGCTTCTATACACGGTCACGTACTGGGGCCACATGCTGGGCATAAACATAGAGACGGACATGCGGAGGCGCGCCTTCGATCACCTGCAGAAGCTGTCGTTCACCTACTACGACGAGCAGAAGACGGGCCACCTGGTGGGCCGCCTCACCAAGGACCTGGAGGAGATCGGCGAGGTGGCGCACCACGGTCCGGAGGACGCCTTCATAGCCGTCATGACGCTGATGGGCGCCTTCGTGATGATGTTCGCCGTGAACGTGAACCTGGCGCTCATAACGCTGGCGGTGGTGCCGTTCACGGGCTGGTTCACGGTGCGTTACGGGGGCCGCATGACGCGCAACTGGCGCGCCATCTACGACCGCGTGGGCGCCTTCAACGCACGCATCGAGGAGAACGTGGGCGGCATCCGCGTGGTGCAGGCCTTCGCCAACGAGGAGCACGAGAGGCGCCTCTTCGCCGAGGACAACAGGGCTTACCGCGAGACCAAGCTGGAGGCGTACCGCATCATGGCCGCCACCCACTCCCTCTCGTACCTCAGCATGCGTTTCACGCAGCTGGTGGTGATGGTGGCCGGCAGCTACTTCGTGATACGCGGGAACTTGAGCAACGGGGAGTTCGTGGCGTTCCTGCTGCTGGTGGGCGTGTTCTTCCGGCCCATCGAGAAGATCAACTCGGTCATCGAGACTTACCCCAAGGGCATCGCGGGCTTCAAGCGCTACACGGAGCTGCTCGACACCGAGCCGGACATCGCCGACCGGCCGGGCGCGCTGGCGGTGACGGGCCTGAAGGGCGACATCGCGTACGAAGACGTGACCTTCGGTTACCGCGCGGAGCGGCCCGTGCTGCGGGGGGTGAACCTGAAGATCCGCGCCGGCGAGACCGTGGCTTTCGTGGGCCCGTCCGGCGCGGGCAAGACCACCATCTGCTCGCTGCTGCCGCGCTTCTACGAGGTCACGGAGGGGCGCATCACCATCGACGGCATCGATGTCCGTGACATGACCTTGAGCAGCCTGCGCAGCCAGATCGGCATCGTGCA
>CAZPWN010000288.1:0-2040 GCA_964590475.1 uncultured bacterium | reverse complement strand
ACCACGGGCGCGGGGCGGACAGGTCCGGGCGGCCGGGCGCTCTCATGCGACCTCCGGAGGGGCGTCCGCGTCGCTCGGCATCGGCGGCTCGTCATCCGCGTGCGGGTCCGGCTCCTTCGCCGCTTCGACGGTCACGCGCGAAGCCTTCGCCCGGAGCGCCGCCTTGATGTCGTCGCGGCTCGCCGTGGCCACCGGCTCCACCGACAGCACGTCGGACGCCTCGGGGCCGCGTCCGTGGTCCACCTCGCCCTCGATGTCGAACGCCTTGGCGAGGTCGGCGGACATCGGCAGCCACTTGCACGCACGGCGGGCGACGGTCTTCTTGGCCATCTCCTCCCAGTCCGTGCTCCACGGCCCGCCCTTGCCGCGGCTCCGGTTCTCGATGCGCCGCACCTCGTCCACGGTCATCACCTCGACGTGCTTGGCGCCGTCCGCGAGCTGCGCCACGCAGTAGACGAGCCGCGCCTTGCCCGGGTCGCCATCCAGGTACGGCGTGTGCTCTAGCTTCGGGTCCAGACCGAAGGACACCTTGAAGGCGTCCTTCTCGTGGACGACGCGCGCCTCAATCTGCCGCAGGGAGCCGGAGCGCCGCGCGAGGTCGATGAGGCCCCGGTAGCCGATGATGAGTTGGCAGGTCTGCCCGTAGGGGACGAGGTACGCGGACCCGAGCGTGCCCGAGGGCTCCAGTCCCAACTCCGCGCACTGGAGAAGGGCGATGAAGATGGAGTCCATGGAGCACTTCTGCAGGAGCGGCTGCTTCTTCGTCGCCAGCACCGCGAGCTTGATGAGCTTCTCCGGCGTCAGCGCCTTGCTCTTGGGTAGCACCTCCGCGAGGTGCGACTGCCGCACCTCAAGGAACTGTGCCAGCGTCTTCACCTCGCCCGTCTTCTGGATTGCTGCCGTCATGCCGTTTCCCCTTCCTGCTGGTTGTCGAATTCCACTTCGTCAGACTGCGCCCACCGCGGAATGCTCAGCGGCAAGGGCTTCGTGTCGTAGCCGGGCCATTGGCCGGTGGCCTGACACAGGGCCAGACGCTCCAGCAGGCCGCGGTACTGCGCCCGACCACGCGCGAGGTCCAGGTCCTCGATGCGATACGGCTGGATGACGTGCGGCGCCTCCGACTCCACGGCCAGCAGCGCGAAGTCCGGCCGCTCGCCCGTGACCGCGTGCCAACCATCCGAATACATGGCCGCCTGCCCGAGCGTGCCGAGCGTGAACATCTGCCGGCCGAACGCCTCCGGCGAAGCGTCCTTCGTGGTCTTGAGGTCGAGCAAGAGAGACTCGCCCACCCAGTCGATGCGGCACTTGCAGGGGATGACGAGACCCGGCACCACCTCCACATCCCAGAGCACCGTGACCTCACTCCGGCCCCTCTCCAGGTACTTCGCCGCCACCGGATGCGCGCGGACGGCACGGGCAATGTCCTGCGTCGTCTTGGCCTCGGCCAGCGTCAGCAGCTCCTTGCCCTCGTTCGCGGCGCAGAACGCCTCCCATGCTTTGCCTGCCCGCCGGCCGCCGTCCCAGACCGCCGTCTGCGCCTCGTAGACGTTCGGCTCCAGCACCGCGAGGTGAACGAGCCGACCCCGGCGCCGCGCGTCCGTGTCCTCGGACGGGTGCTCCAGCGCATGCTTGTAGTGGGCGGGGGAGCGGCCCATGTGCTTCAGGGATGAGAAATTCACCCTGTCGCGCATGGCGTCGTACTCGCCGCGCGGCATGGAGTGGATGATTCGCCCGTTCACGCCGCCACCTCCTGCATTGCCCTGCTCCACTCGATGGCGAGCGTCGAGTTACAGGTCGGGCAGTTGCGAAGCTCCAGCTCGAACTCCCGCCCGTCTTCCTCGCCCGCCTCCTGCATCCCGACCAACGGGAGCGCGCGGAAGGTCTCCCTCGAGAACTCCTGCCCGCATCCGCAGGACTTCGGCCACGTCCCGGTCATCAGCCACATGACGCCTCCAGCACACGCACCGAGCGCAGAGAGCCGCCGCACTTCGCGGCCGTGAGGTGCGCCGTCATCGCCGCCCAGAGGTCATCCACGAGGCG
>CAZPWN010000287.1:0-2042 GCA_964590475.1 uncultured bacterium | reverse complement strand
AGGAAGTCGGCGAAGTCGAAGTGGGCGTTGGAGTAGTACGCCACGGCGTCCACCAGGGTGCCGCGCGGATCGTAACGCTGGCTCATGCGGTCGAGCAGCTTCTCCTCCGCGTACTCCAGCGCCGCGTCCAAGTTGGAGAAGTTGGTGGGCAGCCTATCTGCTCCCTGGTCGCGCCTCAGCTGACCCAGCCGCCTCAGCAGCTTGGGGGGCACCGCGCTGAGGAGCAGCTGGAAGCCCTCCGCGCGGGCGAGTTGGAAGGCTTCACCGATGGTGGTTAGCCCGGTGGCGTCCACGCCGGACACGCGGGAGAAGTCGAGGATGACGTAGCTCACGGGCGGACCGGCCCGTGCGCGCCGCTCCAGCCGCTCCAGCAGCGCGGTGGCGGTGCCGAAGAAGAGGAAGCCCTGCAGCTGCACGGCCATGATCTGGCCGCCGAGCTGCTCGAGCCGCGCGCGCTCGGCCTGGCTGCGTGTCACGCGGCTGCGGAGGTTCACGCCGTCCACCGCGTAGCGCACGGCGTCGATGCGGCTGGAGCTGATGACGAAGAGCGCCACGGTGAGCGCCAGGCCCACCCCCACGCCGGGCAGCACGCCCGCCACCACGATGACGGCCAGGATGGCCACCACAATGAGGTACTCGCCGAGCGGCAACTCGAAGAGCGCGGCGTACAGCCACTGCGCCAGGAACTTCAGGCCGAAGTACGCCACCAGGCCGCCCAGCACCGCCTTGGGCATGAGCGCCACCACGCCCGCGCCGAACACGACGCAGGCCAGCATGACGACGGAAGCCACCAGGCTGGAGTAACGCGTGCCCGAGCCGGCCGTGAGGTTGAAGGTGGTGATGCTCAGGCCCTGGTAACCCGGCGCGCCGCCCAGCGCCCCGGCCACCAGGTTGCCGAGGCCTGCCGCCCGCAGTTCGCGGTTCAGGTCCACCTTGCGCCCGGCGGACTTCTCCACCCCGATGGCGTTGAGCAGCAGCGCTATCAGGGCGATGAACGCCACCGTGGCGATGGTGGGCAGGTGCCCCGCCACCACGTCCCAGCGCACCGCCGCCAGCTCCCAGGCGGCCGGTGGCGCGAACATGGAGCCGCCCTCGAACGGGCCGAGGAGCAGTCCCCGCGCGCGCCAATCCGCCACGCTGCCGCCGCTCACCAGCATGACGGCGTAGAAGAGCAGCGTGGCGCCAAGAACCGCGAGAGGCCATACGAGGAAGTTGCCGTAGAGCTTGGTGAGCACGAGGAGCAGGACGGCCAGCGCCAGGCCCGGCAGCCAGAGCGCGAGCATGCCGGGCGCGAACAGGTCCTGCAGGTAGCCCAGGCTCGGGTGCACGTTGGACATGATGCCTATGCCGCCCGCGAAGAGCAGCCAGCCCGTGCCGGCCATGAAGCCGCCCAGCACCGGGTACGGCAGGTAGCGCACCAGGTTGCCGAGCCGGAACAGGCCGAAGGCGAGGAAGAGTAGGCCGGTGGCCAGAGCGGAGGCGGCCACTATGGCCACGGTGGTCAAGAAGCGCTCCTCGCCCGCCAGCGTGGTCCCGCCGGCCAGCTGGGCCCCGAGGGTGGCGGCGAGAGCGGCGGAGAGGGCGCCCAGCACGGCGGCTGGCGCGTCCTGCGCGCTGGCGAACATGCCGGGCACGGACGTCAGCGCGGTCACCACCAGCGAGAGCGCTGCGCTGCCCAGCAGGACGAGCCCGATGCCACGGCCGAGGTAGGGCTCCAGATCGCCTCCGTACACCAGCGCCGCCAGGGAGATGCCCAGCGTGACGCCCAGGGCGCCGACCACCAGGCCGGAGCTGGTGTTCTGCACGAGCCAGGCTACGAACGAAGGGCGCCCCGGTCCCGCCGCGTCCATCCCGGGAGGATACGTGGCCGCGGCGGGGGCGGCCGGGCTTACGGCCGCTGTGGCTGCGGCTCTGGCTCCAGTGGCCGGAGCCGCGGCCGCCGGGTGCGACGTGGCGGGCGCGACCGCTCCCGTAGCCGCGTCCGGTTCCCCCGGCGCCTCCTCGGGCCGCATGCTCAGGAAGCCTTAGTCGTGCCCAAGGCA
>CAZPWN010000286.1:0-2053 GCA_964590475.1 uncultured bacterium | reverse complement strand
GAGCGCCCGTAGCTCAGCTGGATAGAGCGTCTGACTACGGATCAGAAGGCCAGGAGTTCGAATCTTCTCGGGCGCACCAAACGAGCCGAGTCCATGCAGGACAGCTGAGGCGCAGCCACGTGGCTGCGCCTCGCCCTTTACTTCTCCGGCGTTCGCATGACGCGTGTGATGGCTGCCCCCGCTGGAAGCGCTGGCGGCCCTACCGTCCGGATGGAGCCGGCCTCACGCTGAACGGCGTCGCGGCGCAGCCAGCACGAGCCGAGGCGCGCTCAAGCGCAGCGAGGTGGGCCGGCGCCATGGGAGGCCAATTGTGGACAGGCGCGAGCAGATGAACGACCCCACCCGCGGTAGAACCGAGTCGCCGGCCGTAACCCGCGGCGACGTACTCGAGCGCAAGACCATCGGTATGGACGCCCTGGACCCGGATTCGCGGAAGCGGTTCCTGGTCATCCGCAACGGGCGCGGCATCCTGGCTCACGGCGACGACTTGCAGGAACTCGAGCGCGAGTACCAGGCGGCAGCCGAGGCGGCTTCGACACCCGAGAGGAGGGAGCGCGCAGGCTGGCTGGTGCACACATGGCCCTCATTCGCCTCCCTGGCGCGCTGCGACCACGAGGGCGAAACGGGCAAGGTGTGCATCGTTGACTCGGTGGACTCACCCGACGCCGCCAGCAGCTACTACGGCATGGGCTTCGTGGACTGAGGGCCCAGAGAAGATCGCGCCCGGCCTTAGCATCCAGGCCGGGCGCAAACTTACCGAACTAGGTCACGCGGCCCCGATCATAGGGCCGCGCTGCGGTTACTGACCGCCTTCGGGCGCTGCGCCGCCGCCCAGTTCCTCGGCGCCGCGGCCGACGCCGGTGCCTTCCGTGGAGAGCAGGTACCAGACGTCACCCTGGCCCTGGCCAGTGGTCATGTCCGGACCCGTGTCGCCCACGAAGTAGTAGAGCGGCCAGCCGTTGTAGACCAGCTGGAGCGTGCCGTCGGACCGCTCGATGGTGCTGAGCATGGAGGCGTCCATGCCTTCGGGCAGCGTGGGTAGCTGATCCGCGCTGGACACCACGACGGGCGGCCAGTTCTGCAGGCATTCGCCTTCGCACATGCTCATGCCACTGGTGTCGTTAAGGAAGATGTAGATGGCCCTGCCTGAGTTATCCGTCAGGTACTGCCCGTGATCCGCGCTCTCGGCCACCGTCAGCGCCGAGGTGTCGGCCTGCGTGGTCGTGGCGGTGTCCTGCGAGAACGCCGAGGACAGGAGGCCCATCCCAATAGCGAGGACGAGGCCCAGCATCAGACCAAGAAACACCGACGGCCTTGAACCACCCTGCGGGTGGAAACGTTCGTTCGAGCTCATAGCATCTCCTTCGAGACGCCCCACGCACATGCGTCGAGCGCGATCATCTTTGCGAGAGGTATGGGGGTCGCGATACGCCGGCGGCCCCATCGAGGAGCAGTTCCGCACCTCCCTTCGCGGCGGTGAACTTCCGCTGCACCCGTGGACGATGCCCGCGCTGGGGGGACGGCGGCGACGGTATGAAGATGTAGGGAGATCCGGTCGCCCGGGAAGTGGGCGGTGCCAGCAGGACTGGCAAACGAACGCGTCCAGCACAGATTACAGCCTGCCGCTTGACAGGCGTGTGCGTCTGCGGCAGGCGTAAGCCATGTGGGGAGTCGGTAGGGCGATGCCGACGTCGGGACGCCGGCTAGGTGGTCAGGCCGGTCAGGCCGGTTGGGCCGAACCGCTGACGGCAGCGGCGCGCCTTACGGCCTCGGCCACCCTCTCGGCCACGCCTTGAACCGTGTCCTGGTCCTCGCCCTCCACCATCACCCTTACGAGGGGCTCGGTGCCGCTGGGGCGCAGTAGGATGCGACCGGCGGAGCCGAGGACGTCCTCCGCGGCCAGCACGGCGCTCTGTACGTCCGTCTCGACGGAGAGCGAGTCGCGCAGCTCGATGGGCACGGTGACGTTGACGAGCACCTGCGGGTACTCGGGTATCTCGCTGACCCACTGCTCGAGCGGCTTGCCGGACTTGCGTACGGCCGACAGGGCCAT
>CAZPWN010000285.1:0-2055 GCA_964590475.1 uncultured bacterium | reverse complement strand
GTGTCGTTCCGGCGCCACGACCTCCTGCCGAACGGCCACCGCCTGTACATGGGCGACCTGGGCCTGAAGAACCCGGACTCGCAGATGGAGCTTCTCGCCAGCGCCGACGTGATCGTGGTGCTGGGCGCCCGGCTCGGCGACATAACCACCCAGAACTACACGTTCCCCGCGATGGTGCGCCCAGCGCAGACGCTGGTGCACGTGCACAGCGACCCTCGCGCCATCGGCACCCACTTCGCCAGCGACCTCTCCATCGGCTGCTCCCCCGCTGCGCTGTTCGACACAGTGGGCGCACCGGATACCGCGCCGCCTTCGCGCTCAGCCTGGCTAGGCGAGCTCAAAGCGGAGCGGAACAGGATCGCAGCCGTACGCGAGTTCGACGTCGACGACGGCGTGCCGTTCGAGCTGGTGGTCGACCTGGTGGGACGCAACCTCGATAAGGACGCGGTCGTTACCGTCGACGCGGGTAACTTCGGCGTCCCCGTGTACCGCGTGATCGAGTTCCAGCCGCCGCAACGCCTTCTGGCGCCCATCTCCGGCTCCATGGGCTTCGGCATCCCGGCCGCCGTGGCGGCCAGCCTGCGGGATCCGGAGCGGCAGGTGGTCTGCTTCGTGGGCGATGGCGGGCTCCTGATGACCGGCAACGAGCTGGCGGTGGCCAGGGAGCACGGGCTGCCCCTCAAGGTCGTGGTGGCGGAGAACGGCGTGTACGGCTCCATCCGCCTTGACCAGGAGAAGCACTATCCTGGGCGCAGCGTAGGCACCACCTTCGAGAACCCGGACCTGGCACTGTTCGGCCGGGCGTACGGCTTCGAGGTGACGCGCGTGGAGACCACCTCGCAGCTCTCCTCGGTGGCAGCTGCCCTGAAGGCGCCGGGGCCGCAGATGGTGATCGTCAACTCCAGCGTGAAAGCCATCATGCCCGCAGCAGCCGAGCCCGCTCCGAGCGGCCCTCGGCCGACCTTACCTAAGGAGGACCGACCATGAGCGTAGAAGGCAAAGTAGTGCTGGTAACGGGAGCGGCGAACGGCATCGGCCGGGCGGTGGCGGAAAGGCTGCTGGCCGGCGGCGCCAGGGTGACCTGGGCCGACATCGACGTGTCGGGCGTGGAGGCCGGCGAGTCGTCCCTGGCCATCAAGTGCGACGTCTCGCGTCCCGCTGACGTGGCGGACGCCGTGGAGCAGACCGTGGAGGCGTTCGGGCGGATCGACGGCCTGGTGAACAACGCCGGGATAATCAAGGGCGGCGACTTCCTGGACTACTCGCTGGAGGAGTTCGACCAGGTGCTGGGCGTCAACCTGCGCGGCGCCTTCATGATGGGCCAGGCCGTGGCGCGGCAGATGGTGAAGCAGGTCGAAGCCGGCGAGGAGCCCGGTTCCATCGTGAACATGTCGTCCATCAACTCCGTGGTGGCCATACCGAACCAGGTCGGCTACTGCGTGTCCAAGGGCGGCCTCTCTCAGCTGAACAGGGTGATGGCGCTGGCCCTCGCGCCCCACGGCATCCGCGTCAACGCGGTGGGGCCGGGCAGCATCATGACCGACATCCTCGCCTCCACGCTCAAGGACCCCGAGGCCGAGAAGTACGTGATGATCCGCACGCCCATCGGCCGCGTGGGCGAGGCGGACGAGGTGGCGAAGGTGGTGGAGTTCCTCCTGACCGACGCGTCCTCGTACGTGACCGGCGAGACGATCTACTGCGACGGCGGGCGCCTGGCGCAGAACTACGCGCTGCGCTTGCCGGCATGACACCTCGATCAGCGCACCCTGATCAGCGCCCCTTCCAGCGGCAGGCCCGTGATGTCCGCCTCGTTCATGGTGATGGTGCCGCTCGCACTAACGGTGTCCAGCACCAGCTGATGCGAGCCGAGCTCCTGAGCCGGTGGGCCGGCGGTCTTGCAGCCGGAGAGGACCGTTGCGAGGACCAGAACCACGAGAAGCGGCGCGGCGCGGACGCCGAGTGCGCGCGGGCCGGGCCCGCCGTCAGTCCGCCGGCGCCGTAGCAGCAGGAGGGCCGCGGTCAGGAGAGCACCGGTCAAGAGGGCCCCGGTAAAGC
>CAZPWN010000284.1:0-2064 GCA_964590475.1 uncultured bacterium | reverse complement strand
TGGTCGTTGGTGTAGCTGTGCACCGTGGTCATCATGGCCTGCTCGATGCCGAACTCCTCGTCCAGCAGCTTCATGACGGCCGCCAGCGAGTTGGTGGTGCAGGAGGCGTTGGAGAGGATCTGGTGCTGCGAGGGGTCGTACTGCTCCTCGTTCACGCCGAGCATGATGTCGAAGTCGGCGTCGGGGGAGGGGGCGCTGATGAGCACCTTCTTGGCGCCGCCTTGGATGTGCGCCATGGCCTGCTCGCGCTTGCGGAAGATGCCGGTGGACTCCACCACGATGTCGACGCCGTGATCGGCCCAGGGGATGTCCGCCGGGTTGCGGTGCTCGGTGGCGGCCACGGTGCGGCCATCGACGATGATGTTGTCGTCGTCATAGCTGACCTCGCCCTTGAACTGGCCGAAGTTGGAGTCGTACTTGAGCAGCGTGGCGAGGGTCTCGTTGTTGGTGAGGTCGTTCACGAGCACGACCTCGTGACCGCGCTCGTGGGCGATGCGGAAGATCAGGCGGCCGATGCGGCCGAAACCGTTGATGCCGATTTTCATGCTAGTGAAGCCTCCTCGAACTGTCGTCTGACACTTTCACTCGTCTGACACTTAACCGTGAGCACCCGTCACGTGACGGTACTTCCGTACACGCTTCACATTGTAGCCCCGGAACCGCTCAAGTTCCGGGGCTATCCGTCCTGTACGGGAGAAGCGTGCGGACCATGGCGCCCGGGGGCTCAGGCTAGCTCCGCTTTCCGCAGGGAGAACGCGAACCGCTCGCCCTCGATCTCGGCCTCCTCGGTGTACGCCTGCTCGTCGAGTTCACCGAGCTCGAGACTCACGGCCAGCACCTCGGCCGCGAGCGTGTCCTGGTGCTCCTCCAGGGCGCGCCCGAGCTCGCCGCCGGCTTCCACGGCCAGCTCGATGCGGTCGCTGACCTCGAGGCCGGCGCTCTTGCGGCCGTTCTGCACCAGGCGCACCGCGTCGCGCACCATGCCCTCCCTCCGCAGTTCGCCGGTCACTCTCGTGTTGAGGGCCACCAGGTAGCCGCGCTCCTCCACCGCCGCGTACCCTTCGGGGCTACGCGGGTCGAGGAGCAGGTCTTCCGGCTCGAGCTCTAGGGTCTGCTCCTCGAGCTGCACCACGGTGAGGCGCCTGGCGGCCACGTTGGCGGCCACCTCGCGGCCGTCCAGCCCCTCCAGCGCCCTCCTCAGCTGCGGGATGAGCTTGCCCACGCGCTTGCCGAGCCGCGGCAGGTTCGGTTTGAGGGTGTAGTCCACGAAGGTGTCCTCCACGTCCAGGAAGCGCACCTCCTTGACGTTGAGCTCCTCCAGCAGCTGGTCGGCGAGCTGCTTCACGCCCTCCAGCTCCGAAGCTTCGCGTACGCGCACGAGCACCTCGGGCAGCGGCTGGCGCAGCTTCACGCCGGAGGCGGCGCGGGCGGAGCGGCCCAGCTCCACCAGACGGATGAGCGCGCGCATGGCGTGCTCCAGCTCGGTGTCGATGTTCTCGCTAGCGGCCTGCGGCCACTGCGCCAGATGGACGCTGTCGGGCGTGTCGGTTCCCTTGGCGTCCGCCCGCGCCACCACCAGGTTCTGGTACAGCTCCTCGCTGGTGAAGGGCGCCATGGGCGCCATGAGCTTGGCCACGGTCACCAGCGCCTCGTGCAGCGTGGCGTAGGCGGCCAGCGAGTCGCGCGCGAGCTCGCCGCTCCCGTCCTCCGCCCCGGAACGCCAGAAGCGCCGGCGGTTGCGGCGGACGTACCAGTTGGAGAGCTCGTCCACCACGAAGTCGCGGATGGCGCGGCTGGCAGTGGTGGGATCGAACTCCTCGAGCGCTTCCGTGACGGTGTTGGTCAGGGTTCCCAGGCGCGAGACGAGCCAGCGGTCCACCAGGGGGCGCTCCGCGGGAGCGGGCGCGGCCAGCAGGTCGGGCTTCTCCAGGTTGGCGTAGAGCACGAAGAAGCCGTAGACGTTCCAGAGGGTCATGAAGAAGTCGCGCAGCGTCTCTTCCACCAGCGCGGCGCTGAAGCGCTTGGTGGCGCCGTCGGGGGAGACGGAGTAGAGGTACCAGCGCA
>CAZPWN010000283.1:0-2073 GCA_964590475.1 uncultured bacterium | reverse complement strand
CGCGTGCTGGTGGACGGGGTGGACGTGCGCGACTGGAACATGGAGTCGCTGAGGCAGCAGATCAGCGTCATCGAGCAGGAGGTCTTCCTCTTCAGCCGCAGCGTGCGGGGCAACATAGCGTTCGGCCTGCCGGGCGCCACCGACGAGCAGGTGGTGGACGCCGCCAAAGCGGCCCAGGCCCACGACTTCATCATGCAGCTGCCCAAGGGCTACGACACGGTGATCGGCGAGCGCGGCGCCACGCTCTCGGGCGGACAGCGCCAGCGCCTGGCCATAGCCCGGGCCCTGCTCACCGACCCGCGCATCCTCATCCTCGACGACGCCACCAGCGCCATCGACTCCGCCACGGAGGACGAGATCCAGAAGGCCATCAACAACGTTCTACAGGGGCGCACGTCGCTGGTCATCACCCACCGCCTCTCGCAGATCAGGCGCGCGGACCGGATCATGGTGCTGGACCGCTCGCGGCTCGTGGCGCAGGGTAGCCACGAGGAGCTGCTCGAGACCAGCGACCTCTACGGCCGCATCTTCCAGAGGTACGAGTAATGGGCTTCGTTCTGGGCGGCCTCACGGGCGAGGACTACGACCGCAGCTACTCCGACAAGGAGCTGCTGGGGCGCATGGTCCGCTACTTCCGGCCGCACCTCCTGAAGATGTTCTTCGTGGCTCTGCTTATAGCGGGCAACGCGGCGGGCCTTGCGCTCCTGCCCGTGCTCACCAGCCGCGGCATCGACACCGCCCTGGAGCGTGGGCTGCAGGGGCTGGAGGTCTTCTACGACAACCTGCCGCTGCTTCTGCTCATGCTGCTGGCGGCGGGCGTGGCGTGGACGTTCAACTTCCTGCGGCAGTCGCTCACGGCGCGGGTGGTGGGCGACGTGGTGCTCACCCTGCGCGAGGAGACGTTCGACGCGGCCGTAGAGCGCGACATGTCGTTCTACGACGACTACTCCACGGGCCGCGTGGTGAGCCGCATCTCGTCGGACACGCAGGACTTCTCCAACGTCGTCACCCTCACCCTGGGGCTCCTGTCCGAGCTGCTCATCGTGGTCATCGTCTTCGCCATCCTCTTCTCCATCAACGTGCGCCTGGCGCTGCTGACCACCGCCATCGCGCCCGTGATCATCTTCGCGGCGCTCATGTTCCGCTGGGTGGCGCGGCGCACCAGCCGCCAGGCCAAGCGCGTCAAGGCCGAGGTCAACGCCAACATCCAGGAGTCCATCACGGGCATCGGGGTGGCCAAGGCGTTCCGCCAGGAGGCGGCGCTGCATGACGACTTCGAGCGGGTGAACGCGGAGGCGTACCGGCTGGGCCTGCGGCAGGGGCTGGTGCTGCAGAGCATCTTCCCCATCCTCGGCACGCTCGCTGGGCTGGGCACCGTGGTGGTCATCTGGTACGGCGGCAACGCCGTCCTCAGCGGCGCCGTCACGCGCGGCGAGTGGTTCCTCTTCGTGGAGAGCCTGGCGCTCTTCTGGTTCCCCCTCACGAGCATCGCCTCGTTCTGGAGCCAGTTCCAGGACGGACTGGCCGCCAGCGAGCGCGTGTTCGCGCTCATGGACTCGGAGCCGCAGGTGGTGCAGGTGGCTGCGCGGCCCGTGAGCGCGCTCGAGGGCCGGGTGGAGTTCCGCGGCGTGGAGTTCGCCTACAAGCCGGGTGAAACCGTGCTGACGGGCTTCGACCTCACCATCCCGGCGGGCCAGACCATCGCGCTGGTGGGGCATACGGGCGCCGGCAAGTCGAGCCTGGGCAAGCTCATAGCGCGCTCGTACGAGTTCCAGCGGGGCGAGCTGCTGGTGGACGGCCAGGACATCCGCACTCTCGACCTCACCAGCTACCGCAAGCACCTGGGCATCGTGCAGCAGACGCCCGTCCTCTTCACGGGCACCATCAGAGACAACATCCGCTACGGCAACGAGGACGCCAGCGAGGAGCAGGTGCTCGCCGCCGCGCGGAGCGTGGCGGGCGGCGACTGGCTGGCGACGCTCCCTCTGGGGCTCGACACCACGGTCTCGGAGGGCGGTCGCGGCATCAGCATGGGCCAGCGGCAGCTGGTGGCGCTGGCGCGCGTGCTGCTGA
>CAZPWN010000282.1:0-2091 GCA_964590475.1 uncultured bacterium | reverse complement strand
ACATGCGGCCGTCCGCCTCGGTCTTGAGGGGCACGCCGCGGCTCTCGAACCAATCCACCGTCTGCCGCGGGCCGAACCTGGTGAAGGGGCCCCTCAGCGCCCTTGCGCCGCGCGGGTAGTTGCGGATCAGGAGGGCGGGGTCGGGCTGATCGTGCGTGACGTTGCAGCGCCCGCCACCCGAGATGCGCACCTTGGCCAGCGGGGCGCCCGCCCCCTCGAGGATGGTGACCCGCGCCCGCGGGTTCAGCTCCTTGCAGGTGATGGCGCCGAAGAAGCCCGCGGCGCCGCCGCCCACCACGATCACGCGGGGGGCGGGCTCTGCGCTCGAGCGAGCATCGGAGTTCTGGGGCGGGTTCGGCACCCCGCCATGCTATCCAAGCGGCAGGTGCCGTGCCGGCGCTCGCGGCCACTGCCGGCATGGCAGTGCCAGGGGCAGCAAGGCGCCGAAACGGAGCGAAATCCTACGAGGACGACTACGTAAGCACCAGATAAACGACTAGTCCGCCGCACTTCATTAGAACCGCATCTACCCGGCGTATGCTGAATAATCTTGAATCTTCCTTCGGTAATCCAAGGTGGCATGGGAGTGGCGGTTTCGAACTGGCGCCTGGCCAGAGCCGTTTCCCTCACCGGTCAGCTCGGAGTCGTCTCCGCCACCGGTATAGACACAGTACTCGTGAGGCGCCTCCAGGACGGCGACCCCCAGGGCGCCATCCGCCGCGCCATGAACGCGTTCCCGTTCCCCGACGTGGTCAAGGCCACGCTCGAGCGCTACTTCCTGGAGGGCGGCCGTCCGGCCGGCAAGCCGTACCTGCGCGCCCCCATGCCGAGCGTGCTGGACAACCGCGTGCAGCAGGGCCTCAGCATGCTCGGCTCGTTCGTGGAGGTGTTCCTCGCCAAGGAGGGGCACGGCGGCAAGGTGGGCGTGAACCTGCTGACCAAGCTGCAGTTGCCGAACCTCTCGGCGCTGTACGGCGCCATGCTGGCCGGCGTGGACAACGTGCTCATGGGGGCCGGCATACCCCGCGAGGTGCCCGGCGCGCTCGACCGCCTGGCGCAGCACGCGGCCGCCACCTTCCGGCTGGACGTCACCAAGCAGCCCGGCAGCGACTCGGACGGCGGCGTGTTCACCTTCGACCCCGCCGAGTACGGCGCCGACGCCCTGGCGCCCATAGCGCGGCCCGACTTCTACCCGATAGTCTCCTCCCATTCGCTGGCCAGCATGCTGCATAAGAAGGCCAACGGCAGCGTGCAGGGCTTCGTGGTGGAGGGCCCCAGCGCCGGAGGGCACAACGCGCCGCCGCGCGCCAAGAACGTGCTGGATGAGGTTGGGCAGCCGGTGTACGGCGAGCGTGACGCCGCCGACCTGGAGAAGATCGCCGAGATAGGCCTGCCCTTCTGGCTGGCTGGCAGCTACGGCTCGCCCGAGGGGCTGGAACTCGCCAAGGAGCAAGGTGCCGCCGGTATCCAGGTGGGCACCCTCTTCGCCTACTCACGCGAGTCCGGCATCACCGATGACATGAAGGAGACCGTGCTGGAGAAGGTCAAGGCCGGCACCGCGCGGGTCTTCACCGACCCGCTGGCCTCGCCCACGGGCTTCCCCTTCAAGGTGGTCGAGATCGAGGGCACTGCCTCCGAGGAGAGCGTGTACCAGGAGCGCCGCCGCGTGTGCGACCTCGGCTACCTCCGTGAGGCCTACGAGGACGAGAAGGGCGGCTACGGCTACCGCTGCGCCGCGGAGCCGGTGGCGGACTACGTACGTAAGGGCGGCGACGTCGCGGACACTGTGGGCCGCAAGTGCCTCTGCAACGCCCTCATGGCGGACGTGGGCTTGGGCCAGGCGCGCAAGCGCGGCGTGACCGAACCGCCCCTGGTTACCAGCGGCGACGACCTCGCCGCCATCCTGCCGCTGATCGCTGGCGCCGACAACTCGTACGGCGCGGCGGACGTGGTGCACTACCTGCTCACGGGTGAACCCGTCAGGGAGCTGGCGGCGGCCGGCGCAGCTCGCGCGCGCTGAGGGACCTGAACGCCTAACTCGATCGGCGTTCGTCACGCGCTATGCGACACCGGGGAGCGACCCGGAGATGC
>CAZPWN010000281.1:0-2096 GCA_964590475.1 uncultured bacterium | reverse complement strand
AGCATGGACGAGCGGGTCATGCGCACCACGATGGCCAGCGGGATGGTGCCCACCGCTATCGCCGGCATGACGAGGTGGCGCAGCGCATCGACCACGAACTCCCATCTGCCGGTCAGCATGCCGTCCAGGACGTAGAAGCCGGTCACGCCCGGTATGGCCGAGGTGACGCTGATGCGCCCCGAACTGGGTAGCCAGCCCAGGTTGACGGCGAAGATGTAGATGAAGATGATGCCTAGCCAGAACACGGGGAATGACACGCCCGCCAGGGCGATGATGGTGACCCCGGTATCCACGAAGGAGCCGCGGCGCAGCGCCGCTATCACCCCCAGGGGAATGCCTACCACCACGGCGAACAGCATGGCCATGAGGGCGAGCTCCACGGTGGCGGGGAAGCGCTGGAACAGGCCGTCGCGTACCTGGATGAACGAATAGATGGAGCGGCCGAAATCGAGGGTGAGGATATTCCCCATGAACTCAAAATATTGCGTGTCGAACAGCGCCGAAACACCGCGCTCGGGCACGCCCTGGATGTCGAGGAACAGCGGCCGGTTGAGGCCCAGCTCCTCGCGCAGGCGCTCGCGGTGAGCCTCGGAGGAGCGCTCGCCGAGCATGATCGTGGCTGGATCGCCGGGCACCAGGCGCGGTATGAGGAAGACGAGAAGGCTGACCCCGAAGAGGACAGGGATCAGGCCCAGTAGGCGGCGTGCGGCATATGCGAACACTCAGTTACCCCGTAGCAGGCTTCAAATATGCAGCGGTGGGTGAACTGGTCCACCCACCGCTGCGCTCATGCGTGAGCTGTCAGCTCACTCCTTGGTGATGGTGTTGAACGGAACCGTGCTGCCGAGAGCGTTCGGGTAGAAGCCCTCGACGTTGTTCCACACGCCGTTGAGCGTGCGCGGGTTCACGAAGGGCAGCGCAGGCAGGTCGTCGTGCAGGACCTGCGCGATCTGCTGGTAGAGGGCCTCGCGCTCCTCGAGGCTGCCGGCCTGCTGGGCGTCGGAGATGAGCCCGAACAGTTCAGGGTTGTCGTAGCCGAAGCCCTGGGCGTTGGCCTCGTTGAAGAACGAGGAGATGAAGTTGTCCGGGTCGGCGAAGTCGGCGCTCCAACCCAGCATGTACATGGGGAACTTGCCTTCGAGGTAGTTCTCGAGGTAGATGCCCCAGTCCTCGGTCTGGAGGGTGGCGCGGATGCCCACATCGCCGAGGTAGCTGACCACGGCTTCCGCTACGTCGCGCGGGGCCGGGTAGTACGGGCGGGAGACGGGCATGTACCAGAACTCGGTATCGAAGCCGCCTTCGTAGCCCGCTTCGGCGAGGAGCTCGCGTGCGCGCTCCGGGTCGTAGGGGTAGGGGTCCTGGTCGAGGCGACCGAAGAGGCCGGGCGGCACGAACTCGTTGGCCACGGAGGCCAGCTCACCGTAGAAGGCGTCGACGATGGCTTCCTTGTCGATGGCGTGGGCGAAGGCCTGACGCACGCGCAGGTCGTCGAACGGCTCGTTGGCCTGGTGCATGCCGATGTAGCCGATCACGAGATCGGACTCGGCGCTGACCGGGCGGAACTGGTCGCTGTTGGCCACGATGTCGTAGCTCTCGGGCGAGAGGTTGAGGGCGATGTCGATACTGCCCGCTTCCAGTTCGGCGAGGCGAGCCGTGGGCGACTCGATGCCGCGGAAGACGATCTGCTCGACGCCGGCCACCTGACCCCAGTAGTCGTCGTTACGCGTGAGGACGACGCGGTCGCCGTCGATCCACTCGCTGAAGATGAAGGGACCGGTGCCGACCGCGCCCACCGTGGGCGTGCCGTACTCGATGCCGCCTTCAGCCACCGCAGTGGGGCTGTGCAGGCCGAAGTAGGCGCTGGCGAGCTGCTGCGGGAAGAAGCCGATGGAGCCGGTGAGGGTGAACTCTACGGTGTACTCGTCCACGACCTCGACGGACTCGATCTGGTAGCCCGCGTCGCCGTGGTAGCCGCCGAACACGTAGGTGAACGAGGTGAAGTCCTTGCCCTGGTCCACGAAGTTGTACTCGTGATCGCGGAGGTTCCAGCGGTCGAAGTTGAACTTGACGGCCTCGGCGTTGAACGGGGTGCCGTC
>CAZPWN010000280.1:0-2110 GCA_964590475.1 uncultured bacterium | reverse complement strand
AGCAGCTCGAACGCGCGCACGGGTTCGGCGCGGCCCTTCACGAGCAGGGACGGGAGTTCGGCCAAGTGGAAGGCAGCCGGCAGCGCGTCGGCGAACGCTTCGCTCACGAAGATCTGCCCGTTGCCCGCCTTGCCCATCATCCGCGCGGCCATGTTGGTGCCCTCGCCCAGCGCGCCGTAGGTGCGGCGGGATTCGGAACCGTAGGCGCCGGTGCGCGCCGTGCCGTGGCCGAGGCCGATGGATACTCGCGTCAGGAACCTTAGCCCCGTCAGCGCGTCCCGCAGGTCCAGCGCGGCCGCCGCGCAGCGCTGCACGTCGTTCTCGTGCGAGACGGGTGCGCCGAACGCCATGTACAGGTAGTTGCCCTTGTCGCCGCTCGACACCTGGAGGACGTTGCCGCCGTAGTCCGAAGCCGCCTGCTGCGCGGCGCACACCACCTGGTTGAACTTGGCGGGCGCCTCCGGATCCGCATCCAGGTCGATGCCGTCGAAGCTAAGGAACAGCGCCGCCACGGGCCTCAGTTCGGTCAGGAATTCGCCAGCGCCGGCGGAGAGGCGGCGCTGGACGGTGGGCAGCAACCACCGCGCCACGGCGCCCGCCTCAGGGGGCGCAGGGCGTGAGGGACCCCGCAACGCCGCGGAACGCCCGGCGCTAGCGGGAAGAGCAACCAGCCGAGCACCCTGTGCTCCCGCTCCCTCCGCAGGCGGGGCCTCCACGGGCAGCAACCGGACGTGAGCCTTCACGGCCTCGGCCACCGCTGCGCTCACCACCACCTGGCCCCGCTGCACGACGCTCTCGAGCGCCTCGATCTGCGCCACGGGCCCGCCCGCGATGACGTCGATGAGCTGGATGCCGGGGTCGCCGACCACGAAGCGCCGCACGTTGCCTGCGCTCACGGACACCTTGAGCGCCAGCGAGATCGTCTGCCCCCGCGCCGCACCCGCCAGCGCCACTCGGTTGAACGGAGCCATGGCGGCCTGCATGGCCAGGCCGCACTCCACCGCCACCGCTCCGTCGTCACCTGGGAACCAGCACGTGATGGCGTCGCCCGCGAACCCCACCACCGAACCGCCGCGCTCGTCGACCTCCCCGCTCAGCGCCTCGTAGAGGCGGTTGAGGTACACGGGCACCTCTTCCGCTCCGCGCCTTGGGCCGTAAAGCTCGGCCAAGCGGGTGGTGAGCCCCGTGAAGCCCACCACGTCGGCGAACAGCACGGCGCCGGCACCGCGCTCCGGCACTTGCCCGCCGCCCCCCAGTTGCGCCAGGCGGTCCTGGGGAAGGTAGGCGCTGTAGGCCTGCACGACTTCGGTGCGGTACATGGCTTACCCAAGCCCTTCTCTAAGTGGCTGAATGCTAGCACCGGCCGATGAGCTCAGGCTCCGGCCGCCATGGCCCGGCCCGCCAGCCAGCCGGTGGTCCAGGCGCTCTGGAAGTTGAAGCCGCCGGTTATGCCGTCCACGTCGAGGATCTCGCCCGCCAGGTGGAGGCCCTGCTGCACGCGGCTCTCCATGGTGCCGAAGTTCACCTCCTTCAGGCTCACGCCGCCGCAGGTGACGAACTCCTCCTTGAAGACGCCCTTGCCGCTGATCTGGTAGGCGCCTGCCTGGACCTCCCGCGCCAGGGCCGCGAGGAGCGCCTTGCTGGCATCGGCCCAGCGCGTGTCCTCCCGCGCCCCCGCATGCAAGGCGAGCGAACGCCACAGGCGCTGCGGCAGGCCGAAGGGGCCGGAGGCGAGCACCGACTTCCGCGCGTCTTCCTCCTTGGCGCGCTGCAGGTGCTGTCGCACCTCGTCCTCGCCGAGGTCGGGCAGCCAGTTCACGGTGAGGCCCAGGTGGTAACCGCTGGCGTGCAGCGGGCGCGCACCCCAGGCGGAAGCGCGCAGGACGGCGGGGCCGGAGAGCCCCCAGTGCGTGACCAGCAACGGGCCCTCGTGCCACTCCTTCGTGCCGTCCAGCTTCACGCGGGCCACGGGCACGGACACGCCGGCCAGCTCCTCGAGCCGCGGGTCGTCGATGTTGAAGGTGAAGAGCGAAGGCACGGGCGGCTCGACCTTGTGGCCCAAGGCCGTCGCCCAGCGGTAGCCGGCGGGCGCGCCGCCGGTGGCGAGCAG
>CAZPWN010000279.1:0-2157 GCA_964590475.1 uncultured bacterium | reverse complement strand
GTGAAGATGAAGCTGTCACGGCTCGTCCAATCGGCTTGCTTGTCCTGCTCGTCAATCATCTTGTAATCGTAGCCAAGCTGAACCGCGCCGGTCGGGCACGCTTCCTCGCAGAAGCCGCAGAAGATGCAGCGCAGCATGTTGATCTCGTAGATGGAGGCGTAGCGCTCGCCGGCCGAGACGGGGTTATCGGCGTCGTTCTCCGCGGCCTCCACGTAGATGGCGTAGGAGGGGCAGGCCGCGGCGCAGAGGCTGCAACCGATGCACTTCTCGAGCCCCGTGTCGGGGTGCCGCAGCAGGTGGTGCCTACCCCGGAAGCGCGGCTTTATGTCCACCTTCTCGTCGGGGTAGCTCACGGTGTAGGGCTTCTTGAAGAGGTGCCCCAGCGTGACCCCCATGCCCTTGGCGATGTCGAGGACGCTCACGGTCTACCTCCTTCTATGCCCAGATGTGGGAAGCGTAGGTTCAGGTCAGAGAACAAATGCGATCACCGCCCCGGTGATGAGCGCGCTGAGCAGCGCGAACTCGAACAGGTAGAGCCAACCGAAGCGCATCAGCTGGTCGTAACGCAGGCGCGGCAACGTGGCCTTGAGCCAGATGAACATGAACATGAAGATGGCCATCTTGAGGACCAGCCAGATGATGGGCCACTCGGATATGCCGGGGATCACGGCGTCCAGGAACCTGGGGCCGCGGTAGCCGCCCAGGAAGAGGGTGCTGATGACCGCGGAGGCGGTCATCATGTTGACGTACTCGGCCATCTGGTAGAGCGCCCACTTGAGGGAGGAGTACTCCGTCATGTAGCCCGCCACCAGCTCCTGCTCCGCCTCCGGCAGGTCGAACGGCGTGCGGTTGACCTCGGCCGTGGCCGAGATGACGAACGTGCCGAACGCCAGCAGCAGCCCGGGCCAGAGCCAGGGGCTCACGGACCAGATGTTGAGGTCCACGATCTCGCGCAGGTTCAGCGTGCCGGCCACCATGATGACGGCCAGGATGGAGAGCCCTAGGCCCAGCTCGTAGCTGATGATCTGCGCGGTGGAGCGCAGGCTGCCGAGCAGGGCGTACTTGCTGTTGGAGGCCCAGCCACCGAGGAAGATGCCGTAAACACCCATGCCGGTGGCGGCCAGGATGTAAAGGATGCCGATGTCCAGGTCCATGACCCAGGGGTTGAAGCCGAAGAGGCTGCCGGGCGGTCCTGCCGGGATGGCGCCGAAGGCCGACAGGGCGAAGATGATGCTGATGGCCGGCGCCATTACGAAGACCACCTTGTCGGCGGCGGAGACGGTGATGTCTTCCTTGAAGATGCTCTTGATGGCGTCGGCGATGGGCTGCAGGAGACCGAAGGGCCCGACGCGGTTGGGACCGTAGCGGTGCTGGAAGCGGCCCAGCAGCTTGCGCTCCACGAGCGTCATGTAAGCGAACGCCCCGAGCAGCACCAGGCAGAGCACCAGCGCCTTTATGAAGGTGACCCATAGCGGATCAGCCGTGGTCACGAGGCCACCTCCAGTCTCACCTGGTTCACCACCAGGCTCTGGAGGTCCGCCTGGGTGACGCCCACCGCCTGCTCCGGCAGGGCGGGCAGGGTCATGAGGCCGACCGGCACGTTGGGGGTGACCTGGACCACCGCGTCACGCCAGAGCCCACCGGCGCGGAGCCTTACTTCGGCTCCGTCCATCAGGCCGTGGATGGCGGCGTCCTCCTGGTTGACCCGCAGCTTGGGTCCGCCTACCGCCAGGTTGAGGTGCGGGTTGCGGCTCAGGTACTCGGCGCGCGCCATGCTGGGAACGATCAGCAGGTTGCCGCCTGAAGCGGGCGCCTCGCCGGCCGTGCGGCGCAGGGCGGTGCGGCCCTTGACCTTGATGAGGCTGCCGTAGTCGGGCAGGTCGGCCATGTCGAGCTCGAAGCGCTTCTTCATGACGCGCCGGGCGCTCCTCACGCTGCGACCTTCCATGCGCTCGCCGAGCGCCTCGCCCAGGTAGCGCACCACGCCGGTGAAGTCCTCGGCGTTGCCGGCCTCCACGGGCGCGGACCTAACGGGCAGGAAGCGCCCTTCGAGGTTGACCACGGTGCCGTCGCGCTCGTAGACGCTGCGGGCGGGCAGCACCACGTCGGCCAGCAGGGCCGTCTCGGTGAGGAACATGTCGTGCACCACCAGGAGCT
>CAZPWN010000278.1:0-2157 GCA_964590475.1 uncultured bacterium | reverse complement strand
ACCGCCTGGTTCGGCATCGGTGTCGGGCGAGGCGCCGTGATGACCGCCGTCCACATAACGTTGCTTACGTCTTACTACTGGACCTTGGCCCCCATCGGTTTACCCGCGCACCCCGAATGGTTGGACTTACAGCACACCTGGGTTACGGGTTTGCCGATCCACTTCGCTGTCTACTATCTGGGCTACGTGGTGGCCGTCTGGCTCTGGCGCCGGCTCCATGAACCGGCTCTGCACCCACCGGGCCGAGCGGGAGCTCGGGCAACTAGAGCGCTCGTTACGGCTGTCGGTATCGTAGTTGCGGCCGGACTGCTCCAGTGGTTGCTGTTCGGGGAGTTCCCGGGAGTCACTTGGTTCGTCATGCGTATCGCGGTGGCCACCCCGCTAACGGCAGCGTGGTGGGTGCTCGCCGGCACCGACCGGGTGGCTGCCATCAGCGGCGGAGTCGCCCTCGGGCTCCTGCTCACGGCCTACGCGCATTTCCTTGCGCCCGTGGGGCTCCCCAACGCCGAGTTCCGGGCGCTGGCCGAGAATCCACCGCCCGCGGCCGTTACCTGGCTGTCCTACCGTCAAGAGTTCCTCGTCGTCCTGCCACTCACCGTCATCCTGGCGGTCGTTGGTTACCTTCTGGCCTTGCGGCCCTTCAGCGCCGCAGAACCCAGGCGCCGAGGCGCAACGCTGGCAGCGTTGGCTACGTTGGCAGCGCTCGCTCTTCTCGGTGCGGTCGTCGCTCCGTTCACCGGTACCGAAGCGGCGAGCGCCAGCATCGCCGCCGGAAGCGCGACAAGCGTGGCGCAGGACCAGACCAGTGACGCGGCGCTGGTAGACGGCAGCGCCACTTTGAGTCTCGAAGTCACGAATCGCAACATCCACCGGACGCCCCTCCCGCCACACGACCTGGTGGACCTGACCGCGGAAGTGACCGACGCCAGCGGCGCTACCTACACGGTGCAGGCCACGGAGCCGATGGTCGCCGAGCCGCGGGGTCTCTTCACCACGTGGTCCGGGGTGGGCTTCGACGTATGGCATCACGGCAGGAGCGGCATAGGTTACGCCAATCTCCCCCCGACGTTCTCCAACGTGGCCGTTTACGCCATCGGTACGGTCAGTGCCGCGGGGCAGCAGTTAGCCGCTGGTGTGCCGATACATGTTTTCACCTCGGAGCGCGAAGGCGCGCGCTTAGAACTCCACGTCGGTAACGCCCTCTCGCCCATACCAGGGCTGGGCGGTGGGCAACTGCGCGTCGTCTGGCCGGAGTACGAAGGCGGACATAGCCGAGCCATCGATTACGCCCGCTACGCTTTCGGCGGCGCGGTTCTGCTCGCGCTTCTGGGGTTCGCTCTCGCTGGCGCATTGCGTGAGCCGTTCGCACCGGCTGAAGCCGAAGCGTGAGCGTGCCCGCCGACGCGTCACTCTTCGGCCCCCGCTGGGCTACGCCGCCGGAACCGTCTGCGCGCTACCGACCTCGCTGCCAGTAGAGTCGGGCATGGAAACGCGTGCATTCCGCATCAAGCTGAAGCCCAACTCCCTCGACCGCGTACGCGAGTGGGCCACCGAGATCATGCGCCGCAGAGAGGAGGCCCTCGCGACCTTGAGAGACGAGACGGTGGTGCTGGAGAGCTTCTTCCTGGAGCGGGCAGCCGACGGCGATTACCTGATAGGCGTCATGACGGCGGAGAGCTTCGAACGTTCGCAGGAGGCCGTGCGTGGATCAACCCACGCCATCGATGCCTACCACCAGCAGTTCAAGCGCGATGCCTGGGAGTCGGGGGAGCCCCTCGAACTCCTCGTAGACCTGAACCGGCTGCACGAGGCGAACGGGTAGGCAACTTGGGCGCCCATCGACCTAGCGGCCAGTACGACATTCGCGGGCGGTCGAACGTGCGCCTGGAGCCGCCGACTAGGGAAGGGTCAGGACTGGGCTACGCGCTCGCCGGCCATCACCGGGAACGGCAGTTCGTTGCCGCGGGTCGGGACGGGGCAGGTGGCGTAGGGCGTGTGCGCGCAAGGCGGGTGGTAGGCGCGGTTGAAGTCGAGGGTCACGCGCCCGTCGGCGGGCGGCTCCGTTATCAGGAAGCGCCCTCCGGAGTAACTGACGGGGCCGCCCCGCGGTCGGTCGTAGTCCTGGTTGGTGGCGTCGCGGAAGTTGATGAACAGCCG
>CAZPWN010000277.1:0-2161 GCA_964590475.1 uncultured bacterium | reverse complement strand
CCGCAGGAGGTGACCATCGAGTTCGAGCACGGCAACCCCGTGGCCATCGACGGCAAGCGCCTGGGCGCCGTTGAGCTGCTGGAGAAGGCCAACCAGCTAGCCGGCAGGCACGGCGTGGGCCGGGTGGACATCGTGGAGAACCGCTTCGTGGGCATGAAGTCGCGCGGCTGCTACGAGACGCCGGGCGGCACCCTGCTCTTCCACGCCCACAAGGCCGTGGAGTCCCTCACCCTCGACCGCCAGGTGCTGCAGCTCAGGGACGAACTGGCTCCGCGCTACGCGGCGGCCGTCTACAACGGCTTCTGGTACGCACCCGAGCGCGAGGTCATGCAGCGCATGCTGGACGACATCCAGCAGCCCGTCACCGGCGAGGCCCGCCTGAAGCTCTACAAGGGCAACGTCTCCGTGCTCGGCCGCCGCTCCCCCAACTCGCTCTACCGCGAGGACGTGGTGACCTTCGAGGAGGACCACGTGTACGACCAGGCCGACGCCGACGGTTTCATCAAACTCAACGCCCTGCGCCTGCGCATAAGGCAGCAGCTGGCCGCCACCCCCGAGAAGGTCGGCTAGAGAGGCTAGAACGGTGCCACAGAGCTCGGTCCTACCCAAGAGGCCTGGGGGCTTCACGTCCCCCCGCATGCGAGATGCCACCAGGGCGGACGCTGCGTGTCTTGCCGCCCTGTGGGCCAAGGCCAGGCCGGAGGCCCGGCTCAGCGAGGCGGACATAAAGGAGTGGCTCGCTTCCGCGCGGGCGCTCATGCTGGAGGACGCCGGCGGCAGGGCGCTGGCGGCGGTCCGCTACCGCGAGGAGGAGGGCGGCTGGCGCGTGGAACCCATCGTCACCGACCCGGAGCAACGTGGCCAGGGCTTCGGCCGCTGGCTCATGACCACCCTCGAGGCCAGCGCCATCCGCGAGAACGTGGCGTTCCTGGCGCTCGACGTGGAGGCGCCGACGACCCTCCCCTACTATCGGCGCCTCGGTTACCGACCGAACGGCGACGACGAGATGAAGCTCCGCAAACGCGTGGGCGGCATGTGGCAGAGGCAGGAGTTGGACTGAGTGAGTAGCGAAGGGACCGAGGAGCCGAAGGCGAACGTGGAAGTAGACGACCGCCCGCGCGACACGCGCATGTGGGGCGGCCGCTTCGAGGAGGCCACCGACGCGCTGGTGCAGCGCATGAACGCCTCCATCAGCGTGGATCAGGCCATGGCCGAGGACGACCTGCGCGGCTCCATGGCGCACGCCCGCATGCTCACCGAGCAGGGGGTCCTCACCCCGGAGGAGGGCAGCGCCATCCTCGCGGGCCTGGATGGGCTGTTAGGGGAGCTGCGCGCGGGCGAGCTCACCTTCACCGAGGAGCTCGAGGACATCCACATGAACCTCGAGAAGATGCTCACCGACCGCATCGGGCCGGTGGGCGGCAAGCTGCACACGGCGCGCAGCCGCAACGACCAGGTGGCCACCGACATGCGCCTCTACCTGAGGCGCCGCGGCGCCGTTCTGCGCAGCCTGCTGCTGGACCTGAGGGGTGTGCTGGCCGACTTAGCGGAGGAGCACGTGGACGTACTCCTGCCGGGCTACACCCACCTGCAGGTGGCGCAGCCCGTGCGGCTGGGTCACCACCTGCTGGCCTACCAGGAGATGTTCCGCCGCGACCAGGGCCGCCTGGAGGACGCGCTGCAGCGGGCCGACGTGCTGCCGCTCGGCGCCGGCGCGCTGGCGGGCACCACCTTCGACATAAACCGCCAGCGCACCGCCGAGCTGCTCGGCTTCCGGGAGGTGGCGGCCAACTCGCTCGACGCCGTCAGCGACCGCGACTTCGCGCTCGAGACGCTCTCGGCCCTCTCCATCCTGATGATGCACCTCTCGCGCCTCAGCGAGGAGCTCATCCTCTGGTCCTCGCAGGAGTTCGGCTTCATCACGCTGTCCGACGCCTACACCACCGGCAGCTCGATCATGCCGCAGAAGAAGAACCCGGACGCGGCCGAGCTGGTGCGCGGCAAGACGGGCCGCGTGTACGGCGCCCTCATGGGCCTGCTGACGGTCATGAAGGGCCTGCCGCTGGCCTACAACAAGGACATGCAGGAGGACAAGGAGGGCCTGTTCGACGCGCTCGACACGGCCGAGGACTCCCTGCGCCTCTACCTGGGCATGCTGCCC
>CAZPWN010000276.1:0-2164 GCA_964590475.1 uncultured bacterium | reverse complement strand
CGAGGGGCGTGTCGGGGTCGAAGCGGTGGCTGTAGAAGATGTCCACCCAGTCGAGGCCCATGCGCTCCAGGCTCTCGCCCAGGCTCGATAGGAGGTACTTGCGGGAACCCCACTCGCCGTACGGACCGGGCCACATGTCGTAGCCGGCCTTGGTGCTGATGACCAACTGGTTCCGCAGCCCGGCCAGGTCCGTGCGGAGGATCTCGCCGAAGTTGAACTCCGCGCTGCCCGGCGGCGGCCCGTAGTTGTTGGCCAGGTCGAAGTGAGTGATGCCGAGCTCGAACGCGCGCGTGACGATGTCGCGCATGACGGAGAGCGGCTTGTCCTCACCGAAGTTCTGCCACAGGCCGAGCGAGATGGTCGGAAGCTTGAGGCCGCTGCGGCCGCTCCTGCGGTAACTGGCTTGCGGGGTAGCGCCGTTGGTGGCGTTGGGTGCTGGTTCCACGGGTGCCTCCTTGGGCTCGGCTGCAGCCTAGCGGGCCACAGCGAAGGTGCACCCATCATAGGTCGGCGCCGTGAGGCGGCCAGCAGCTCTAGGCCGCGCCCACCGGCCCCGCCACGGCGTGGGGCGTCCGCGGCTTGTCGACCAGCTCCACTAGGTGCACGGCGCTCAGGGCCTCGTGGATGGCCAGCGTGGTGTTGACCCAGCACACGTTTATGCGGCAGTAACCCTTGCGCTGCTGGGTGGCGCAGCGCGCCTTGGTCTGGCAGGTGTCAAGTATGACCGGTCCGGAAACGGCCTGGATTATGTCTAGTAGGGTGAGGTCAGCCGGATCGGCCGTCAGCGTCACTCCCCCGTTCCTCCCCTGTCGGTTCTCCACGTAGCCGACCTGGGCGAGGCGCCTTAGCACCTTGGCGAGGAACGCCGGCGGCATCTGGAGGTCCCGGGCGATCTGGGCCGAGGAACTACCGGGGTTCTCGGCCGCGTACACGAGTGCGTGTATGGCGTAGCTCTCTTCCCGCCTAAGGAGGGTACGGTGCATGGAGTCAATATCCGAGTCCGCCATGCTCCCAGGTTAGCAACAAAAAGTAGATGCCAACGTCCGCCTTTAGCGTGCGTCACGCCCGGCGGATTTCTCGTATCCGCAGCAGCGGTTCTCTCATGTAGACCGACGGTTCCCGGCGGGACGTCTGTCCTTGAGTGGAAGCAGTCCCAAGACATAACTTGGAGTCAGATGTCCAGGTTAGTACCTGGGTGAGACCAGAAACCCTAGAGTCGCCCGCAGAGAGCGGGCACAGGAGGAAGCAAGATGCGTAAGTCAAACGGAACGCTGCCACTCAGCATCATCTTCGTCGCCGCAGCCGCGTTCGTAGCCGTAGCGGTCGGAGTAGCCCTCTTCGGCAATCGCGCGCCGGCCACCGCTCACACGGACCACTCCCATGAGCTCACCGTCAACCAGCCCACCCTCGCCAAGGTGGCGCTCTCCGACCCGGAAGACAGCATCCCGATCGAAGACCTGCCCATCATCCAGGGCGAGCTCGGCTTCGCTCCCAACGTCGTTCCGCCCGTGAACCGCGATTACCGCGCCCACGTGCAGGTGGAACTCGAAGTCATCGAAGAAGTGCAGGAGATCGCTCCGGGCGTCGAGTACATGTTCTGGACCTTCGGCGGCACCGTGCCCGGCCCGATGATCCGCGTGCGCCACGGCGACTACGTGACCTTCACCCTGCAGAACCACCCCAGCAGCATGATGCCGCACAACATCGACCTGCACGCCGTGAACGGCCAGGGCGGCGGCGCCGAAGCCACCCTCATCTCCCCTGGGCAGGAAGCCACCTTCTCCTTCACCGCGCTCAACCCGGGCGTCTACATCTACCACTGCGCCACCGCGCCGGTAGGCATGCACATCGCCAACGGCATGTACGGCCTGATCGTGGTGGAACCGAAGGAAGGCTGGCCCGAAGTCGACCACGAGTTCTACGTAGTGCAGGGCGACTTCTACACCAAGGGCGATTTCGGCCAGCGCGGCCTCCAGGACTTCGACATGCAGCGCGCTATCGACGAGGACGCCAGCTACGTAGTCTTCAACGGCTCGGCCAACTCGCTGACCGGCGACAACGCTCTCTTCGTCGAAGCCGGCGAATCCATCCGCCTCTTCCTCGGTAACGGCGGCCCCAACCTCACCAGCAGCTTCCACGTCATCGGCGAGATCTTCGACGAGGT
>CAZPWN010000275.1:0-2171 GCA_964590475.1 uncultured bacterium | reverse complement strand
CGGCTGGCCGCATGTCCGAGGCCAAGGTCTTCATCGACGACCACGCCAACATGACGGTCATGGAACTCCGGTCGCGGGCGCGCCGCCTCATGGCCGAGCACGGCCTCGACCTCCTGATCATCGACTACCTGCAGCTCATGTCGGGCTCCAGCCGGACGCAGAGCGAGAACAGGCAGCAGGAGATCAGCGCCATCTCGCGCGGGCTCAAGGCCCTGGCGCGCGAGCTGGACGTACCCGTGCTGGTGCTCTCGCAGCTCTCCCGCGCGGTGGAGTCCAGGCCTAACAAGCGGCCCATGCTGTCGGACCTTCGTGAGTGCGTCACGGGCGACACGCTGGTCAACCTGGCTGACGGTTCGCGCGTGCCCATCGCCGAGCTGGTGGGCCAGGAGCCCACGCTGTTCGCCATGGACGAGAAGGGCAAGATCGTTACCGCCCGGTCGGACAAGGTCTGGCCCGTCGGGGAGAAGGAAGTGTTCGAGGTGCGCCTCGCCAGCGGGCGTGTGCGGCGCACCACCGCCAAGCACCTCTGGTACAGCTTCGACGGCTGGAAGCGGCTCGAGCAGCTGGCGCCCGGCGACCGCATCGCGTTGGCCCGCCGCCTACCCGAGGTGGCTCCAAGCGCGGACCTGCCGGACGCCGCCGTGGCGCTGCTCGGTCAGCTGATCGGCGACGGCTCCTACCTGAAGGGCCAGCCCCTGCGCTTCACCACCGCCGACCAGGCCAACGACGCCGCAGTACGCGAAGGCGCGGCCCTCTTCGGCAGCACGGCTACGCGCATGGAGGGCCGCGGCAACTGGTGGCAGCTCCTGATCAGCGGTAACGGCAACCGCTGGCAGCCAGCTGGCGTCGGCGCCTGGCTCAAGGAACTCGGCATCTTCGGGCAGAGGTCGGCCGAGAAGCGGGTGCCCGACGTAGCGTTCCGGCTGCCGACCGCTAAGGTGGCCCTCCTGCTGCGTCACCTGTGGGCCACCGACGGCTGCATCCATGCTCGTGAACCCGGCAAGCGCGGCTCTCACCGCGTGTACTTCGCCACCAGCAGCAAGCAGCTGGCCGAAGACGTGGCCGCACTGCTGCTCCGCATGGACATCGTGGCCACCATCAAGGCGCCAGCCAACGCCAAGCGCACCTGGACAGTGGACGTCTCCGGCGGCGAACAGCAGCGGCGCTTCCTGGACACCGTGGGCGCCTACGGGCCGCGGGTGGCGCCGGCTGCCAAGCTGGCGCGCGCGCTCGAGGGCGTGGTCAGCGTCCCCAACCGCGACACGGTACCGGCGGAAGTCTTCGGTTTAGTGCGTTCCTCGGCTCGGGCGGCGGGTGTCACCACGCGCCAGTTGGCAGCGGCACGCGGCACCTCCTACGGTGGCACGTCGCACTTCAACTTCGCTCCGTCACGCTCGACCGTGGCGTCGTACGCCGCCATCCTCGAGAGCGAAGATCTGGCCAGCAGCGCCGAGTCGGATCTCTACTGGGACCAGATCGTGTCCATCGAACCCGCGGGCGCCCAGCAGGTCTACGACCTCACGGTCCCCGGCCCCGCTTCCTGGCTCGCGGACGGCGTGGTCATGCACAACTCGGGCGCCATCGAGCAGGACGCAGACCTTGTCACCTTCATCTACCGTGACGAGTACTACGACCCCCACAGCGAGAAGCACGGCATAGCCGAGATCATCATCGGCAAGCAGCGCAACGGCCCCACCGGTCAGGTCGACCTGCAGTTCCACAACGCGCACGTGCGCTTCAACGACCTGGCTCGCGGCGCACCTACGGGTTGAAGCCGGACCAGCCTGTCTACGCCCCGCTAGGCCCGGCGTCCTCGCGCCGCCTGCCGGGGCGTTCTTATGTTGTCAGAAGCTTCACTCCTTAACTTTCCGAACCTCCACTGGGCAGGCCCGGCGCACCGTGACGGGCGCACCGAGCCTGCCCCGAAGAGCACGTGAAGATGAGGGGTGTAACGCGGCTATTACCTTACGCTCATCTGCCTCTCACGTAAGGGTAGCGGCTGGAACGTGATAAATGCCATATCTAACGGCCGAATAGGGCGTCCCTGCTTGGAATTTTTCACGTAGGGGCATGAACCCCCCGTGATAGACTCCGCCTGATTTACTTAGAGGAGGAGCTATGGCCTCATTGCGCGAGCGGATGTCTCGCTTGCTAAGTCCCAAGATCGAGGC
>CAZPWN010000274.1:0-2178 GCA_964590475.1 uncultured bacterium | reverse complement strand
GCTACATTCAGACCATCGCCACCATCCACGGCAACGGCGCCTTCGAGGTGTCGGTGGCCGACGCGGTGGACCAGCTGGCCGAGGAACGCGGCTACGAGGTGGTAGCGCGTCAGGATTACGACCAGACGGGCGCCGACTTCCGGCCCATCCTCAACCGCTTCAAGGGCCTGAACGCGGACGTGGTGTTCATGGTCAGCTACGCGGCCGACTCCGTGGCCCTCATGCGCCAGATCTCCGAGGTCGGTCTCGACGCCAAGGTGTTCGCAGGCGGCGCCGCCGGCTTCGCTCTGCCCAACTTCATCGAGGGCTCGGGCCCGGCCGCCGACTACGTCTTCACCGCCACCATGTGGACTCAGGACGTGCCCTACCCCGGCGCTCAGGAGCTGAACGACCGCCTCACGGAGATCCTCGGCCGCACGCCCTCGTACCACGCCGCCCAGGCGTACGCCTCCATCATCACCGCGGCGGACGTGCTGTCGCGCGCCGAGTCGTTCTCGCCCGAGGACGTGCGCGCAGCGCTCCTGGCCACGGACATGCCCGACACCGTCTACGGCCCCATCGGCTTCTCCGACTACGCCGGTTACAAGAACCAGGCGTCCTTGCCGGCCGTGGCCGAGCAGGTGGTGGACGGGGAGTTCGTGACCGTCTTCGTGAACGGCGAAGTGGTGGCCCCCATGCTCGAGACGCCCTCCTGGGCCGACCGCTGAGCTAAGGCGCGGTAGAAGGCGTTGGACGCTCTGATTCCCTTCCTGCAGAACGTCAGCGGTGGGCTGCTGATAGGCGGCATCTACGCGCTGATCGGAGTGGGGCTGTCGCTCATCTTCGGTGTGATGAAGGTGATCAACTTCGCTCACGGCGAGTTCGTGATCCTGGGGATGTACGTGGCCATCGTGCTGTTCAACCAGCTCGGCCTCGACCCCTACGTCTCACTCCTGATAGCCGCCCCCGCGGGCTTCCTGGTTGGGGTCGTGCTCCAACGCCTGATAATCGCGCGCCTGGTGGACATACCGGGCGACAGCACGCTGCTCGTGACGCTCGGCCTCGGCTTGGTCATAGCCAACGTGCTCTTCCTCATCTTCGGGGCCGAGCCGAAGTCCATCTACCTCCCCTACGCCACCGAGACCGTGTACCTCGCGGGCGTGAGGCTGCCGGTGGCGCAGCTCATAGCTGGTGCCGTCACCCTCGTGCTCATCACGCTTCTGTGGCTCCTCCTCACCCGCACCGAGATCGGCCGCGCGGTGAGGGCCACCTCGCAGAACCGGCTCGGCGCCGAGCTGGTCGGCATCAACACGCCGCGCATCCACGCGCTGGTGTTCGGCCTGGGGATGGCGCTGGCCATGGCGGCCGGCGTCATCCTCGCGCCGCTCCTCTTCGCCATCCCCACGGCGGGCGCCTCCTATACCCTCAAGGCGTTCGTGGTCACCGTGCTGGGCGGTCTCGGCAGCGTGCCGGGCGCCATCGGCGGTGGCCTACTGCTAGGGCTGGTCGAGTTCATGGGGGCTTCCTATCTATCTTCCGGCTACCGTGACGCCTACGGGCTCTTCGCTTTCCTTCTCGTCCTCCTGCTCAGGCCCGAAGGCCTCTTCGGGCGCACGGTGAAGCGCGTATGAACCAACAACCGAACTCCCCCGGCGCCACTACCGCCGGTTCCGCGGGCGTGCCGAGCGCGTCCGCTCCACCGCCAAGGAGCGGCTTGCTGGCCTCGCCCTGGCTAAAGATCGTCCTGGTCGGCGCCGCGTTCGCGGCGTGGTATTTCCTGTTCCCCTCGTTCCTCACCCTTGGCATAACGCTCATGCTGCTGGCCGGTTGGGCTTCCGCCTGGGACCTGCTGGGCGGTTGGGCGGGCCAGGCCAGCCTCGGTCACGCCGCCTTCGTGGGCCTGGGCGCCTACACGGTGGCGGTCACCGCCAACAGGTGGGACCTGGCCCCGTGGTGGTCCGCGCTCCTGGCCATGGGGCTGGCCGCCGTCCTCGCCCTGATATGGGGCCGACTCACGTTCGGCCTGACGGGCGCCTATTTCGTGCTGAGCACCATCGCCATCGCGGAGATACTCCGCCTGGTGGCCATAAACGAGCGGCAGCTGACCGGCGGCGCGGTGGGCATCTTCATCTTCAGCCTGAAGGAGCCGTTCGGCCTCGACCTCTTCAGCCGCCACGTGGAGTTCTGGCTCTCGCTCGG
>CAZPWN010000273.1:0-2202 GCA_964590475.1 uncultured bacterium | reverse complement strand
TGGCCGAGATGCTGGAACGGCGCCTGGAGCTCGAGGACCGCACACTCGACGTCTTCGTACAGGTCAACAGCTCCGGCGAGGAGAGCAAGTTCGGCCTGCCGCCGGAGGAGGTACCCGCCTTCGTGCAGGAACTGCCCAACTTCCCGCGGCTCAGGGTCAAGGGCCTCATGACGCTGGCCCTCTTCTCCTCCGACGCCGAGCGGGTGAGAAAATGCTTCGTGCTCATGCGCGAGCTGCGCGAGCGCCTGCGGCAGGAGGCGCCGGACGGCGTGAGCCTGGACGAGTTGTCTATGGGCATGTCGGGCGACTTCGAGATGGCCGTCGAGGAGGGCGCCACCTTAGTGCGGGTGGGGCAGTCGATCTTCGGCGCCCGCGACCTGCCGGACAGCCACTACTGGCCCACGGGCGGCGGCGCCCAACAGGGCGCATGACGCCCCCTTCGCACGAGCCGCCCTCGCCACCCGCCCCCGGCTCGCTCGAGCCCCTACCGGTGGACGTCATCTCGGTGCAGTCCCAGGTGGTCTACGGCTGCGTGGGCAACAGCGTGGCGGTGCCCACGCTGCAGGCGTACGGCCTCAACGTGGTGCCGGTGCCCACGGTCCTCCTGAGCAACACCCCCCACTACGACACGCTGCATGGCGGCGCCGTCCCGCTCGACTGGTTCCAGGGCTTCCTGGAGGACCTCGAGCGACGCCGGGCCCTGACGCACGCGCGCGCCGTGCAGGTGGGCTACTTAGGCTCGCGTGAGCAGGCCGAGGTCCTGGCCGCCTGGTTGCGGCGCGTAACGGCGGAGCGCCCTGATCTACGCGTGATCCTCGATCCGGTCATGGGCGATTTCGATAGCGGCATCTACGTCGACTCGGACCTGCCGGACGTCCTGCGGCGCGAGCTGGCGCCGCTGGCAACCGGCATGACGCCCAACGCCTTCGAGTTCGAGCAACTGGCGGGGCGCGAGCTGCCCAGCGTGGCGGCCACGGTGGAGGCGGCGCGCGGCTTCATCGGCGGGCGGACTGAGTGGGTCGTCATAACCAGCGCGGCGCCGGGCGAAGGCGATCCGGCACGCTCGCGCATAGTGATCGTCACGGCGGAGAGGCACGAGAGCGTCAGCTGGCAGCGCGTGGATTCCGCGGCCAAGGGCACGGGCGACCTGTTCTCGGCCTCGCTCACGAGCGAGCTACTGGGCGGAGCGCCCTTGGTGGCGGCGGTGAGCGCGGCGCACGACCGGGTGGCCGCGGTGCTCGAGCGCACCGCGCGCCTCCGCGCCAACGAACTCGTGATCTCGGGCGCGTAACGCGGGCCTGGCGCGCGGCTGGGGCTGAACTCGAGATTGTAATAAATGGTAGCAGCCCGCAAGTTTATGCAGAATTGGTCGGGCCATAACCGAGCCGAACACACACTGTAACTACAGACAGAGCCGCATTGCCGCTTTGTACCGCCGCGCAGGACGATGTTGGCGCGGTGGGGGCCAAAGTGTATTATCTCTCAACCCGCTCAACTCACTCGACGATCCACCCCCGTGAGCTGGCGCGGATAGGCACTTCCGGTTCCCAGAGGTCGATCCGGCTGGGAAGCGTCGTGCTTGTCGTAGTTTCTAGGAGGAATAGATGAAGATCAGACGTTCGTTCTTGCCGCTGCTGGTGGCGGTCCTCACCTTCGGGCTGGTGTTCAACGCCACCGCCCAAGAGCCAAAGTACGGCGGTTCGGTAACGGTCGCTGTGACGGATGACCCACCCAACCTCGACCCGCACATTACTAACGCCGCTTCGGCGCGTAACGTGCTGCACAACATCTTCGCAACCATCGTTGAGATGAACACGGACTTCCAGGTGGCCCCGGGCCTGGCGGAGTCGTGGGACATCAGCGACGACGGCCTGACCTACACCTTCCACCTGGTGCAGAACGCGCGCTTCCACGACGGCACCCCCGTCAACGCCGAGGCGCTCGTCTTCAACTTCGACCGCATCAAGAACCCCGACACCGGTTCTCCCCGCGCTTCGGAGATCAGCTTCGTGGAGTCGTACGAGGCCGCCGACGAGTACACCTTCGTGGCGCACCTCAGCCAGCCGTACGCCGCCTTCCTCCCGGCCCTGGCCTCCTGGAGCGGCATGATCGTCTCGCCCACGGCGGTCGAGACCTACGGCGACGCCTTCACCGAGCACCTCATCGGCGCCGGTCCGTTCAAGTTCGTGGACCACATCCGCG
>CAZPWN010000272.1:0-2209 GCA_964590475.1 uncultured bacterium | reverse complement strand
TGGACGCCCCCACCCGCTACGCCTTCTACGACGAGCTGCTCGCCGACTACGCCGCTCACCCCCGAACCATCGTCATCTCCAGCCACCTGATCGAGGAGGTGGAGCGCATGTTCGAGTACGTACTGGTGCTCGACGAGGGGCGCGTCCTGCTCAACGAGCCGGCCGACACCCTGCGCCAGCGCGGGGTGCGCGTGATCGGCGACGAGCGGGCCGTGGAGGAGTTCGTGTCCGGTCACACGGTGATCAGCCGTCAGCGGCTGGGCCGGACCGTGGCCGCCACACTGTTCGCCGACATGGGTAGCGACCTGGGCGCCGACGCCGGGCGCCGCGCGGCCGCCAAGGGCCTGGAACTCGAGCACGTGAGCATCCAGGACCTGTTCGTTCACCTAACCAGCGGCCAGGCCGCGGATCCCCCCGCACGCGCCGCCGAGGCGCCCAGCAAGGAGCCAGCATGACCGCCACCACCCCCCGCGCCCACGCACCGACGGCATCACCCCAGCCAGCTTCCGTGGTCACCGTGGCCGGGTGGCTGTTCCGGCGCAACCTGAACATCCTCGCCTGGTTCGCAGGCATGGCCGTCGTCACGGTTCTCCTGATAGCCGTACCGATGATGCAACGCTTCCAGGCGGAACTGGGCCCGAGCCTATGGGAGGCGTTCTCCACGTCCGGCGCCGGCTGGTTCGTGCTGGCGCTCGGTGCTCTGGCCGGGCAGTACCTGCCGGTACTGGTGGCGCAGGGCGTGACCCGGCGGCGCGTCGTCCTGGGCGCGGGGTTGGCGCTCACCGCAACGTCGCTGATCGTTGGCGTGCTGATCGTGGTCGGCTACCTGGTGGAGGCGGAGCTCTTCGGGCGGTTCGGCGTGGTGCCCAGCCTGAGCGGAGAGCATCTCTTCGCGTCCACCAGCCAGTACGCGTTGGTGGTGCTGGAGTCGGCCGTCCGCACCCTACACTTCGGCCTCGTGGGCCTGCTATTGAGCCTCGCCTACTACCGCTACGGCGGATGGCTGGGCACGGCCCTGCTCCCCCTGACCGCCTTCCTCCCCATCAGCATCGGTCTCGCGCTGCTCTCGCTGGACCCCGCCGCCGTGGGCACCTCGTGGCAGAACCTGAACGGCGCCAGCGGCGTGGGCCCGCTGCTGCTAGCCGGGTTCGATCTGGTACTCCTGGCCCTGTGCGCATGGTTCGGCTCCACCCTGGCCCTACGCACGAAGCCGACCTGAATACAGGGCGCACCCGGTGAACGCGTAAGGGCGCGCCCCACATGCAGGCGCGCCCTTCGCTTACAGGTCCCTCAGGGAGTCAGCCCGCCGTGTAGCCGCCGTCCGCCACGAACTCGGCGCCGGTCACGAACGAAGCGTCGTCGGAGGCGAGGAAGCAGATCACCGCCGCCAACTCCTCGGGGTCGGCTATGCGGCCCATGGGAGTGATGTCGGCCAGCATCTTCCGGTCGGTCTCCCCCAGGATGGGCGTCTGAACGAAGCCCGGGTGCACGGAGTTCACCCGCACGCCCTCCTTTGCCCAGCCGAGCGCGATGCTCTTGGTGAGGATGCGGACGGCGCCCTTGGCGGCGTGGTACGCCGGGCTGGTTCCGAAGCCGCCGACGATGCCGAACATGGAGCTGATGTTCACCACGGCGCCGTTACCGGAGGCCTTCAGGGCCTCACCCGCCGCCTTGCTGCCCAGGAACACGGAGGTCTGGGTTATGGCTATGACCTTGTCCCAGGTCTCCTTGGTGGTCACCTCGATGGGCTCGTTGTCGCCTATACCTGCGTTGTTGACGAGGATGTTGAGCTTGCCGTGCTCGCTCATCACCTCGGACACCACGCGCTCCCAGTCGGACTCGCTCACCACGTCCAGGTGCTTGTAGCTCACCTTCTGACCCTTGTCCGCCAGACGCTGCGCGGCCTCCTGACCCTTGTCGTCCTGGACGTCCGTTATGACCACGGTGCCGCCCTCGGCAGCCAGGCGCTCCACGGTGGCGAGGCCTATGCCGCTGGCCCCTCCGGTTACTATCGCTACCTTCCCATCGAAACGTGCCACGTACATCTCCTTCCGGCGCGGGCCGCAGCCTCTGGCGCCCAAGACGCGAGTGCGAAGATCCAACCAGTCAGCTGAAGCGCCGGCGCCATGGACCAGGCTTGGCAGCGAGGAGATGGGGTTCGGAGCGCCGTGCAGGGCCCGCGCACCGGGTCACCCGATCATAGAGGCGG
>CAZPWN010000271.1:0-2216 GCA_964590475.1 uncultured bacterium | reverse complement strand
ACACGGGCGCGGTCTCGTAAACGCGCTCGAAGACGCCCACCATGATCTGCTTGTAAAGCTGCGGCGACTGCGCGAGGTAGGCGCGCTTGCCGTAGTAATCGACCTCGAACAGGTTGGCGCCGCCCTCGGCCCCGGCGCTCACGAGCTTGGGCGTGAAGATCTCCGTGAACTCGAGCTCGTCCAGGTAGCGGCGGAAGGCGCGCACCAGTTCGGCCTGCACCTTGAGCACCGCCCTCGACCGCGGGCTCCGCACGGTCACGTGCCTGTAGGTGAGCAAGGTGTCGGGGTTGGCGCCCCACTCCTCCTTGGAAAGCTCCACCGGCGGCGGGGTGGTGGCCTCCGTCACCACGTCCAGACGCTTCACCTGCACTTCGTAGCCGCCCGGCGCCTTCCTGTGCGCCTTCACGGTGCCCGTGACCTCCACAGCGCTCTCGTGAAGCGGGACCGTCATGCCCTCGAGTACGCACTGCGCCACGCCCGTGCGGTCGCGCAGTACCAGGAAGCTGATCCCGCCCAGGTCCCGCCGCGTGAGGATCCAGCCCGCCAGCTTCACCTGCTGGCCTTCGTGAGCGGCCAGGTCGCGTATCAGGACCCGCTGCGCGCCTCCCGCACCGCTCGTAGCTGCACTGCCACCGTCACTTGCCGTCATCGCTAGCCTCCTTGGCCCGTTCTCGCTCCGTGCGCCCACAGCTGTATCTCGTTACCGGCGCGGTCCTGGACCGGGGCGAGGGTCCAAAAGATGACCCCCCGAGGTCCGCGCCTCGGGGGGTTGGTATGGAGAACCGTTACGACGCCTACGCCCCGAGGTGCCTCGTATCGGAATTATCGTCCGTGAGGGGGCGCAGGTTTTGCGTCATGCGCGTAAGGCTAACAGGCGGGGTTGGTGGCGTCAACAACCAGCGAGGTGCTCGCGGATGCGCGCCAGGTGCTCACGGTCCTTGGGGCGGTCCAGTCGCTCCTTCATGGCTATCACGTCCGCCAGGGGCACGCAGGGCACGCCGTGCACCAGCTCGGCCCGCCCCACCACCTGGTCGGCGCTCTCACCCAGCCAGCCGTCGTAGATCTCCACGTCATGGCCCAGGCCCACGCGCTGGTCGGTCTCGCCCCTGTCCAGTTCGGCCTCGCCGCGATCCACCCAGCTCAGCGCCTGGCGCCAGGCGCTGCCCCGGGCCACTACGTCCACGTCGCCGGCCTCGTAGAGCACTCCGCGGAGCACCAGGGAGGCGCTGGAGTGGACCACGTAGTCGGCGGCAGCGAGCTCGAGCTCGCTCAACCGCGCCAGGATCTCGTGCAGGCGCATGCCGGATGATACGCCGCCCCCGGTGGTGACGGGCGGAAGGCGGGTGGCGGCGAGCGACTATCATGGCCTCGTGAGCGCACTCTCGGAGGAACAGACGCAGGCGGTGGTGGCTATGGCGATGGACTTGGCGCGCCAGGGACGCAGCGAGGAGCTGAAGGAGTTCGTGCAGCGCGGGCTGCCCGTGAACGCGCAGGACGCCGAAGGCAACAGCCTGCTGATGCTGGCCGCCTACCGCGGTCAGCTGGAGACCGTGCGCGCCCTCATCGAACTGGGGGCGGACGTCGACCTGCGCAACGACCGCGACCAGACGCCCCTGGCCGGAGCGTTGTTCAAGGGCGAGGACGAGATCGTGCGCGAGTTGCGGGCGGCAGGCGCCGACCTCGACGCCGGCACGCCGACCGCCAGGCAGGCCGCCGAGATGTTCGGGCGTCAGGCGCTGCTGGAGGAGTAGCTAGGGCAGGCCGGTGGGGCAGTTAAAGAGCGAGGGCCCGAGGCGTAACGGCCTCGAGCCCTCGGTAGATTGCGTTTCGTGCCGCTATCAGGCGGGCACGTTGTCCGGGTTGGCCTCCGCCTCGGAGATCTGACCCGCCTGCAGCGCCTCTATGGCGCGCCGCACGCCCTCACCGTAGGCTGGGTCGGCTTGGGTGCAGTTGAAGATGTGACGCTCGATGGTGGCCTGCCTGGCGCCGTTGATGGCGCGCGCCGTGTTCTCGAACAGCGCCTGCTGCTGCTCCGGGGTCATGAGACGGAACAGGTCGCCGGGCTGCTCGTAGTAGTTGTCGTCGTCCGCGCGGTAGTCGTGCCGGTCGGCGTTGCCGCTCAGGGCCAGCGCCGGCTCGGCGTACTCCGGCTGCGTGGGCCAGTTGCCGTAGCTGTTGGGGGTGATGCCGGGCACGCTGCCCTGGTTGCCGTCCAC
>CAZPWN010000270.1:0-2217 GCA_964590475.1 uncultured bacterium | reverse complement strand
GTGTTCGAGGTGGAGGAGATAGACGCGGAGTACGAACGCCTGCGGGGAGCCGGCGTGCCGGTGGTCACGCCCATCGAGACCGAGCCGTGGGGCGAGCGCTACTTCCAGGTGGAGGACCCGAACGGGATCATCTACCAGCTGGTTCAGTGGGTCGACACGCCGGAAGACGGCTGAGCAAGCGCCGGGCTCACTCCTGCCGGTTGCCCCGCCGCTGCAGGATGAGCGACCCGCCCACCAGCAGGATGGAGGCGAGGATCATCAGCGCCGAGATGGCGTTGATCTCGGGCGGCACGCGCTGCTTGAGCATGCCGTAGACGAACAGCGGCAGGGTGGTGGTGCCCACGCCGGCGTTGAAGAACGTGATGACGAAGTCGTCGAGCGAGAGCGTGAACGCCAGCAGGCCGCCCGCCAGCACGCCGGGGAAGAGGTTGGGGAAGGTGATGCGCCAGAACGTCTGGAACGGGTTGGCGCCCAGGTCGCGGCCCGCCTCCTCCAGCCGCGGGTCCATGCCGGCCAGGCGGGCCCGCACCACGATGGCCACGTACGAGATGTTGAACGCCACGTGCGCGATGATGATGGTGGCGAAGCCCGGCGTCCAGCGCACGCCGAAGGCCTGCTGCACGAACGCGAAGAGGATGTTGAAGAAGATGGCCAGCGACACGCCCTGGGTGATGTCGGGGATGACCACCGGCAGGTAGAGCACGGAGTCGAGCAGCTTGCGGCCCGGGAAGCGGCCGCGGGCGATGGCCAGCGCCAGCATGGTGCCGAGCGTGGTGGAGACGAGGGTAGCGATGCCCGCCACCATCACCGAGTTGCGCAGCGCCCGCAGCAACAGTCCCGTCTGGAAGCGCGCCGCCTCCGTGCCGGCAGTGATGGTGTTGTTGAGGATGTTCTCGTACCAGCGGGTGGTGAAGCCGCGCCACACGCTGATCGACGACGAGTCGTTGAACGAGAAGGCCACCAGTACCAGGATGGGTATCCATAGGAAGAGGTAGACCAGGAAAGGGCTGAGCCACACGGCCACCCGGCCCGTGCGGCGCACGGCCAGGTCGCGGCGGATGCGGTTCCTGTGGAGTTCGTCCTTGCGGAGGCTCACGCGTCGTCCCTCTGGCCCCAGCGGCTGTAGATGAACACGCTCACGAACACCAGCGCCAGCAGCACCATGGAGATGGCGCTACCGAGCGGTACGTTGCCGCGCCCGCCGAACTGGCTCTGGATGAGGTTGCCGATCATGAGCCCGCGCGTGCCTCCCATGAGGTCGGGCGTGATGTAGGCGCCGATGGCGGGGATGAAGACGAGGATGCAGCCCGCGATGACCCCCGGCAGGGTGAGGGGGAAGATGACCCGCCAGAAGGTGGTGAAGTCGTTGGCGCCCAGGTCGTTGGAGGCCTCTACGTAGCGGAAGTCGAGCGCCTCCACCGACGCGTAGATGGGCAGGATCATGAACGGCAGGTAGCCGTAGACCAGGCCCACCATCACCGCGCTGGGCGTGAACAGCATCTGGATGGGCTCCGCCAGCACGCCGAGCGACTGCAGCAGCCCGTTGAGGAGCCCGTCGCGCTGGAGGATGGTGATGAGCGCGTAGGTGCGCACCAGGAAGTTGGTCCAGAACGGCAGCAGCACGAGGAAGAGGAGCATGACGCGCACGCCCGGGTTGCGCCGCCGGCTGATGAAGAACGCCGCCGGGTAGCCGAGGAGCAGGCAGAAGAGCGTGGCCACCAGCGCGATGCGGAGGCTGCGCCACAGCACCGGACCGAAGGTGGTGAAGGTGCGCTCGTACTGATCGAGCGTCCACGGCTGCACCGGCTGCCCGCCAGGGCCGCGGCTCATGAACGAACTGACCGCTACGAACACGAGCGGCAGCAGGAAGAACACGACGATCCAGAGGGTGCCCGGCGTGAGCAGCCCGATCAGTCCTCCGCGCCCCTCGGTGGAGCGGCGGCGACGAGGCGCCACCTCTCTCGTCTCGGCACGCTTCTCAGCTGACATTTGGCGAAGCATACCGTAGGCGCCCGGAGCGGGGAAGCGCGCCCCCGCGGGCTGACAGCTAGCGCACCGCGCGGCAGTTGTCAATAGTGGCCGGAACGTGTGCTGCACGATGTTCGTACGATGCGTCACTGAGAAGGGCGGGTGCGCCGTGCTACCCTGCAGTCCATACGGGCAAGAAGGAGCGTGAGATACTTCAAGACAACCCTAAAGTGTGAGTGAGACCGAATG
>CAZPWN010000269.1:0-2222 GCA_964590475.1 uncultured bacterium | reverse complement strand
AACTTCGGCATGAGCCACCCCAGCGGCTACCGCAAGGCCATGCGCATGTTCGACCTGGCGGACCGCTTCAGGCTGCCGGTGATAACCCTGATAGACACCCCCGGCGCGTACCCGGGTCTCGCGGCCGAGGAGCAGGGTCAGGCGTGGGTCATAGCCGAGAGCATCCGCCGCATGAGCGAGCTCGAGGTGCCCGCGATCAGCGTGGTGATAGGCGAGGGCGGCTCGGGTGGGGCGCTGGCCATCGGGGTGGCCAACCGCGTGCTGATCCTCGAGAACGCCATCTACTCCGTCATCAGCCCCGAGTCGTGCGCGGCCATCCTGTGGCGTGATGCCGGCGAGGCCGAACGGGCCGCCGAGGCGCTCAGGCTGACCTCACGAGACCTGGTGGCCCTCGGCGTGGTGGACCGCGTGATCGATGAGCCCCTCGGAGGCGCCCACAGCTCCGCCGAAGAGGCCATGGCCCTGGTCAAGCGGGCGCTCATCGAGGAGCTCGCCCAGCTCACTCCCATGTCCGGTGAGCAGCTCAGGAAGGCGCGCTACGACAGGTTCCGCGCCTTGGGCCGCTTCGAAGCCGTAGCCTGACGTAAGACGCTAATCCAACCTCAGTTGCCCGAGATGGCGGCGCGGAGTCCGACCACGTTCTCGCGCACCGTGGCCCCGCCGCCGTAGATGGCGCTGCCCGCCACCAGGATGTCCGCGCCCGCCGCGGCGGCCAGCGGAGCGGTGCGCAGGTCGATGCCGCCGTCCACCTCGATCAGGCAGTTCGGGTTGATGCGGTCGCGCATGCGGCGCGCGGCCTCGATGCGCGCCACGCTGCCACCGATGAACTCCTGCCCGCCGAAGCCCGGCTCCACGCTCATGATGAGCGCCAGGTCCAGGTAGCCGAGAGCGCCCTCGAGGACGGCGAGCGGCGTGAGCGGGTTCAACGCCAGGCCCACCTTGGCGCCGCTCTCGCGCACGCTCTGCAGCAGCCGGTGCAGGTGATGCGTGGCCTCGGCGTGGACGGTGATGTAGTCGGCGCCGGCCGAGGAGAAGGCGGCCACGTACCGCTCGGGCGCGGCGATCATCAGGTGCACGTCGAGGGGTAGGGAGGTGTGGCGCTTCACGGCGGACACCACGGCTGGGCCTATGCTGATGTTGGGCACGAAATGTCCGTCCATCACGTCGACGTGGATCAGGTCAGCCCCCGCATCCTCGGCGGCGGCCACCGCGGCGCCCAGGTTGGCGAAATCGGCTGACAGGATCGAGGGCGCCAGGCGCACGGGGTTACGTGACTGAGTCATCGCCAGGAGTATAGCCCTGGCGCCGGCGCCGTTCCGCCCGGGAAGCGTGTACACGAAGCGCGCACGACGTGTCCCGTAGGTCTCGGGTTGAACGTGCGGGGCGCGTCTCTGTCGGTACGATGCGCGAGGAGGAACGAATGCCAAACGGAAAGTACGACGACTACGCCACTCCGGACGTCCTGGTGAGCACCGCCTGGGTCGAGGAGCGCCTGAACGACGGCTCCATCAAGATCCTCGAGGTGGACGAGGACGTCCTGCTGTACGACACCGGGCACGTACCCGGCGCGCAGAAGCTCGACTGGCACACGGAGCTGCAGCGCCAGGACATCCGCGACTTCATCGACGAGCGCGCGTTCGAGGAGTTGATGGAGAGCAAGGGCATCAGCAACTCCGACACGGTCGTGCTCTACGGCGACAAGGGCAACTGGTGGGCCGCCTACGCGTTCTGGTTCCTCAAATACAACGGACATAATGACGCCCGGCTCATGGACGGCGGCCGGCAAGCCTGGCTCGAGGAGGAGCGTCCGCTGGAGAAGGAGAGCGGCACCCCCGCGCGCGGCAGCTACAAGGTGCCCTACCGCGACGCTTCCATCCGGGCGTTCGCCCCGGACGTGCTGATGCACCTGCTCGAGGTCAACGCCGGCACCGGCGCCCTCGTGGACGTGCGCAGCCCGCAGGAGTACAGCGGCGAGAAGCTGCACATGGAGGAGTACCCGCAGGAGGGCGCGTTGCGCGGCGGGCACATACCCGGCGCGGCCAACATCCCCTGGTCGCGCGCGGTGAACCCCGACGGCACCTTCAAGAGCGCCGTCGAACTCTCCTCCCTGTACGAGGAGGCCGGCGTCAGGCCGGAGCACGACGTGATCGCTTACTGCCGCATCGCGGAGCGCTCGAGCCACAGCTGGTTCGTCCTCAAGTACCTGCTCGGCTACCCGAACG
>CAZPWN010000268.1:0-2257 GCA_964590475.1 uncultured bacterium | reverse complement strand
ACCAGCCCGCTCTTGTCGCCGTTGGCGCGGAAGAGGGCCACGCTCTCCTGCAGCTTGCCGATCTGCTCCGGTCCCCTCCCAAGCACGGCGTCGTAGCGCCACAGGTAGTGAAGGACGTGCGCCTGGCCCCACCAGTCGCCCTCGTCGCGGAAGATGCTCAGCGCCTCGCCCAGCTCGCGTTCGACGGCCTCGAAGTCCTGCGTGTAGAGCGAGATGAGTCCGGCGCCCAGCAGGCCGACGCCCTCGTGGAAGCGGTCGCCGGCCTCGCGGGCCAGGCGGACGCACTCCCTGACCCACGGCACCGCCCGCCCTAAGTCCGCTTGGGCGATGGCCATGGCCCCGGCCACGAAGTAGGCGCGCATCTGCATCTGGGGCGGCAGGTCGTGAACGCGCCTCAGCGCGCCCTCCATCCAGGTGCGTCCCTCCTGGTGCTGGCCCCTAACCCACCAGTAGCGCCACAGGTTCCAGCCCATCTCGACCACGATCTCGACCTCCCCGTGGGTGAGGGCGCGCCTGAGGGCGGCGCGGATGTTCGCTTGGTCGCGCTCCACCAGCTCGAGCCAGCGCGCCTGTTCGTGGCCGAGCAGGCCCTCTTCCGCCTGGCGGCTGAACTCCACGAAGTAGTCGCGGTGAGCGCAGGCCACGGCGGCCGGTTCATCGAACTCCACCAGCCGCTCGCGCGCGTACTCGCGGATGGCCTCCAGCTGCCAGAAGCGCGAAGCGTCGCCTTCGAGCCGGTGCCTGAGCAGGCTCTTGTCCGCCAGCGAGAAGAGCACCTCCACCACTTCGGTCTCGGAGCCGGGCTCGGTGCAGACGGCCTCCGCCGCCTCGAGGGTGAAGCCGCCGACGAACATGCTGAGCTTGGCGAAGACGCGCTGCTCCTCGGGCGTGAGGAGGGCGAAGCTCCAGTCGAAGGTGGCTCTCAGGGTGCGCTGCCTGTCGGGCAGGTCGCGGGCGCCGCCCGTCAGCACGTCGAGGCGCTTGTCGAGGCGCCTCAGCAGCGCCGCCGGGGCGAGGTACTTGACGCGCGCCGCCGCCAGCTCGATAGCTAGCGGCACGCCCTCGAGGCGGTGACAGATCTCGATGACCGCGTGCCGGTTCTGCTCGGTGAGCTCGAAGTCGGCGGCCACGGCGCGGGCGCGCGTGACGAAGAGGCGCACCGAGTCGTTCTGCGCCAGCTCGAGTAGCGGCTCCCTCCCCTCTTGCGAGGGAAGGGCCAGCGGCTGGACCTGGTACTCGTGCTCGGAGGTTATGCGCAGCACCGAGCGGCTGGTGGTGAGCACCTCGAGGCCGGGCGCGGCGCTGAGCAGTTCCGCCACGTAGGTGGCTGCGGGGAGGATCTGCTCGAAGTTGTCGAGCACCAGCAGCACGCGCTTGTCGTGCAGGAAGCCCTTGAGGGCGTCCATGGGCGGGATGCTGGCGGGCACGGCCAGCCCCAGTTCCCGCACCAGGGCGGTGGGCATGAAACCGGGCTCGCGCACGGGCGCCAGCTGCACGAAGAACACGCCGTCCTCGAACTCGTCCTGCAGCCGGTCGGCCACCGCGAGGGCGAGGCGGCTCTTGCCTATGCCACCGGGACCCATAAGAGTCACCAGCCGCACGTCGCGGCTCAGAAGCAGGTCCGCTACCTCCCGGACCTCGCTCTCGCGACCCACCAGCGGCGTGCCGGGTACGGGCAGCTCCTGGGCCCTCCGCGTGGGGAGCTCGGCTGAGGCGTGCTCGAAGCGCTCGGTGAGCAGTATGGCCAGGTCGTTCTCCACCAGCTCGCGCAGCTCTTCGGGCGTGGAGAAGGTCTTGTAGGAGGCCCTGTCGTCGTTCTCGATCTGGCCGAGCAGGTCCTGCAGTCGCCCCTCCCTCTCGGGAGCGGGCGACTTGATGTAGATGAGCTTGGGCCGGTCGCCGCTGAGGAGGAACTCGTCCTCGAGTCCGGAGACGTCCATGCCGGGCGCCACCCAGCCGTAGCGCTGCCAGTAGATGCCCACGAAGATGTGGCTCTGCTCGAGGTACGCGCGGTACAGCTCGCGCGGCGGGTGCGGCCGCGCTCCCAGCTCGAACATCACGGGTGCCAGGCGCAGGCGACCTACGGCCTGCCGCACGGCTGCTCGCTCGTCGGCTAGCTCGGTGAGGGTCGAGCTGACGAAAACACGCAAGCGTTGGTCCGGGGTGCGGATGGGGATGTTGGTCCGTACGGTCCGTCCCTCGTCCGGCCCCGCGCCACCACTCACTCTGGGTACTGCACCTTCGGTCACGACCATCT
>CAZPWN010000267.1:0-2259 GCA_964590475.1 uncultured bacterium | reverse complement strand
CCGGTGCTCTCGCTCATGCACGCCGCCACCCTCGACGACGCCATCGAGATGGTCAACGACCGCCGCTTCGGCAACCAGGCCTCGCTCTTCACCAGCTCCGGCGCCGCGGCCCGCGAGTTCCGCCACCGCGCCATAGCCGGCAACATCGGCATCAACCTGGGCGTGGCGGCACCCATGGCCTTCTTCCCGTTCAGCGGTTGGTCGGACAGCTTCTTCGGCGACCTGCACGCGCAGGGCGCCCACGGTATCGAGTTCTACACGCAGACCAAGGTGGTCATCGAGCGCTGGCCCCAGACCTGGAGCCGCAAGTTCTGAGCTGTCCTGGCGCACGTGCGGCCATAGGCCGCACGTGCGCGTAAGCCGATAGGCGTCCCCCGTCACGCCGCCCATTGGACCTGCCCGGCAGGAAGAGGAGCACGGAGGAACATGGCACACGAGGAAGTGACACTGGCGCAGCTGCAGGACTCGTTCAGCGAGACCTACCCGCGCTACACCAAGAACGAGGCCACGGTGGAGGCCAACCGGTGCCTCTACTGTTTCGACGCGCCCTGCATCCAGGCCTGCCCCACCAGCATCGACGTCCCCACCTTCATCCGGCAGATCGCCAACGACAACCTCCTCGGCGCGGCCACCACCATCCTCGAATCCAACCTGATCGGCCACAGCTGCGGCCGTGTGTGCCCCGTGGACGAGCTCTGCGTGGGCGCATGCGTGCTGGGCGCCGAGCATAGGCCGATAGCCATCGGCCGCTTGCAGCGCTACGCCACCGACCACGTGTTCGAGACGGGCGCCCAGGTGTTCGAGCCGGCGGCGCCGACCGGCAAGCGCGTGGCCATCGTGGGGGCGGGCCCGGCGGGCCTCAGCGCCGCGGGCGAGCTCGCCAAGCGCGGCGTGCACGCCACCGTTTTCGAGCGCAACCAGCTGCCCGGCGGGCTCTCCACCTACGGCATCGTCGTGCTGCGCGAGCCCACCAACGTCTCGCTCGAGGAAGTGGAGTTCATCAAGGGGCTGGGGGTCGAGGTGCGCACGGGCGTGGAGGTCGGTGTGGACGTCTCGCACCGCGAGCTCCTCGAGGGCTACGACGCCGTGGTCATAGCCGCCGGCACCGGGCCCGTCCCGCCGCTCGGCATCCCAGGCGAGGAGCTGGAGGGCGTCATCGACGCGCTGCCGTTCATCGCCGCCACCAAGGTCGCCGACAAGGACGGCCGCGAGGGGCTGCTCGACATCCCCGTGGGCAACGAGGTCATCGTGGTGGGCGCCGGCAACACCGCTGTGGACGCCGCCACCGTGGCCAAGCGCCTGGGGGCGGAGCGCGTCACCATGCTCTACCGCCGCAGCCGTGCGGAGATGACGGCTTACGACTTCGAGGTCGACTTCGTGCGCGGCGAGGGCGTGGACATCAGGCTCCTCACCCAGCCCATCGAGATCCTGGGCGAGGGCGGCAGGGTAACCGGCGTGCGCTGCGTGCGCATGCGGCTCGGCCTGCCGGACGAGAGCGGCCGCCGCCGGCCCGAGCCCGTACCAGGCAGCGAGTTCGTGCTCCCCGCGGACCAGGTCATCAAGGCCATCGGCCAGGAGCGGCTGAAGCCGCTGTTCGACGGCTTCGGCATCGAGAGCATCAACGGTTACGTGAAGGTGGACGAGGAGCTGCGCACCAGCCATCCCAAGGTCTTCGCGGCGGGCGACTGCGTGCGGCTCACCGGTCAGGCGCTCACCGTCACGGCGGCGGAGGACGGCAAGATAGTGGCGCGCGCCGTAGCCGCCCAGCTGGGAGTGGCGGAGCCAACCCCGCAGCCCGGCGCCACGCGCGGCCGGTTCCTGCACGGGACCACCAACGACGTTAGGAGCGTCCATGGCTGACATGGTCCGAACGATCGCAGGGGGCACGGTGACCGCTGAGTACGACGTCAGGAGCGTCCATGGCTGACCTCACCACCAACTTCGCGGGCATAAGAAGCCCGAACCCGTTCTGGCTGGCGAGCGCCCCGCCCACCAACTCCGCCTACCAGATAAACAAGGCGTTCGAGTACGGCTGGGGCGGTGCGGTGTGGAAGACCATCGGCGACCCCGTCCTAAACGTCAGCAACCGCTACGGTCAGTTCCAGTACGGCGGCAACCGCCTCATAGCCATCAACAACGTGGAGCTCATCTCCGACAGGCCCATCGAGGTCAACCTCAAGGAGATCACCGAGATCAAGAAGCTCTGGCCCGACCGCGCCGTCATCGTGAGCGCCATGGTCTCCAGCAACGAGCAGGCGT
>CAZPWN010000266.1:0-2268 GCA_964590475.1 uncultured bacterium | reverse complement strand
TGATCATGGAGCGGCCCTCCATGATCACGCGCCGGTCGTACTTCTCCGCTAGGCGTACGAAGTTCTGCAGGCGGTGCACGTGCGAGGAGAAGGTGGTCACGATAACGCGGCCCGTGGCCTTGGCGAGGATCTCGTCCACGGCGTTCATTACGTCGCGCTCGCTGGCCGTGTAGCCCGGACGCTCGGCGTTGGTGCTATCCGAAATCAGCAGCAGCACGCCGTCCTGACCCGCCTGCGCCAGCTTGTGCAGGTGGCTCGACTTGCCGTCCGCCGGGTGGTAGTCCAGCTTGAAGTCGCCCGAGTGCACCACGCGGCCCACTGGCGTGTGGATCACCAGCCCCGAGTTGTCGGGGATGGAGTGCGTCATGCGGAAGAAGTCGACCGTGAAGTTGTTGCTGATCTTCACGCGGTCGTCCGGGGTTATCTCGCGCAGGTCCACGTCGGACTCGCTGAGCTTGAACTCCTCGAACTTGCCGCGCAGCAGACCTAGCGTAAGGCGCGCGCCGTACATGGGGATCTTCGGCAGCAGCCGGATCATGTAAGGCAGGCCGCCTATGTGGTCCTCGTGCCCGTGGGTCAGCACCCAGCCCTTGATCTTGTGGGCGTTCTCGACCACCCAGTCGATCTTGGGCACGATGATGTCTACCCCGAGCATCTCCGCGTCGGGGAAGGCGAGGCCGCCGTCCACCAGCAGGATCTCGTCGCCGAGCTCGAAGGCGAACATGTTCTTGCCGATCTCGCCCATGCCGCCCAGCGCGATGACCTTCAGCTTGCGGTCGTCGTCTATGGAGGACTCGTACTCCTTGGTCCTGTCCTCCGGCTTCCGCTCGCTCATCTCGCGGGTGGTTATGCCGCCTTGCCCCCGCCGGGCGCCTCGGCCCTTGGCGGCGGGGTCCTTGGGCAGCCCCGTGCGCTCCTTGGCGCCCCGGCTGGACGTGCGGCTGCGGGGCGCGTTGCCGCCGCTGCTCTCTTCCTTCTTCTCGGTCTTGGTGTCTCCGGCCTGGTCGCCGCGCTTCTCACCGGTCGGCTTGCGCGGCCGGCGGCGCCGGGTGCTCTTACGTTGTTCGTCGTCTGCCATACTTCTCCTAACGCGCTCGCCGAGCCTCCCTTCATTCGGAAGCCGGTCGGGCGCTCTCTTCCCCCGTTGGGGATGGCGGGCGCGGTGGCCGATAAGTGGCAACCGCAGGCGAGGGGCCCTAAGGAGCCCGCCCTAACTCGCTAGATAACCGGGCAAAGGTGCTGGACCATAGATGAGTCCAGTACTGCTAGACCTTACAGGTTGGAGGTGAGGAGCGCGTAATGGCTCGTCACCTCCAGACCGTCGACTGTTAGGAACGTGGGCCGCGGCCGCCGCGGTTGCGGTCGCCACCGCGGTCACGGTCACGACCGCCACCGCCGCCACCGCCGGGTCCGCGCCGGGGTCCGCGCGGGGCGATCTTGCCCTCGAGCTCGGGGCGCACCAGGTCGATCTTGCCGCGGTCGTCGATGGTGTTCACCTTCACCTGAAGCTTGTCGCCCTCCTTCAGGTGATCCTCCACGCGCTCCACGCGCTCCTCGGCCACCTGGCTGATGTGCAGCAGGCCGTCCGTGCCGGGGAAGAGGGTGATGAAGGCGCCGAAATCGGTGACCTTGGCCACCACGCCGTCGTACACCTTGCCCACTTCCGCGCTAGCGGTGAGGGCCTCGATCCGCTCCTTCACCTTCTGCGCCGCGCCCGAGTCCTCGGAGTAGATGCGCACGGTGCCGTCTTCCTGCACTTCCACGGTGGCGCCCATGGCTTCCAGCTCGCGGATCTGCTTGCCGCCCGGTCCGATGACGGTGCCGATCTTGTCCGTGGCGATCTTGACCTGCAGGATGCGCGGGGCGCGCTGCGAGATCTCGCTGCGCGGCGCGGGCAGTGCCTTGCCCATCTCCTCCAGGATGTGGAGGCGGCCGGCGCGGGCCTGGGCCAGCGCTTCACGCATGATGTCGGCGGTGATGCCGCCGATCTTGATGTCCATCTGCAGGGCGGTCACGCCCGCCGCGGTGCCGGTGACCTTGAAGTCCATGTCGCCGAGCGCGTCCTCGCTGCCGAGGATGTCCGTGAGGATGCGGTACGAGCCGTTCTCCATCACGAGGCCCATGGCGATGCCCGCCACGGGGGCGCTGAGCGGCACGCCCGCGTCCATCAGCGCCAGGCTGCCGGCGCAGACGGTGGCCATGGAGGAGGAGCCGTTGCTCTCGAGCGTCTCGCCCACCACGCGGATCACGTAGGGGAACTCCTCCTGG
>CAZPWN010000265.1:0-2270 GCA_964590475.1 uncultured bacterium | reverse complement strand
TGAGCGCCATGGTCTCCAGCAACGAGCAGGCGTGGAAGACCGTGGTGCAGCAGATAGAGGACACGGGCGCGGACGGCATCGAGCTCAACTACGGCTGCCCGCACGGCATGAGCGAGCGCGGCATGGGCGCGGCGGTGGGCCAGGTGCCCGAGTACTGCGAGATGATCACGGGCTGGGTCACCTCAGCGGCCAGCATCCCGGTCATCGTGAAGCTCACGCCCAACGTCACCAACATCATCCCGCCCGCCCACGCGGCCCTGAACGCCGGCGCCGACGGCATCTCGCTCATCAACACCATCAACTCGATAGCTGGCGTGGACGTGGACAACTTCGAGATATCGCCCAACGTGGGCGGCAAGGGCAGCCACGGCGGCTACGCCGGCCCGGCCGTGCGCCCCATCGCGCTGCACATGCTGTCGGCCATCGCCTCCGACCCCGAGTACCAGGGCCGGCCCGTGCCCATCTCCGGCATGGGCGGGGTGGAGACGTGGCGCGACGCGGCGGAGTTCCTGCTGCTCGGCGCCACCAGCATCCAGGTGTGCACCGCCGTCATGCATTACGGCTTCCGCATCATCCACGAGCTGTGTGACGGCCTCTCCAACTGGCTCGACCAGAAGGGCGCCGCCAGCATCGAGCAGGTCATCGGCGCCTCCGTGCCGCGCATCAGCCTCTACGGCGACTTCGACCTCTCGTTCCGCTCGGTGGCCGTCATCGACGAGGCCAAGTGCATCCAGTGCAACCTCTGCTACGTGGCCTGCGACGAGGGCGCGCACCAGTGCATCGACCTCACCGCCGACGGCGTGCGCATAGACCCCGCCACCTACGACGGCACGGCCACCCTGCAACCGGTGGTGCGCGAGGACGACTGTGTGGGTTGCGACCTCTGCAGCCTCGTCTGCCCGGTGGACGCCTGCATCACCATGGTCGAGCGTCCGCCCAAGTTCCCGGCCGTCACCTGGAACGAACTGGCGCGCACCAGGCCCGAGGTCACCACCGACTGGGACGCCATGGTGGCCTACCGCAAGGAAGTCGGTATCGAGATCCACTGACGCCGCTAGCTTCCGCGGCAAGCGCCGGCCCGCGCCGGCCGCCGCGTACCCGCAAGCCAAGCCACGGGCTGCAGTAAGCCCACCGCCACTCGGAAAGGACGACAGTGAGCCTGCTCATAAAGAACGGCGAGATCGTCAACGCCGGCGGCCGCATGGTGGCCGACATCTACGTCGAGGACGAGACGATCACCGCCATCGGCAAGGACCTTCAAGCACCGGACGGCGCCGAGGTGATAGACGCCAGCGGCAAGTACGTCTTCCCGGGCTTCATCGACCCGCACGTGCACATCCACCTGCCGTTCATGGGCACGGTCACCAAGGACACGCACGCCACCGGCAGCCAGGCGGCGCTGGTGGGCGGCACCACCACCTACATAGAGATGCTGGCGCCCTCGCGCCTGGAGGACCTGAAGGCGGGCTACCGGCACTGGAACGAGCTGGCGGCCGGCAACAGCGCCTGCGATTACACCTTCCACATAGGCGTCACCAAGTTCGACGATGAGACGGAAGCCACCCTGCGCGAGCTGGTGAAGGACGGCATGACGTCGTTCAAGGTCTTCCTCGCCTACAAGGGCTTCTTCGGCGTGAACGACGAGGAGCTGTTCAAGACGCTCAGGCTGGCGCGGGAGCTGGGCGTGGTGGTGGCTGCCCACTGCGAGAACGACGAGATCGTGGCGCAGCTGCAGGCGCGCCTGCTGTCTGAAGGCAAGGTCGGCCCGGAGTGGCACGAGCCCAGCCGCCCCGAGCGGGTGGAGGCGGACGGCACCCACCACTTCGCCTCGTTCGTGGAGCTCACCGGCGCCAAGGGCTACGTGGTGCACCTCAGCAGCGAGCCGGCGCTGGAGGCGGCGCTGGCCGCCAAGCTCCGCGGCGTGGACCTCAGCATCGAGGTCGTGGTGCCGCACCTCATCCTCGACAAGACCTACGCGGAGAGGCCCGACTTCGAGGGCGCCAAGTACGTGATGTCGCCGCCGCTGCGGCACAAGCGCAACCAGAAGCCGCTGTGGGACGCGCTGAACGCCGGCATGATCGACACGGTGGCCACCGACCACGCCCCCTTCGACTTCAAGGGCCAGAAGGAGATGGGCCGCGGCGACTTCACGAAGATCCCCAACGGTATCCCCACCATCGAGGACCGCGTGAACCTGCTCTACACCTACGGCGTTAGCCGCGGCGGTCTCAGCCTCGAGCGCTTCGTCAGCGCGGCGTCCACCAGAGCGG
>CAZPWN010000264.1:0-2301 GCA_964590475.1 uncultured bacterium | reverse complement strand
ACGGTGGACGCCGTGGAGGGCGGCGACTACGTCAACAACGCCCGCATCGAGGCGCGCCACGACGGCCGTACCCTCCCCCTGGAGCAGGTGGCGCCGGGCCGCTACGCGGGGCGCCTGCCCTGGACGGGCGGCTCCGGCGAGGTGGTGCTGGTGTCGGAGGGCGAAGTGGTGGCGCGCACCCGCGCGGGCGGTCCCGATCCCGAGTACGTGGACGTGGACGGCGCGGCGCTGCTGGCCGACGTGGCGCTGCGCAGCGGCGGGCGCGTGGTGGAGACCGGCGAGACGTACGAGGCGCGCCTGGCTACGGACCGGCGCCACCTGTGGCCCTACCTCGCCGTGGCGGGCCTGGCGCTCTTCATGCTCGAGTTGGTGTGGCGCCGCCGGATGGCCTAGGACCGGCCGGACGAAGCGCGCGTCCCGCAACCAGCAGACGGCCGCTTCCGGCTACTCCAGCTCCTCCGGCCGCTCGAACGGCGCGTCCACGTCTTCCTTCATGATCTCGCGCAGCACGGCGGTGGCGTAGGAGCCCTTGGGCAGGCTGAAAGCGAGGCGTAGAGCGCTCTCCTCCCCGTGCGACCTGCCGCTCGGCACGGCGTGCGGCGTTGCGTCCTCGCCGACCGCCGGATCCCAGGCTTCTGGCACCTCCGGCACGACTTCCGCGCTGACCTCCACGTCTTCGAGGAGCACGCGGGTGGAGCGCCTGTCGCCGTGCCTGGCGGCGAACTGCACCCACCGCAGTCCGTACTCGCCGAGCACCTCCTCCTCGAACTCGCCGGCCCGGCCCACGGACTGCTTCACCTTGCGGCCGAAGAGCGGCAGCGTGGCGCTGATCTCCAGCCGCTCCGCGCGCGGGCTCTCCAAGGCGGCGTCCTCCACGAGGAAGGTGCCGCCGGTGTCGTGCTTCCTCGCGTAGTCGCCTTCCACCACCTGCTGGTAGAGCCCGGCCTCGATACGGCGCGCCAGGATGGCGTTGAAGAGCGTGGACTGCAGGGCCGAGAGGAAGAAGCGCTTGAGGCGGTGGCCGCCGGGCACGTCCTCGCCCCTCAGCACCCTGAGGCCGTCGTAGGCGTTGCCACCGAAGCGTCCGAACCGCTGCGGGCCGAACCAGTTGGGCGAGCCGCGGAGGGCCAGGGCACGCAGAGTCTCCTCCGCGGATGCCAGGGCATCCGGCCGCACGCCCCGGATGGTGATCTCGAAGCGGTTGCCCCTGAGGTGGCCGATGCCTAGCTTGTTGCGGTGGAAGCTCTCGTCGAGGATGCGCACGCCGGGCAGTGCGGCCAGCTCGCCCACGGCTTCGCCGAAGCGCTTGGGCACGCTGAGCCACTGCACCGTGACGGCGGCCTTGTCCTTCAGGCCCGCCACGCCGATGGCCTTCTCCTCCACACCGCCCCGCATGAGCGCCTGCACCAGCTCACGCGTGTTGTAGCCGCGCTTCTCCACCAGCAGGTAGCGGTGCGAGCCCGTGCCTTCCGGCAGGTAGAGGGGGATCTCCGTGACCCGGAAGTCGTCCGGGGAGGTGCGCACCACGCCCCCCGTGCCGGAGATGTCCGCCGTTACCAGGGGCAGATCGCTCCAGCGGAAGGAGAAGCGTTCGCGTTCTTCTTGTTCTGTAGGGTGCCGCTCCGCCAGGTCTTCCTGGCTCACGCACGTCCCCGGCGGCTGCGGGTACGGCGCTCCATTCGCTCGAGCATGAGGGCGCGAGCCAGATCGAAACGCTCACGCAGGCTGCCGGCTTCGAGGAGGCTCTGCTTGGCCTCGCCGGGCACCACGATGTTGGCGGCGATGAACGACGCCTGGTAGAAGGGGTCGTCCGGCAGATGGCGGTCGATCTCGTCGCCGGCGTTGCCCTGGAAGCGCTTGCCCGCGTAGGTGCGGAAGGTGTCCAGCGCGTCCCAGGCGGCGATGGCCTCCTCGTTGGGGTCGTCCCGTCCGAGGGGTGCGGGCGTCTCGGTGGCGTAGGCCAGCGGGCGGGTGGCGCCGCCGGGCTCGGCCACTTCGACCACGCGGCGGACCTCGACCTCGTAACGCTCCTGGCCGTGGGCCAGCAGGTCGTACGTTCCGTCGGGGTTCTCCTCGGCGGATAGAACGTGCACTAGCGTGCCGTAGCGCGCCACGCGCACCGCGGTGTCGCGGATGGCGGCATGGTCCGGCTCGTACACGATGATGAAACGCTTGGGCTCCTGCTCCTGCGCCAACACTTCGCGCACGAGCTGCTTGTAGCGCTCCTCGTGTACGTGCAGCGGGACCGTCATGCCGGGGAAGACCACGACGTCCAGTGGGAAGAGAGGAAGTTCGTTCACA
>CAZPWN010000263.1:0-2324 GCA_964590475.1 uncultured bacterium | reverse complement strand
TCTTCTCCAGCATCCGCTCGCAGGTGGTGGAGCCGGGTCAGGGCGTCTACGCCGCCACGAAGGCGGGTACCCTGCAGATGATCCGCGCCCTGGCTTCCGAGCTGGGCCAGCAGGGGGTGCGCGCCAACGCGGTGGCGCCGGGAGTGGTCGAGACACCCCTGACCGAGCAGATCAAGGCGCAGCCCCAGTGGTACCAGGCTTACGCCGACAAGAGCGCCCTGGGCCGCTGGTCGCAGCCGAGCGAGCTCGTGGGCGCCGTCATCTACCTGGTCTCGGACGCGGCCAGCTTCGTCACCGGCTCGCTGCTCTACGTGGACGGCGGCTGGACCGCGCAGGACGGCCGCTTCACGCCGCCCCTCTGAGCGCACCGTGACCCTGGACCCACAAATGTCCGAAGATCTGGCGCGCCGCGCGGCGGAGGCGGTTGACCCTGACCGCGTCCGCGAGCTGGCGCAGGGGCTCGTGCGCATCCGCAGCGTGTTCGACGCCGAGATGGGCACCAACGAGACCGCCGCCGCCGAGTACGTGGCGGCGCAGCTGCGCTCCCTGGGGCTCGACCCCGTCCTGGAGGAGGTCGCCCCGGGACGCCCCAACGTGATCTGCGACTGGACGGGCACCGGCTTCGACCCGTCCCGGCACCGCACGCTGATGTTCGAGGGCCACACGGACGTCGTGACGGAAGGCGACCCGACCAAGTGGCGGGTACCGCCCTACGAGGGGCGCACCGAAGGCGACGTGCTGCACGGCCGCGGCTCGGCTGACATGAAGGCGGGCGTGGCGGCCAGCATCGCCGCGCTGGAAGCCGTCATGCGCGTGGCTCCAGGCCTGACGGGCCGCATCCGCTTAGGCATCGTGGTGGACGAGGAGGGCATGATGCTCGGCATCAAGCACTTCATCGAGCGCGGCTGGGCGGACGACGTTTCCGGCGCCATCGTGGCCGAGCCCGAGGAGAACGAGATCTGCCTCTTCCAGAAGGGCGCCATGCGTGTCCACGTGAGCGTGACGGGCGTCATGAGCCACGGGGCCATGCCGTACGCGGGCGTGAACCCCGTGCGCGGCCTGGCCGACTTCGTGGTGGCCCTGCGCGAATTCGAGCGCCAGGAGCAGGCGAGGCTGGGCGAGCACCGGTACCTGGGCCTGCCGTGGATCACCCCGACGGTCACCCGGGCGCCCGCCACGGGTGAGGCGCAGCTGAACGTCGTGCCGGAGATGGCCTACGTGGCGCTCGACATCCGCACGGTGCCCGGCCAGTCGCATGAGGAGATCGAGGCCGAGCTGCGCGCCATCGCCGCGCGTCTCGAAGCCCAGACCGACAGGCTGAGCTTCGACATCGAGGTGTTCGAGTCACGCCCCTGGACCGAGACGGCCGCGGACGACCCCCTGGTGCGGGCGGTGGAAGCGGTCTACCCGGCGGTGCTGGGCGGCCCGCCCAAGTACGGCGGCGTACCGGGCGCCACGGACGGCACCTTCCTGTGGGCCTGGCGCGACATCCCCATCGTCACCATCGGCCCCGGTGACCGCGAGATCCCGCATCAGGTCAACGAGTTCGTGCGGCTCTCCGATACCGTCGACTCGGCGCGCCTCTACGCCGCCGCTGCGGTAACCTATCTCTCGTCAGACAACGAGTAGGGCCTCGGCCGGCCCATAGCAGTTCTCAGCCTTCTCCCCACCCGGCAGCAGCCGGGCCCTTCCATATCCAGGAGGAACGCATGACCGAATCGGCTTCCCGTATCCACCCTTCCAGGCTGGCCCTGGCGCTGCTGCTGGCCATCGGCCTGCTGCTCGGCACGGCCGCGGCGCAGGACCCGGAGCCCGTCTACGGCGGCACCGTCACGGTGGCCATCACCGCGGACCCGCCGGGTTGGGACCCGACCATCTCCACCTCCCAGGAGATCCCGCGCGTCATGTATCACAACGTTTACGAGGGGCTCGTGCGCTTCGACTCCAGCGGCGACATCGTCCCGGCGCTGGCCGAGTCGTACGAGACGAGCGAAGACGGTCTCACCTGGACCTTCGTCCTGCGTGAGGGCGTCAAGTTCCACGACGGTTCCGATCTGACGGTGGACGACGTGATCGCCAAGTTCGAGCGCGCCATGGACCCCGAGTCCGGCCACACCAACCCGGCCTACTACGAGGCCATCGAGAGCGTGACCTCGCCGGAACCGAACACCGTTCAGTTCCAGCTGAGCCAGCCGAGCCGCGGCCTGCTCTACAACCTCGCGCGGCCCGACTCGATCATCTACCCCGCTGCCAAGGCGGAGACCCAGCGCTCCGAGCCCATCGGCACCGGCCCGTTCCGCTTCGTCTCCTACACGGAGGGCAGC
>CAZPWN010000262.1:0-2331 GCA_964590475.1 uncultured bacterium | reverse complement strand
AAAAGATGAGCGGCGCTTGCGGGCCTACTGCCTATACCCTTAGTAACTAAGGGTAACGAGAGGATAGGGTTTGCAGACGGCAGCGTCAAGCGACGGTGCCCCTCTGGCGCCCTGACGCGACTCGCGTCGCTCGAGCAGGGGGCCAGGGCCGCCTGACCCACTCTCCCAGCGTCCTGATTGACCCGACCCGCTCAAGTAGCGGGGCCGATCCTTTGCGCCGAAGGGCGTCCGAGACGCCCCGCTACTGAAGCCTGCGGACGCCTCTAAGGCCCTTCCGGAGCTGGACTATTGTCGTTAGCCTCGCTTGGCGTCCGCCAGTGCGTAAGCCACCAGCGCGTTGGCGTGCCCGTGCCCCAGCCCATGCTCAGCTTTGAGCCACGTCACCAGTTCCATGTGTTTCTGGTCGGGCTTGGTCCTAATCATGTCTAGCCACTCCTGTACGGGCCTGCCGTACTTCTTCTCTATGGAGGGGAAGTACGACGCTGGGCCTTTCACGGGTGGCGCGTCGCATGTCCTGCACGCATCGCGCGCCAGCTCCACCGGCCGCATGTCGTGCTCCAGCCAGTTACCTCCGGCGGCGGGCGCGGTGACCACCCGGACCTCGTCCTCTCAGGGGGCGAAGCGTAGCCCGTTCAAGGCGCAGATATAACCTTGGCGCTGTGTCGGCTTGTTGGAATCCGACCAGGACACCGCAAGCTACCACCAAATGACAATCATGGACTATCATGTGGTAGTAAGGAGGTGGCCATGGCGTCAGCCACCTGGACTACCGACACGCTCAGCAACAACGGAGGCCTAGCCGAGCGCACGCTCGCGCGCCTGCTACGCACCCGCCAAGTCAGCCTCGCCAGCGCCAGCCGCCGCATCGAGCGGGGCCTGCCGTACAGGCTTTTCACGGAGCTGTGCGGCCGTCTGCGGCTCACGCAGGCTGAACTCGCGCGCCTGCTGCGCATCAGCGAGAGCACCCTCTACCGCCGGCGCGCCGCTGGCCGCTTCGAGTCCACGGAGAGCGACCGCCTGTGGCGTTACCTGGTGCTGTACGCGCGGGCGGTCGAGGTGCACGAGGAGCCCGCGGCGGCAGTCGAGTGGCTGCACGCGCCGGCGTCCGCCCTGGCTGGCGCCAAGCCGCTCGACGTTGCGCGCGACGGTCCTGGACTCCAGCGTGCCCTAGGCATCCTCGGCCGTATCGAGCAAGGCGTCTTCGGTTGATCTCGGGGCCGATCTCGGGCTGGCGCATCGTCAAACGCGCCTTCGCTAAGCAAGCGTTCGACGGCGAGGGCGCCCGACGCTACGGAGGGCGCTGGAACTCGCCCGGCAGGCCCGCGGTCTACTTGGGCGGCACGCCGGCAGTGGCCGCGCTCGAGGTGCTGGCGCACAACGCCCGCCCCGGTCTGCTGGCGACCAGCTTCGTCATCATCGAAGCCAGGCTCCCCGAGGACTCGGTCATGGACCTGGACCCCTCCGCGCTGCCCGGATCGTGGAACGACCCCGCCGACACGTCGGGTACCGCCGCCATCGGCGACGCCTGGCTGGAGAGCCGGGCTAGTCTCGCCCTCCGTGTACCGAGCGCCGTGCTGCCTCTCGAGCGGAACCTGGTAGTCAACGTGCACCACCCGCGTTTCGTGGATATCGAGTTTGGGGTGGCTCGGGCTTTTGTTTCCCACCGGCCCCTCGCGGTCTGAGACCGAACGGCCTCGCCTCTAACAAGCGACTTACGCGGAGGTTAGAACCGCAGCTACGCAGCGCCCCTCGAAGTTGCCGAGGGACGCTCCTCTCCATCGCCTTGGCATGAGCCGCCTCGGTCCGAGCTCGGGCCGGAAGTGGAGGCCCGGCCCCCGCTCGGCCCTCGGCTTTTCTGGGTCCTTACGTCGAGTTCAGGGCCGAACCGCACGTATGGACGCGAAAATCCTTAGGGAGTTCCGGCCCCGAACTCCTACCCCACCAACTCCAGTAGCAGGTCGACCACGTGCTCGAGCGGTGCGCTAGTGTCGATCTCGTGATCGGCCACCCGCCGCAGACGTGGCTCAACCGTCTCGATGTAGCCGAGCACCTCTGCCACCTCTTCGGGACGCTTGCCGTAGTCGTTGCTGGTGCGGGATGCTAGCCGCTGCAGGATCAGCTCCGTGGGCGCGCTCAGTAGCACGACCTCATCGAAGCGGTCGTGGAACTTCGCCTGGTTGGTAGCGCAGCCACTGACGAAGAGCCACTCGCTCTCAGCGGCATCCAGGAGTTCGGCGACGCGCTCCTCGCGCCAGATCCAGTCGCCGTCGGCGGCACTCTCCGACCACTCCGGCTCGCCCAGATCGACGGCGCGGAAGTCAAGTTCATTGA
>CAZPWN010000261.1:0-2333 GCA_964590475.1 uncultured bacterium | reverse complement strand
TCCAACTCCCTCTGGCCGGCCACGTTCGGCCTGGCCTGCTGCGCCATCGAGATGATGGCCTCCACCAACCCGCGCACCGACATGGCGCGCATGGGTTCCGAGGTCTTCCGCGCCAGCCCGCGCCAGGCGGACGTGATGATCATCGCCGGGCGGCTCAGCAAGAAGATGGCCCCGGTGCTCACCCGCGTGTACGAGCAGATGCCCGACCCCAAGTGGGTCATCAGCATGGGCGCCTGCGCCAGCTCGGGCGGCATGTTCAACAACTACGCCATCGTGCAGAACGTGGATTCCGTGGTGCCGGTCGACATCTTCGTGCCCGGCTGCCCGCCACGGCCCGAGGCGCTCATGTTCGGCGTGATGCAGCTGCAGAAGAAGGTCAAGGGTGAGGCGTTCGACGAGCGCGGCGTCAAGCTGCCGATGGTGGAAGGGTGGTCCCGCGGATGACACGGTCGGCCGATGCCTCCGCTGGCGCCGCGAGCAGCGTGTTGGCGGGCGTGGCCCGGGGCGGGCCGCTGGCGAACGCGCTCGAGCGGCTGACCGAGATTGGCGGCCGCACCAGCGAGTTCAAGGGCATGATCAACGTCACGTTGGACAAGGGCTCCCTGATCGAAGGCCTGAAGGCCGCCAAGGAAGCGGGCCTGGAGATGCTGACGGACGTGACCAGCATCGATTACCTCGACTACCCCGGGCACCGTGGCAAGCGCTTCGCCGTCGTTTACAACATCCACGACGTGAGCGGGCGCGAGCGGCTGTTCGTGCGCGTGGAGCTTGACGACGGCGAGACCTGCCCCACCGCCACCGGCGTATGGCGCGGGGCGGACTTCCTCGAGCGCGAGACGTTCGACATGATGGGCGTGGTCTTCGAGGGCCACCCCAACCTGCGCAAGCTCCTCACCCCCGAGGACCTCGAGGGGCACCCGCACCGCAAGGACTTCCCGATCGGCGAAAGCCCCACGCTCTTCAACGAGGGGCGCTTCATCGACCCCGCCACCTTCCGCGCCGGCCTGATGGGCGAGGACCCGGGCCTGACGGGCTGGAAGGGTGGCGCCAGGTTCGGCGTGCGCAGCACGCAAGGCGAACTGCCGGATGAAGGAGGAGGAGAGTCATGACCATCAAGGCACCGCCGCGACAGTCGCAGAGCGCCGAGGGCAGCTTCTCCACCGAGTACATGCGCATCAACGTCGGCCCGCAGCACCCGAGCACCCACGGTGTTCTGAGGCTGGTGGTCGACCTCGACGGCGAGCAGATCGTCTCCCTCAAGCCGCAGATCGGTTACCTGCACACGGGCTTCGAGAAGACCTTCGAGCACCGCACCTACCAGCAGGGCGTCACCTACTCGAACCGCATGGATTACCTCCACGGCTTCGGCCACGACCTGGCCTACGTGCTGGCCGTGGAGAAGCTGATGGACTCGCGCGTGCCCGTGCGGGCGCAGCGGGTGAGGGTGATCCTCAACGAGCTCAACCGCATCGCCAGCCACCTGATCTTCTTCGGCACCGGCCTGCTGGACATGGGCGCCCTCACGCCGTTCTTCTACACCCAGCGCGAGCGCGAGAAGATCCTCGACATCTTCGAGATGGTGTCGGGCGTGCGCATGAACTACGGCTACTTCCGTATAGGCGGCCTCTACCAGGACACGCCTCAAGGCTTCGAGGAGGCGGTCCAGGCCTGGTACGACGACTTCTGGATCCGTCTGGACGAGTACCGCCGGCTCTGGGTGAGCAACGACATCGTGCTCGCACGTACCAAAGGGATAGCGGTCGTCACCCGCGAGATGGCGCTGGACTACGCCCTCACCGGTCCGTCGCTGCGCGCCAGCGGTGTGGGACTCGACTTCCGCAAGGCGCAGCCGTACTCCGGTTACGAGGACTACTCCTTCCACGTGCCCGTGTACGAGGAGGGCGACCTCTGGGCGCGCATGATGATCCGCTTCGACGAGATGGTGGAGTCGGCGCGCATCGTCAAGCAGGCGCTCGACCTGCTGGAGCCCGGGCCCGTCAAGGACCCGGACCGCCGCATCAGCCTGCCGCCGCGCCAAGAGCTCGAGAACTCCATGGAGGCGGTCATCTTCCACTTCAAGCTGGTCACCGAGGGCTTCCACCCGCCGAAGGGCGAGGTGTACGTGCCCACCGAGTCCGCCCGCGGCGAGCTCGGCTACTACGTGGTCAGCGACGGGGGCTCCATGCCGTACCGCGTCAAGGTGCGCGCCCCCAGCCTCGCCAACCTGCAGTCGCTCGAGCCTTCCAGCATAGGTGGGCTCTTCGCCGACATGGTCATCAACATAGCCAGCTTCGACCCGGTACTGGGCGACGTAGACAAGTAAGTGAGCCGAT
>CAZPWN010000260.1:0-2377 GCA_964590475.1 uncultured bacterium | reverse complement strand
TGCTCTACCAGTCCGAACAGCCATGGGTGGTGAGCCACGAGCGGTACGCCGCTGCATTCGGGGATCACGCCACGCCTCACAGTGAAGCTATCCGCACAACGATCGACTGGTACCGCAGATCGCAAGATATGCCTCCCACGAGCTGACAGGGTCGTCGCTCGCCACCTCGCGGAAGCGGTGACCGGAAGTAGGATTCCGCCAAGCTAGCTTGAACAGAATCGAGAACGAGGACGACACGCTCGTGAGGCCCCGACGGAAGTGCGTCGAGGCCCTTCGGACGAGCTCGAGATCAAGGCGCGAGCGGTAGCCAAGCCACCCCGAACGACCGCTTGCGCTTCGGGCCCATCCGCGGGCCCAACAGGCGGAAACCGAACGAGACCCCACGTCCCCTCGCGGTCCGCCGCAGCGTAGACCGCCTGCGGGTCGCCCCTGAGCGCCGCCTGACGCTTCCGCGCCACCTTGCCGCGCGCGTTCCCTCGTCTACCCCGGTTGCTCTTACGCATCGTCGGCCGCACCGGCGCTGCCCGGTCCGGCCGCCCACCCGTGCGGAGCGTTGCGGACCAGCTGGTAGGACTGACCGAGGCTCTTGGCGTCCAGCAAGCCCATACGCTTATAGATGACCCTGTTGGAGGGGCTTGTATCGACCGTGAACGTGTCGTGGCCCCACTGCGACGCCCTCCGAAGGGCCCGCTCCATCAGGGCAGCGGCTATCGTCCTGTGCCGGTACTCGGGTACGACACCTATGAGGCCCAGGCGAGGCCCCGTCGGGTTGCGCCACAGCCTCACCAACCCCACGTACCCGCCGTCGCGTTCGTCGATCGCCACCAGGTACGCCGACGGGTCGAACGGGGGCGACTCGGAGAGCTCGGCATGGAACCATTCGCGGTTCCCGCGCCATCCGTCCGTCCCCGGAGTGTCCTGCCGGAGCCGGTTGTCGAGGTTGAACAGCTTCTCCTCGTCGACCGAATCGGCCGGATGGATAGAGAGCCCGGGCGGAGCCCATGCGCGCCTCAACCGCGCCAAGGCCTCGTCGAACCGGATACGGAAGCGCTCCTCGACCAGCTCGATCTCGAAGCCGGCCGACCGCAACAGTCTCACCAACTCAGCGTCGTCTGCAGCGGCGGAGGTATGAACCGGTCTCCTCAGTTCCTCCACCACCGCCTCCGTCAGGCGCGGATACGCGGCCCGGTGCCCGACGAAGTGCAGGAAGGTGCGATCGTCCGGGCGCGACCAGGTGCTGACCGCCGCGACGACCGCGGCCCCCTGCACGGCCAGCCACCGCTGCAGCGGTTGGTCCTGACGCTCGTCACGCTCCCGAAGCGCGGCGGCAGAGGTCCCGTAGACCACCGCCGCCGGCTCGTACTGGTCCGTGAAGCGCACGACCTCGATAGTTTGCACGACTTCAAGTCTAGCAGCGGATGTGTATTCCCTCTTGAGTGAGGGAGTTGCGCCGGGCGCCCTGATTCGCCGGGTTTCGATGGTGAGCTAGTCCTCCGGAACCGCTCCCAGTTGGCCGGGTCCTTCTTCTCTAAGGTCGCGGCCGTTGTGCAAGTACCAATAGACCCCTAGCTTTACTGCTTGCTAGTTATCATGAGTGCGCAACCGCAACTGAAACCGGCACCGCAACGGAAGCGATAAAGACGATAAAGACGATAAAGAAAGGTACCCATATGTGGCCATTCGGTAAGTCTGCCAAGGATCGCTTGATCGAGGCGCTGAACGACCAGGAACTCACCGCCAAACTCGCTTTGGACGTGAGCGTGGCCAAGAAGGTCGCCAAGGTCTCCGGCGAAGTTCCCAACGAACGCTACAAGAACCTGATCACCGCCATCGCCAACGGCATCAACGGCATCGAGGGGGTCGACTTGAGCGGCATCACCGTTGCAGCCGACGGCGCTGCGGCCAGTGGCGCCGCGGCTGGCACCTCGGGAGGCATGATGGGCGCCGCGGGCAGTTCCGAACTCGACGCTCCGTCCGGCAGGGCCCAGGCCGCCCACGGTCTCATCAAGGCCGAACCGAGCTTGGCGGATAACCCCATCGACGTCCTCCAGAAGGGCACCACCATCGTCCTGCGAGGTGCCGTGGATTCCGAGGCGGAGCACAGGCGGGCTCAGGAGCTCGCCGCTTCCGTGCAGGGTGTGACCGGCGTGGACGTGAGCGGCTTGCAGGTCATCGCCCACGCCGCCGAACTGAACGTCACGGACGACGAAGGCAACGTGGTCTACACGGTCGAGCCGGGCGATACCCTCTCCGCCATAGCGCTGCATTACTACGGTAGCGCCGGGCGTTCCAGCTACATGAAGATCGCCGAAGCTAACGGCATCGAGGACGCCAACCTGATCCGGGTGGGGCAGAAGCTCGTCATCCCGGGCACCAC
>CAZPWN010000259.1:0-2386 GCA_964590475.1 uncultured bacterium | reverse complement strand
ACCAGCACTGGAAGGAACACCTCCACAACATGGACGTGCTCCGCCAGGGCATCGGCCTGCGCGGTTACGGCCAGCGCAACCCGCTGCAGGAGTACGCCTTCGAGGGCTTCAACCTCTTCGAGGAGATGAACGCCAACATCCGCCTCAACGTGGCCAAGCTCCTCTTCCGCGTGCAGGTGCAGACGGACCAGCGCCTCGAGCGCCGGGCGCAGCGCCAGGGCGCGGTCACCTACTCGGGCGCGGCGGAGGGCGGGGTAGCGGCGGCGGCCACCAGCATCGCGGCTGGCGGCGGCCAGCAGCGCGGCTCCGGTCCCACCGCTCCGATACGCGCGGACGACAAGGTCGGCCGCAACGACCCGTGCCCCTGCGGTAGCGGCAAGAAGTACAAGCATTGTCACGGCCGCGCGGCGGTTCAGGCCTAAGCGAAGCGGCCATGACAATCACGGACTTCGTAGGGGCGCAGCCCTTCAGCGCCGTGCTGCGCTCGCACGCAGAGAGCACCGGCTCCGCCGTCTGCGTGGGGGTGGACCCCAGGCCGGCGGCGCACCCGCTGACCTCACCGGAGGCGCACGGCCATGATCCCGTGGCGGTGGCACGGTCGGTGGCCGCGTATGCCAAGGCCGTGCTGGACGCCACCCACGACGTGGTGGCCTGCTGCAAGCCGCAGGCGGCGTTCTTCGAGGCGCTGGGCCTCCCCGGCCTGGAGGCGCTCGCGGACGTCATCGCCCACGCGCGCAGCCTCGGCCTGCCCCTCATCCTGGACGCCAAGCGGGGCGACATCGGCAGCACCGCCGAGGCGTACGCGGACGCGTACCTCACCGACGGCGCCTTCGCGGCCGACGCGCTGACGGTCAACCCTTTTCTTGGCATCGACACGCTGGAGCCGTTCATCGCCGCGGCCTCCACCAACCACCGCGGCCTCTTCGTGCTTGTGCGCACCTCCAACCCCGGCAGCGCCGGCCTGCAGGAGCTGGAGCTGGCATCGGGCTCCCTCCTCTACCAGAACCTGGCAGGGCGCCTGACCGAGCGCGCCCTCACCTTGGGCACGGACGAGCACGGTTACAGCCTCCTGGGCGCCGTGGGAGGCGCCACGGCGCCGGAGCAGCTGGCGGACCTACGCAGGCTACTCCCCCGCAGCCTCCTGCTGGTGCCCGGTTACGGCGCGCAGGGCGGCAGCGCGGACGACGTGACGCACGCGTTCGACGCTGACGGCTGGGGCGCGGTGGTCAACTCGAGCAGGGGCATCATGTACTCCCCTGCCGGCCAGGACGCCACTTCTTTGGCTGAGGTCGGGGAGTCGGCGCGCACCGCTGCCCTAGCCGCGCGGCAGGATCTGCGGGACGCGCTCGGCAGGCGCGGCTGACGCCAGCTGGAGCGGCATGCGCCGCAGGGGCCGCCGACTTGGGGTTATCAGGGCGTCTGCAGGTAATGCCCTAGGTTGAACGGCGAGATGTTGGTCCTGATGCGGGGCAGCATGCCCATCAGGGTGCCGACGCCCACGCTGGGGCCGTCGAACACCGCGGCGTAAACGTCCACGTCCGTCAAGTCAGGCATCTGGTAGACGAACGCCTCGAGCTCGTCGCCCGGTGGGACCTCCAGCGGCCAGCTGGCGTCGGTGCCCGGCTTGGTCGCCACCACGTACATACGCGAGGTGTTGTGGGTCAGGAAGAGGCGCTGGGCCGTGTCCTGCGGGGCGCTCAAGTAGGCGCTGATATCGACCGCGCAGTTGCTCAGGTGCGGCAGGATGTCGCGCGGGTTGGCGGTCGGGTCGCCACTGGGCTTCAGGACCAGCAGGCGCGGGTAGATGGTCCAGTTCCAGATGATGGCCTGGAAGACGGTGCGGCCGCCGTCGCTGGGGTCCGTGGCCAGCAACGCGGCCGGACGGATGGCGTCTGACACGCGGGCAAGCGTGGCGCTCAGATCGTCGACCAGCTCAGCAGCTGTGGCCGGCGCACCGGGCTGCACGGGCTCGAGCTTGTACCAGCTCAGGAAGGTGCTGAGCATGCTGGCCCAGGTGGAGGAGTCTATCTGCTCCGGCTGCCAGGAGTTGGGCAGGAGGCGCCGGTCCGCCAGGAAGCGCGCCACCGGGTAGTCGGGGTGGTCCTCGGCGAGGGGCACGTTGCTGCCCGTCTGTAGCGGCGGGAGGGCGGGCTCCACCAGTTCGACAGCCCGCTTCATCGCCAGGGCCGCATCCAGGCCCGTGGGCGCCCGTTCGAGCGCACCGTCCGGCAGCGAGGTGATCAGCTCCGACCGGCACATCTGGGCGAAGGCGGCCTGGAACGCGAACAGGGTCAGGAGCAGGAGCGAGGCGGCCGCCAAGCGGCGCCGGAAAGAGGATCGCATGGGCCGATATTACCGGCCCATGCGATGTGAAACGGTGAGATGT
>CAZPWN010000258.1:0-2395 GCA_964590475.1 uncultured bacterium | reverse complement strand
CATCGGCGACAAGGCGCTCTACTCGTTCAGGATGAAGCCCATGCGCTCCTACGTGATCAGCATGCTGGTGCCCTCCGGCATGTACGGAGGGCTCGAGAGCAGCATGCTGCTGAGCACCGGCTCCGGTCACTCGGTAAGGACCCAGCCGGCGGAAGGCGGCACTGCGCTCCTGCTGGGTGGCGAGGGGCACGTGACCGGCGAGGGCGGCAACACGTCAGAGCGCTACCTGCGGCTGGAGGAGTGGGCCAGGGCGCAGTTCGGGGAGCACCCTGTGGAGTACCGCTGGTCCGCGCACGACAACCAGACGCTCGACGGCGCCCCCTACATCGGCAGGGCGGGGCCGGGTCTCGAGCACCTGTTCGTGGCCACCGGGTTCGACGGATGGGGCATGACCCACAGCACCATCTCGGGCATGCTGCTGCGTGACCTGATCCTGGGGCGGCAGAACGACTGGAGCGAGATCTACTCGCCCACCCGGATGAACCTCCATGGCCTGGGCGAGCTGGTAGAGACCGGCGTGAGGAGCGCCAAGCACCTGGTGATGGACAGGTTGACGCCGGGCGGTGACGAGAGCCCGGAACCGGGCACCGGCGCGGTGGTGCGCGACGGCGGCGAGATGGTGGCGCTCTACCGAGACGAGAGCGGCATGCTGAGCCGGCACTCCGCCGTCTGCACGCACATGGGCTGCGTGGTGAGCTGGAACGACGCCGAGCGGAGCTGGGACTGCGGCTGTCACGGCTCGCGCTTCGCCACCAGCGGGGAGGTCATCCAGGGTCCGGCCATCAAGCCCCTTAAGCGGCTGGGACACGCTACGGCCGAACCGGACGCGGAGTAACGCCACCGAGCTTCGCGGGGAGTGTGGCCATCCGTCACGGACGCGGGCGGCGGGCGGGCGCATCCTTCCCCATGAGCGTCAGAGCGCCCAACCCGGGCCTTACGACCTGGCTACTGTTCGCCGGCTGCGCCCTGTTCGCCTCGGGCAACTTCATAGCCGTCAGGCTCAGCAACTTGGAGCTGCCGCCCATGTGGGGCGCGGGCCTCCGCTTCGCCCTGGCCGGCGCCGTGTTCACGGCCGTCGCCCTAGCGCTACGGCTGCCCCGCCCGCGCGGCTCCGCTCTCAGGCTGACGCTCCTCTACGGCGCGCTCAACTTCGGGCTCTTCTTCGCCCTCGGCTACTGGTCGCTCCTGCACGTTACGGCGGGGACCGCCACCATCGTCACGGCCGCCGTGCCGCTCCTCACCCTGCTGCTCGCCAGCGCCCAGCGCCAGGAGAAGCTCGGGGCGCGCGCCCTGTTGGGCTCGCTGCTGGCCGTGGCGGGGGTGGGGTGGCTCATGGCGACCTCGGCGGAGCTGGCCGTCACCCCGCTCGCGCTGCTCACGCTGCTGCTGGGAGCGCTGACGCTCGCGCAGAGCATCGTCATCGCCAAGGGCCTCGCCAGCTACCACCCAGCGGTGATCAACGCCGTCGGCATGAGCGTGGGCGCGGCGCTCCTGCTGCTGCTGTCACGCGCCGTGGGCGAAAGCTGGGCGTGGCCGGCACTGCCCGAAGCGCGCTGGGCGCTTGCCTACCTCGTGACCTTCGGTTCGGTGGGGCTGTTCGGCATGACGCTGCTGCTCGTGCGCCGCTGGAAGGCTTCGGCCACGGCGTACCTCATGGTGGTGGTGCCGTTCAGCACGCTGCTGCTCGAGTACCTGATCATGGGCGTGCCCATCAGGGCCGCGGCGCTGGCGGGCGCGCTGCTCGTCATAACAGGCGTCTGGTTCGGTGTCCTCAGCGTCCGGCGCCCGGTGGCGGCAGCCGGAGCCGGTTAGAGCCGGCGTATAGGCAGCGGCTCCAGCTGGCTGCTAATCTAGCCGGATGCTTCCGCAGAGTGAGACCACCCCCGACCTCGCCACGCGCAACGGCTTCGACACGCGCGTCGGCGCCTACTGCGTACTGGTGGAGCAGGGAGGGATCCTCCTCACCCACCTGGCCACGCATCTCTTCGACAAGGACGAGTGGGTCCTGCCGGGTGGCGGGCTCGAGCCGTACGAAACGCCCGAACAGGCGGCGCTGCGGGAGTTGGAGGAGGAGACGGGCCTCACCGCGGAACTGACCGGTCTGCTGGCGGTGGACAGCTTCACCGTGCCACCCGCCGAGCGGCTGCTGGAAGCCGACCGGGGCCGTGCGCTGCTCTCCTTGAGGATCGTCTACGGAGCCAGGCGCACGGGCGGCACCTTGCGGCGCGAGGTGAACGGCTCGACGGACGACGTTGCCTGGTTCCCGCTGCACGAAGTGACCAGCATCAGCCGTGTCGAGCTGGTGGACGTTGCGCTGCGGGCGCTGTCGGCGAGGGACGCTGGGCTGGCTGGGCTGGAGTGAGGCGGGGCGCCTTCTGGAGGCGCCCCTAGCGGC
>CAZPWN010000257.1:0-2409 GCA_964590475.1 uncultured bacterium | reverse complement strand
CCGTCTCCGATGGCGTTCACGGCGATGACGGTGAAGAAGATCATCAGCCCGGGGAAGATGGCCAGGTGTGGGTTGCTGGTCATGCTGGACTGGGCGTCCTTGAGCATGTTGCCCCAGGTGGCGGTCGGCGGTTGGATGCCGAACCCCAGGTAGCTGAGGCCGGACTCGGCGATGATGGCGACGGCCACCTGCAGCGTGGCCTGCACCAGGATCGGCCCGATGGCGTTCGGCAGTATGTGCCGGAAGATGCGTCTGCCGTCGCCACTCCCGGCGGCGTGCGCTGCCTCCACGAAGGTGCGCTCTCGTAGAGCGAGGAAGCTGGAGCGCACGATGCGCGCCACCACCATCCACGACATCCCGCCGATGATCAGCACGATCATCGGCAGCCCGCCGCCGGCCGTGCCAACGCCGGTGTCGAAGAGCAGTGTGCTGAGGACGATGAGCACGAACAGCGACGGCACGCTGAGGAACAGGTCCGTCAGGCGCATCAGGACGCTGTCGAGCCAACCACGGAAGTAGCCGGCCAGGGCGCCGACGATGGTGCCGATGGAGACGGATATCGCCATCGCCAGAAGCCCGACGAGGAGGGAGGCGCGGCCGCCGTACAGCACGCGTGTGAGCGTGTCGCGGCCCAGGTCGTCGGTGCCGAACGGGTGAGAGAAGGAGGGCGCTTCGAAGCGCGCCCGCAAGTTCGTGGTCGTGGGGTCGTAAGGGGAGAGACCGGCCAATGCGGTGGCGAGAACGATCAGCAGAAGCACCAGCGCACCCGCGACGGCCAGCCGGTGCTGCCGGAACCGCCGCCAGGTATCCGACCAGGCGCTGCGCTCACTCATATGTGATCCTCGGGTCGACGGCCGCATAGACGAGGTCGGCGATGAGGTTCGCCACCACGATGAGTACCGAAGTGACGATCACGATGGCCATCAGTACGGTGTAGTCGCGCCGCATGGCCGACTGATAGAAGAGGCGGCCCATGCCCGGCCAGCTGAAGATGGTCTCCGTGAAGAGCGCTCCCGAGAAGAGCAGTGGGAGGTCGAGCCCGATGAGGGTGATCAGGGGCATGGCCGCGTTGCGCAGAGCGTGGCGGAAGACCACCACGCGCGGGGCGACGCCCTTGGCGCGGGCGGTACGGACGTAGTCGAGGGCCAACACGTCGAGCATCGAGGCCCTAAGGAAGCGCGTGTACCACGCGATCCAGGTGCTGGCCAGCATGGTGACCGGGAGCACGAGGTGCCAGATGCGGTTGGAGATGTCGTCCTCGCGCCCGAGGCTGTACATGCCGCCGGCAGGGAAGAGTGGTCCCCCAGTGAACGGGTTGCTCAGACCGACGTAGAACACCAGGATCAGCAGAAGCCCCAGCCAGAAGATCGGGATCGACTGGCCCATGAACGTCAGGGTGGTCACCAGGTTGTCGAAGAAGGAGTATTGGCGTACGGCGCTCAAGACCCCGATGGGGATGGCTATGAGCAGGGTTACGAGGAACGCCACGCCCACAAGGACGATGGTGTTGGGGATGCGCTCGAAGAGCTCGGTCAACGCAGGGCGGCCCGTCTGAAGCGAGGTGCCCAGGTCGCCTCTTACGGCGCCGGCGAGCCAGCGTCCGTACTGGACGAGCCACGGGTCGTTGAGCCCCCGCGCGTCCGCCAGGCGCTGGATGTCCGCTTGGGTGATGGTCGGATCGCGCTCGAGTTGGGCGAGAGGGCTGCCCGGGCTGGCCTGCAGCAAGCCGAAGACCAGGGCGCTAACGACCAGCAGCAAGGGCAGGCTCTCGGCCAATCGGCGCAATGCGTAGCGCGTCATGGACGAGAGCCCACCACTATCTCAATAGTTGCCTTCAGCTGCTACTCCAGGTACCAATCGGCGACGTCCCAACTGATGCCCGACCAGGTGTTGGGTTCGACTCCCTTGAGGTTCACAGAGAGCGCGCTACCGTCAGCGAACTGGTAGAGGTAGATGTGCGGCAGTTCGTCGTTGATGGCGGTGGCCACGTTGCAGTAAGCATCCTTGCGGACGGAGAGACTGGGGTTGCTCCCGGCCTCATCGAGCCAGGCGTCTACGTCGGCATTGCTCCAACGGCTGTAGTTGCCGCCCGCGCCGCCGTTCTCCTCGCTCGGGATGCGGCTGGAGGCGAGTAGGTCGTACGCGTGCGTCTGGGGGTTGATGCCGGCGCCGGTGTCGTAGACGAGGATGTCGTAGTCGCCGGTCTTGCGCGCGGCGCCATCGGCCCAGCCGCCGAAGAGCACGCTCTGTTCGACGTTACGCACGTTGAGCTCGATGCCCAGGTCCGAGTACATGTCGGCGATGACGAGCTCGGTCTGTTCCAGCAGGCGGAAGTCGGTGTACCCCATCATGCTGAGGCTCAGCCTGGTGCCGTCGGCTGCGTACTCTGCGCCTTGCGCCACGCGGACG
>CAZPWN010000256.1:0-2410 GCA_964590475.1 uncultured bacterium | reverse complement strand
GAGCCCATCCCCGTGTACGCCGAGATGGGCAGCGTGAACCCCGTGTTCGTGCTGCCGCAGGCGGCGGCCGAACGCGCCGAGCAGGTGGCCGAGGGCCTCTTCGGCTCCTTCACCCTGGGCGTGGGGCAGTTCTGCACCAACCCGGGCGTGGTGCTGCTGCCTAGCGGACCGGAAGGCGACGCCGTGGCCGCGCGCCTCTCCGAGCTGACCGAAGCCGCCCCCGCGGGCACCATGCTCAACGCCCGCGTGTGCGAGCTTTACGGCCGCGGGCTCACCGAGCTCGAAGCCGCCGGCGGCGAGCCCCTCGCCCGCGGCCAGGCAGGCGAGGGTGCCACCGAGGGCGTGCCGTCCCTGTGGCAGGCGCCCCTGCAGGCCGCTCTCGAGGACCGCGCCCTCATCTCCGAGGTGTTCGGACCGAGCACGCTGCTGCTCCGCTACGACTCCGCCGAGCAGTTGCAGGAGTTCGCGCAAGGCATGGAGGGGCAGCTCACCGCCACCCTCCAGGGCCAGCCCGCTGAGCTCGCGCAGCAGGGCGAGCTGGTGGAGACGCTGGCGGACCGCGCCGGCCGCCTCATCGTGAACCAGTGGCCCACGGGCGTGGAGGTGGGCCCCGCCATGGTCCACGGCGGCCCCTACCCCGCCACCTCCGACGGGCGCGGCACCTCGGTGGGCACCCTGGCCATCGACCGCTACACCCGCTGGGTGGCGTACCAGAACTTCCCGCAGGAGTTGCTGCCCACGCAGCTGCGCTGAACCAGCGGGCTCCCGCCAGGTGGAGCCCCACTTACTACGCCTGCACGAGCGCGGCGCGGCCCTTACGGCTGTGCCGCGCTCTTCTGCTGGCCTGCGCCAGCCGGAGGCGGGGGCTAGACTCGGGCATGAGAACTCGCAAGCTAGGCTCCCTCGACGTCTCGATCATCGGTCTCGGCTGCAACAACTTCGGCGGCCGCCTGGACCTGGCCGGCACCAGGAACGTGTTGGACGCGGCGTTAGGCGCCGGCGTCACCTTCATGGACACGTCCGACACGTACGGCGCCACCGAGAGCGAACGGCTCATGGGTGAGGTCCTTGAGGGCCGGCGCGATCAGGTGGTGCTGGCCACCAAGTTCGGCTCCGCCCACAAGGCGGCCGGCTTGGAGGGCGGCGCCAGCCCCGAGTACATCCGCGCCTCCATCGACGGCAGCCTGCAGCGCCTGCGCACGGACCACGTGGACCTCTACCAGCTGCACAGGCCCGACCCGAACGTGCCGATAGCCGACACGCTCGGCGCTCTGGGAGAACTCATCGAAGCAGGCAAGGTGTTGGAGATCGGCTGCTCCAACTTCAGCCAGGAGCAGCTCGAGGAGGCCGAGCGCGTGGCGGCGGAGCAGAACCTGCCGCGCTTCGTGAGCGTGCAGAACGAGTACAGCCTGCTGCGCCGCGAGGCGGAGGCGGCGGTGCTACCCACGGCGCGCCGTCTAGACATCGGCTTCCTGCCGTACTTCCCGCTCCTCAGCGGCATCCTCACGGGCAAGTACCGCAAGGGGCAGCCGCTGCCCCAGGGCACGCGGGTCACGGGCAACGAGCGCTGGGAGTCGCTCCTCACCGAGGAGACGCTCGACCTGATCGAGCGCCTGGTGGCGTTCTCGGAGGAGCGCGGCCACGAACTCCTCGACCTGGCGTTCGCCTGGCTGCTCGCCGAAAACGCCGTCAGCAGCGTCATAGCCGGCGCCACCAGCGCGGCGCAGGTGCAGCGCAACGCCCGCACGGCCGAGTGGGTGCTGACGGAAGAGGAGAAGGCGCAGGTTGACGCCCTCCTTACGGAGGTCGCCGAATAGCGGCGCAGGTTGACGCCCTCCTAACGGAGGCCGCCTCCTGACCGGCTAGCTGCGCAACTGCCAACCTGACTACCTACCTGACTCTCTACCTGAAGCTCAGGTCTCCCCCAGGTAGGCGCGCTTCATGCCCTCGTCCTGCAGCAGCGCGGAGGCCTCGCCGGAGAGCACCACCTCGCCCGTCTGCAGCACGTAGCCGCGGTCCGCGATGGAGAGCGCCACGTTGGCGTTCTGCTCCACCACGAAGACGCTGATGCCGCGGTCGTTCACCTGCTTGATGATCTCGAAGATCCGCTCCACGAAGAGCGGCGCCAGACCCATGCTGGGCTCGTCCATGAGGATCAGCTTCGGGCGGCTCATGAGGGCGCGGCCCATGGCCAGCATCTGCTGCTCGCCGCCGCTCATGGTGCCGCCCATCTGCCCCAGCCGCTCGCCCAGGCGCGGGAAGAGGGAGAACACGTACTCCATGTCCTCCTCCATCTCGTTGCCCGACGGCCTGAGGTAGGCGCCCATCTCGAGGTTCTCGCGCACGGTCATCTTGGGGAAGATGCGGCGGTTCTCGGGCACCACGGCCATGCCGCGCTCTATGCGGTCGG
>CAZPWN010000255.1:0-2417 GCA_964590475.1 uncultured bacterium | reverse complement strand
CGCGCACGTGGCTGGTGATTATCAGGTAGGAGAGGTGCGGGCTGATGCGGTCGTGAGGGTTCTCGCCCGTGAACTGGTTCTCCACGAAGAAGTGCGGCCTGCGCATCTTGCCGATGTCGTGGTACAGCGCCCCCACGCGCGCCAGGAGGGCGTTGCCGCCCACGTTCTTCACGGCCTGCTCCACCAGGTTGGAGATGATGAGGCTGTGCTGGTAGGTGCCGGGCGCCTCGGCTATGAGGCGCTGCAGGAGCGGGTGGGTGGGACTGGAGAGCTCGATGAGCCGGAAGTCCGTCAGGAAGCCGAAGCCGGACTCCGCCACGGGCAACAGGCCCAGGGTCAGCACACCGGCGAGCAAGCCGCCGGCCGCCAGCAGCAGCGCACCGGACACGGCGGCCGTGAGCGTCATGCCGCCCCCCACCAGCACCAGCGCGAACATGAAGAGCCCGCCCGCCACGCCGCCCAGGACGCCCGCGAGGATGAGCCACAGCCGGTTGCGGGAGACGACCGCCACGAGAGCAGCGATGGTGGAGCCCACCAGGGTGGCCACGAGCGCCAGCACCGGCGATGACGAGATCAGGACGCCCACGGCGACGCCTATCCAGGCTCCCACGAGGATGCCGGCGCGCGCGCCCAGCAGGGCGGCGACCACCATGGGCGCCATCAACGCGAAGAGGAAGTGCGGCGACCCCAGTGAGGTCAGGCGCTGCAGCAGCAGCACGATCAGCGTCAGGACCACCAGGAACGCGAGCTTCCGGAAGGTGAGGCGGGCCAGGATGACCCGCCGCATGAGCACGAGCGGCGCGGTCAGCAGGAGCGTCAGGATGATCACCCCGACCACTATCCAGGCGGTCTGCGAGATGGCCTCGGCCCGGGCGCTGTAGAGACCCAGCGAGTCGAGCACGCGGAGCTGGTCCTCGCTCAGCAGCTCGCCTTCCTCGACGATCACCTGGCCCGCCTCGAGCGACTGCAGGACGGGCGACACGGCCGCGAACGCCGCGTCGCGCGCCGCCTGCGTCAGGCGGTCGTTGGGCACGGAGGTGGCCAGCAGGCGCCGCTCGAGTACCAGGCGGGTCTCGCGCTGGCGGTCCGCCGGGGCGAGCGCCACCGCCCGCTCGATGATCTCGGGTATGGCGGACGCACGCACTCCGGCGGGTTCACGGTAGCGGCTGATGACCGCGTCGACCACCGCCGGCGGCAGGCCGGAGGAGGTGACGCTGGCCGTGACCAGGGCGGTCATCTGCGGGTCGGACGAGTAGACGGTCTCGATCTGCTCACGCGCGGCGAGCCGCTCGCGCTGGGTGGCGATGCGGTCCTCCACCTGCGTGGCGACCGGCGCCACGAACGTCTGCGGGCTCGGTTGCCCGACCCTGAGCGGCGCCCGTTGGCGCGTGCCGTACACGCTGAATATGAGCAGCCCGAGGCTGACTGCGGTGAGCAGGACCAGCACCCAGAACCGCCGCGTGGCGGGCCGGTTGGGTCTGCTAGCCGTGTTGCTCATAGGCGAGAACGATCTGGGCCACCAGCGGGTGACGCACGACGTCGGCCTTGGAGAAGGTCTGGAACGAGATGCCCTCGATGCCGTGGAGGATCCTCTGCGCCACGTGCAGACCGCTCTGCACGGTGCCCGGCAGGTCCGTCTGGGTGGTGTCGCCGGTGACGACCACGCGGCTGTTGAAGCCCATGCGGGTGAGGAACATCTTCATCTGCTCGGGCGTGGTGTTCTGCGCCTCGTCCAGGATGATGAACGCGTCGTTGAGGGTGCGCCCGCGCATGAAGGCCAGCGGTGCAACCTCGATGGTGCCCTGCTCCGTGAGGCGCTCCACCTTCTCGGCGGGCAGCATGTCGTGCAGCGCGTCGTACAGCGGCCTGAGGTAAGGGTCGATCTTGGCCTGCAGGTCGCCGGGCAGGAAGCCGAGCCGCTCCCCCGCCTCCACGGCGGGGCGCGTGAGCACTATGCGCTTCACGCGGTTGGCGACCAGGGCCTCGACCGCCATGGCCACCGCCAGGTACGTCTTGCCGGTGCCGGCGGGCCCTAGGCCGAAGGTGATGGGGTTGTTGGCGATGGCGTGGACGTAGCGGCGCTGGCCGGCGGTCTTGGGCCGCGTGCGGCCCGGCAGGCGCAGGGCGCTAGCTGCGCCGCTCGTAAGGTCGCCGTTGCCGGGCGGCATGGCGCCGGGGGCGGCGGCCTCGTCCTCCGCGCTGTCCGCCGAGGGGAGGTCGCCGTAGGCGATCTCGGCGAGGGTTATCTCGCCGCCCTGCCGGATGGTCTTGAGCAGATCGTTGAAGGTCCTCTCCGCCTGGGCCACCTGGCCCGGTTCTCCGCTGAGGTAGACCTCATCTCCCCGAGCTACGACCTTGGCGTCGAGCCTGCTCCTGAGAAGTTTGAGGTTCTCATCGTTCTGGCCGAAGAGAGACAG
>CAZPWN010000254.1:0-2418 GCA_964590475.1 uncultured bacterium | reverse complement strand
CCGTGAGGGTGGTCGTACGGTGGGCGCGGGTGTCGTGACCGCCGTGACCAAGTAACCATGGCAGCACCGAAGATCCGCATCAAACTCAAGGCGTTCGACCACCGCAGCCTCGACAGCTCCGCCACCAAGATCGTGGAGACCGTCAGGCGCACGGGCGCCACGGTAGCCGGGCCCGTCCCGCTACCCACCCGCATACGCCGCTTCTGCGTGCTTCGCAGCCCCTTCACGGACAAGGACAGCCGCGAACACTTCGAGATCCGCACGCATAACCGGCTCATCGACATCAAGTCGCCAACCAAGAGCACTATCGACTCGCTGATGCACCTCGACCTTCCGACCGGGGTGGACATCGAGATCAAGACGGTCGGAGGCCGGTAAGAGTGAAAGGCATCCTCGGCACCAAGGTGGGCATGACCCAGGTGTGGAAAGACGACCGGCTCGTTCCGGTGACCGTCGTCCTCGCCGGGCCCTGCCCCGTGGTGCAACGCAAAGAACCAGCCACGGACGGCTACAGCGCCGTCCAGCTCGGCTGGCATGAGCTCCAGGAGAAGCGGGTGAACCAGCCGACGCTCGGACACTTCAAGCGTGCGGGCGTGGCTCCCCAGCGTCACCTGGCCGAGTTCCGCGACTACACGCCCGAAGAGGACGTAGTCAAGGTAGAGATCTTCGAACCCGGCGAGAAGGTCGACGTCACCGGCACCTCCAAGGGCCGCGGCACGGCCGGCGTCATGAAGCGCTGGAACTTCAGCGGCCTCATGGCCAGCCACGGTGTGAAGAAGAAGCACCGCTCGCCCGGCTCCATCGGTCAGCGCAAGTTCCCTGGCCGCGTGTACAAGGGCAAGCGCATGGCCGGCCGTTACGGCGGCGTAGCCGTGACCTCGCTCGCTCTCGAAGTGGTCGAAGTCCGTCCGGACGACAACCTCCTGCTGGTGAAGGGCGCCGTTCCGGGCCCCAACGGCGGAGTGGTCGTCGTGCGGCAGTCCAAGAGGAAGGTGAGCTGATGACGGTCACGATAGACGTTGTCGGAAGCGACCGTAAGGTCACGCTCGACCTGCCCGAACCGAAGGAATCGGTGCTCCACGAAGTGGTGGCCTGGCAGCTCTCCAAGCGCCGCCGCGGCACCGCCTCAACGCAGACGCGCGCCGAGGTCACCGGTTCCACCGCCAAGATCTACCCGCAGAAGGGCACCGGGCGTGCGCGCCACGGCTCCCGCAAGCCCAACATCTTCGTGGGCGGTGGCGCGAGCTTCGGCCCCAGGCCGCGCTCCTACGCCTACACGCTGCCCAAGCGCGTCCGCCGGCTCGGCCTGCAGATGGCCCTCGCCACCCGCGCCAACGACGGCCGGCTCACGCTCGTCGACAGCTTCGGCGTCAACGGCAAGACCCGCGAGTTCGTCAACTGGGCCAAGGAGAACGGCTTCGACGGCAAGGAGCGCGTCCTGCTCGTCACCGATGACGAGCTCGCCCGCCGCGCCGCTCGGAACCTCCCCTGGGTCGACGTGATCGCCGGCGCCGGACTGAACGTGTACGACATCCTGCGCGCCGACCGTGTAATAGCCGACGCCGGGCTGTTCGACCGTGAGGAGGACGCATGAACCCTCATGACGTGATCCTCGCGCCGGTGCTGAGCGAGAAGGCCGTAGGGGATATGGAACTCGGCAAGTACGCCTTCTACGTGCATCCCGAAGCCAACCGCACGCAGATCAAGGACGCCATCGAGCTCGTCTTCAAGGTGGAGGTCACCAAGATCAACCTCCAGAACCGCGAAGGCAAGGTCATCCGCCAGGGCCGCTTCGAAGGCAGGCGCCCCGAGCGCAAGAAGGCGATCGTCACTCTCAGGGCCGGGCAGCGCATAGAGCAGCTCGAAGGCCTCTCCTAAGGAGGGAGGGAAACAGAATGGCTAAACATTATCGTCCGTACACCCCCTCCCGCAGGGTGATGACCACCGCCGACTTCGATGAAGTCACGCGCACGGAGCCCGAGAAGTCTCTCGTACGCCCCATCAAGCGCACCGGCGGACGCAACCACCACGGCCGCGTCACCTCGCGCTTCCGCGGGGGCGGGCACAAGCGCCGCTACCGCATGATCGACTTCCGCAGGCGCGACAAGGAAGGCGTACCCGCCAAGGTCGCCACGGTGGAGTACGACCCCAACCGCAGCGCCCGCATCGCCCTTCTGCACTACGCGGACGGCGAGAAGCGCTACATCGTGGCCCCCGAGAAGCTCAACGTGGGAGCCACCATCGTCAGCGGTCCGGAATCCGAGCCCGAAGTGGGCAACGCCATGCCGCTCCGCTTCATCCCCGTCGGTGCCGTGGTGCACGCGGTGGAGATGATCCCCGGCAAGGGTGCGCAGCTGGCCCGTTCGGCCGGCACCAGCATCCAGATCCAGGGCCGCGACGGCTCGTACGTCACCGTCC
>CAZPWN010000253.1:0-2476 GCA_964590475.1 uncultured bacterium | reverse complement strand
CGTCCCTGCCGCGCAGACCCAGACCCGCACCGGAGAGTTCCAGCTCGTGCCGCCGGCAGAGCCCCCGAGAGGAGCACAGCCCGTGTCACACCAGAGCACCATCACCGTGAGCCTCGCCATCGTGGCGGTCGGCGCCGCCATCTCGGTCGGCGTCCTCTTCAACCAGGTCCAAACTCTCCGCGAAGAGCAGGTCCTCCAGAAGGCCGCGCACGTCGAACTGGTCCGCGAGAACGCGCGGGAGCACGCGACGCTGATGAACCGGAATCACTCCATCGAGCTTCGACAGGTGGCGGTGGAGGGCGACATTCGGCGCATGGCGGACAGCGTGCAGTCGATGGACACGAAGATGGAGAACATCGGGCGACGCCTCGGGGTGCGGCAGTGAGGCCCGCCGATGTCCGCTACCTCGTCATTCACTGCTCGGACTCGAAGTGGGGTGACGTGGAGACCATCCGAAGCTGGCACGCTGCGCGCGGGTTCTCTGATGTGGGCTACCACTACGTCATCACCAACGCCCATCCCCACGGGACGAAGAAGCTGGACCCGGCATCCGACGGCCGCATCCACAAGGGCCGCGCCGAGGACATTGCCGGGGCCCATGCAGTGGGCTTCAACCACAAGTCGCTCGGCATCTGTCTCGTGGGCCGAGGCGAAGTGGACTTCACGCAGCCACAGATGTCCTCGCTCTTCCGCCTCTGCCGCGAGTTGATGGCCCGCTACTCCATTCCGCCGGAGCGCGTGCTGGGCCACCGCGAGACGTACCCGGCCGGCACGCCGCCCGCCAAGTCCTGCCCCAACATGGACATGAACGCCGTTCGCGCCGTCCTTCCCATTTGTCTCTGAAAGGAGCCGTACCGATGAGCCGCCTCTACCTGCTCGCCCTCGCAGTCTTCATCTTCCCGCTGGCCGCCCTCGCGGCACCGGAAGTTCCCGAGCCGTCGTCCGCGCTGATGGGCCTCTTCGTCCAGCACGTTGCCCCAGTCCTGTTCTCGCTCATCGGCCTCGCGCTGACCGCACTTCTGGGGCTCGCCGCAAAGAAGTGGGGCACCGAGGCCAAGCAGACCAAGGTGGCCGCCGCGGTGGACCGGATGACGCACTTTGCCTCCGTGGTGGTGGCGGACCTCGACGCGACCCTGAAGCCGCACCTCAAGACCGCGACCGCGGACGGTGTGCTGACCAAGGCTGAGGTTGCCCACCTGCGCTCCGTGGCGCTGGCTCGGCTCAAGGAACTGGCCGGCGAACACGGACTCAAGGAACTGAGCGGCCTGCTCGGCATCGCCGCGCCGCAGCTCGACACCTACCTGCATGGACTCGTGGAAACCGCTGTGGACGCCCTCCCGCGCAAGCTGGTGGTCGCCACGCCGGCCCACGTCCCCGTCACCGACCTTCAGACCGCCCACGGCGTCCTCTCCGGGGCCGCGGGCGTCGGTCCTCAGCCGTGAGGCTCGCCGCACTCGTCCTCCTCCTGCTGTCCCTGCCGGCGCTGGCGGACCCGCCGGAGGACGCGCCGCTGGTGCTGACCGTGACCGCAGGGGAGGTGCTGTTGCCGGACGGCTCCCGGCGCATCGTCGGGCCGGGCGTGTTCCAGAATGAGCCCGCGGCCATCAACACGGCCAACCGCATCCGATACCTGGAGGCGCGCGAGAAGGAGCGCCCCACGGTGACGCTGGTCGTACTGGCGCTCGTGGTGGGCGCTGCTGCCGGGTACGGCGCCGCGCAGGTCCACGGCATTCTCAGGCGCTGAACTGGCCCCGGGCGGCGGCTGGGTGCGCGCTGCCGGAGAAGAAGCCCGCGCCGAAGCCGGCGGGGTAGCTGTCACGAGTCAAGGCGCGCCGCTCGGCTACGGCGAAGTGCGCGCCATCGCGAAGCACCAAGAAGGAGCGAACCATGATGAAGAAAGAAGCGAGCCTCTACTTCCACATCAACAACGGCGGGGTCAGCGTCACTGTTGAGCGGAGGCTGGGCGCGCCGTTGCTGAGGATGGAGGCGAATCACTTCGGCCACCCGGTAGGCGCTGTCGGCGTGTACGTCCGCCCCGACCACTTCCAGCGCCTCTCGGAGTTCTTCGCCGAAATGGCCAAGCTTGAGTTCACGAGCGACGAATACGCGGCGGTCGCGGAGGCCCCGCGGCTCTGGGTGGATGGCAGGGCGGGCGACGCGCCGCCGACGGGCGCAGAGAATCCGTCCGCTGATGCGTCCGTCATGGGGCGACAGGCCAAACTGCAGCCGTAGAACCGACCCCGGGCGGCGGCTGGGGCTGAGCGTCCTGGTGCGAACGCGCCGCCCGGGGTGTCATCCCCGCTCCTTACCATCCGCCAGCGCCCGGTAGGTGGCGGCGAACTGTCGCAGCGTGGCGGCTTCGGCGGGACACCTGTCCCTCTGCGCGAGGTCTGCCTGCGCCTCCGCCACCCTCGCACACCGCTCCCGCTCCCTCTCCGCACCGCGCCTCTCGGCGGCGAGCAGGGCGGCGTGGATG
>CAZPWN010000252.1:0-2485 GCA_964590475.1 uncultured bacterium | reverse complement strand
ATGAGCGTCATGCGTGACGGCAAGATGATCGGCACCGTCAAGCGCGAGGACACCGACCAGCGCCGCCTGGCCAACATGATGGTCGGCCGCGACGTGCTGCTCAGGGTAGACAAGAAGCCGGGCAACCCCACGGACGGCGCGCTGCAGGTCGAGAACCTCAGCCTCAAGCACCCCATCAAGCCGTGGAACATCATCGACGACGTGTCGTTCACCCTGCGCAAGGGCGAGATCCTGGGCATAGCCGGCATCGAGGGCAACGGCCAGTCCGAACTGGTGGAGGTCATCACCGGACTGCGCCACGCGGACTCCGGCACCATCCTGATAGACGGCCACGACTCCGTGGAGCTGAAGAACAAGGTCAGCACCGGACTCAACGACGTCACGCACGAAAGCGCGCGCTACCGCCGCGAGCTGGGCCTCAGCCACGTGCCCGAGGACCGCAACGGCCGCGGGCTGGTGACGCCCTACACCGCCGCCATGAACTCCATCCTGGGCGACCACTACCACGCGCCCTACTCCAACCGCTTCGGCATCCTGGACGAGAGCGTCATCGAGGACCACGCACGCCGCCTCATCGAGGATTACGACGTGCGGCCGCGCGACCCGAACATCACGGTCTCGCACTACTCGGGCGGTAACGCTCAGAAGCTCATCGTGGCGCGCGAGCTGGAGCGCAAGCCCAGCGTGCTGGTCATGGCGCAGCCCACCCGCGGGGTGGACATCGGCGCCATCGAGTTCATCCACCGGCAGATAGTCGACGCGCGCGACGCCGGCATCCCCGTCCTGCTGGTCTCGGCCGATCTGAACGAGATCCTCTCACTTTCCGACCGCATAATCGTCATGTTCCAGGGCCGCATCATGGGCCAGTTGAGCCAGGCGGAGGCCACGCCCGAGCGGCTCGGCCTGATGATGGCCGGCACCAAGGACGAAGACGCCGCACCGGCGGCCTGACGCCCTCTCCTTCACCCTTCCTGAACGCGCCGCTGACAGATAGCTGACAGCGGCGTTCTACATTCCGGGTAGGTCCACCCCGCCCGGTAAGACCGTGCGGACAGGTCCACCCGCCCGATGCGACCGCGTCGGCGACCCCAGGAGGGAACCGAACATGATCAAGAACGTTCTCAAGCTCGCTCTCGCTGCCGTGCTAGCCGTAGGCACCGTAGGCTCCGCGCAGGCCGACGCCGACATCACCGGCGCCGGCGCCTCCTTCCCCGCCCCCCTCATGGCCACCTGGGCCGACCTCTACCGCGACGCCACCCGCGGCGCGGTCGTGGTGAACTACCAGTCCATCGGCTCCGGCGGCGGCATCCGCAACTTCATCGACCAGACCGTGCACTTCGGCGCCACCGAAGCGTTCCTCAACGAGGAGCAGCTTCAGGCCGCCCGCGACGGCACCGGCGGCGAGGCATACAACCTGCCCATCACGCTGGCCGACGTGGTCATCACCTACAACGTGCCGGGCCTGAGCACCGGCCTCGTGTTCGACGGCGAGACCCTCGCCGGCATCTTCTCGGGCCGGATCCTCAAGTGGAACGACCCCGCCATCCAGAGCCTCAACCCCGAAGCGCCGCTGCCCGACATGCTGATCAACGTGGTGCACCGCGCCGACGGCTCCGGCACCACCAACGTCTTCACCAGCTACCTCTCCGCCGTCTCGGACGAGTGGGCCTCCACCGTGGGCGCCGGCACGGCCGTGGAGTGGCCCGCCGGCATCGGCGCCAGCGGTAACGAGGGCGTGGCCGGCCTCATAACCAACACCCCCGGCACCATCGGCTACAACAGCCTGGTCTACGCCACCCTCAACGACATCAGCTACGCCTACGTCATGAACGCCGCCGGCAACGTCGTCGAGCCCAGCCTGGCCTCCACCTCCGCCGCCGGCGACGTGCCCCTGCCCGAGGACACCCGCGTGCTCATCGTGAACACCGAGCACCCCGAGGGCTACCCAATCTCCGGCTTCACGTGGGCGCTCTTCTACGAGAACGCCTCCGCCAACCAGGCGTTCACCAGCCGCACCCAGGCCGAGGAGACCGTGCGCTTCCTCGTGTGGACCATGACGGAAGGCCAGAACTACAGCGAGGCCCTCGACTTCGCCCGCCTGCCGCAGGCCGCCGTGGACCTCAACCTCGAGCGTCTGGCCCAGGTCAAGTGGGACGGCGAGAACATCGGCCAAGCCATCGTCGACGAAGTCCGCTAAGAAGTCGGCTAGGTAGCTGGCCAGTAAGTCCGCTAGACTCTGAACTGGCGATCACTAGGCGCGGTGGCCTGGGCCCGGCAAACGGCCCAAGCCACCGCCCGGACATGTTAGGGAGCAGGAGTTGCGAATAACCACGCGCACAGGCGGCCGCTGGGGCGACAGGGCCTTCCTGACCATCCTCACGATCTTCGGCCTCTCGGTTGTGGCCATCGCCCTCCTCATGGCCTGGACCCTGGGGCGCGACGCCGCGGACCCGCTCGAGCGCTTCGGCTTCTTCGGCTTCCTCAC
>CAZPWN010000251.1:0-2504 GCA_964590475.1 uncultured bacterium | reverse complement strand
CCGCCACGGATCCCGCCATGGACGCCGGCCAGCGCACGGCGTCCCAACCCGCCGCCCGCCCCAGCCCGCCGGCGCGCGGCCCGGCCTACAAGGACGCCGAGGAGGAGGCGGCCGCGCTGGCTGCGGTGGCGCTCTCCTCGCGCCTCAGGCGCACGTTCACGCGGCTCGGTTACCGCATAGAGCCCCTGACCACCGGGGTCCTCTTCCTGCACGCCGACTTAGGCCGCAGGCGCTACAAGGTGCTCGTGCAGCTGCTACGCAGCGGTGAACGGCTCGACTGGGCCGGACTCCTAGCGCGACGGCGCGAATCGCCCGCCAACTACATGTCGGTGATCGGCGATCACGTGGACCTCATCCGCCTGAGCCACCCCGCGGAACTGGCGCGCGCCACGCTGTGGAGCTGGGAGGCTCTGGGTCGGCTGGAGGAACTCCACGCGAGCGTGCCGGTGACGCCCCTCGACCTCGAGACCCACTTCGCGCACGACGGCCTGTTCGAGAAGGGCCTGAAACGCTTCGAGGAGAGCGTGTCCGCGCGGGTAGCCGAGCGCGGCGCCGCCTCCGAGGTGCTCACCCGGCTGGCCCGTAACCGGGCGCCCTCCGTGTTCCTCCTCGAGGAGCTGGCGCAGGACGTGAACCTGAGCCGCGACGTGGTCCTCAAGATCCTGGAGCGTTTCTCGGAAGCGCCCATGCATCTGGTGGCGCGCGTGGACAGCGGTGAGTTCCTGCTACGCCAACCGGTGGACACCGCCCTGACGGCGCTGGCCTCCTACGCCCAGTCGCTGCGCCAGCGGCTGCCCGTCGGCCGGCGCGAGGTGATGACCGGCCTGGACGACGAGGAGTTCGGATCCGACCTGCTGGACGACGTGCCCGAAGGTGAGGGCGCGGCGAGGGGCGCAGCCGACCAGGAACCGGTTCCCGACCAGTAGGCGCTCCTCGGACCGCGCTCAGCTACAAGGCTTCTAGGGTATGGGCCGTCGTCAGTCCGCGGCCGCCACCGGGGCCGAGTGCAGGTCCTGCAAGGCGTAGACCTGCGGGTCCGTGGCCGCGCGGGCGGCGAGGGCCTTCACGGTCCAGCGCGCGCCCTCCAGGGTGGTGCAGAACGGCACGCCGTTCTCGAGCGCCCGCCTCAGTTCCCTCGTGTGCTCCACATCGAACAGCAGATCGTAATCGGCCTCGCCCGGCGGGTTGGGGCCGTGCTGCACTGTGAAGCCGAGGCGCTCCAGTTCGGCGGTCAGTTCCCTTAGCGGTTCTCCGATCAGCCGCACGGTGGCGTCTTCACCCGGCAGCGGGAAGCGCTGGCCCGCCGCCACCGCCGCCTTGTAGTACGCCAGGTAGGGGTCGGCGTCTATGCCCATGGTCTCGCCCGTGGAGCGCATCTCCGGACCCAGAACCGGAAGTACCCCAGCGAACTTGAGGAAGGGCAGAACGACCTCCTTGACGCTGTAGAACTCCGGACGGGGTGTGGCAGTGAAGCCGATCTCCTCTAGGCTCTTGCCGGCCGCGATGAGCGCCGCGTACTTGGCCAAGGGATGATCGATGGCCTTGGAGAGGTAGGGGATGGTGCGGCTGGCACGCGGGTTGGCCTCTACCACGAGCACCTCGTCCCCGCGCACCACGTACTGCACGTTGATGAGGCCACGTACACCTATGGCCTCGGCCAGCTTGACCGTGTACTCCTCGATCTTGCGCACCGCCTCGCCGGAGAGGCTCACGGGCGGCGTGATGGTGGCGCTGTCGCCGGAGTGCACCCCGGCCAGTTCCACGTGCTCCATGAGGCCCGCCACCACGGTGGTCTCGCCGTCGGAAAGCGCGTCCACGTCGACCTCGGTGGCGCCCTCAATGAAGTCGTCCACCAGGATGCTCGGGTTGCCGGGCAGCTCCGAGTAGACCACCTCAAGGTAGGCGTCCAGCTCCTCGCGCGAGTGCACCACGCGCATGGCGCGCCCACCCAACACGTAGCTGGGGCGCACCATCACGGGGTAGCCGATCCGTTCGGCCAGCTCGGCCGCTTCGGACGGCTCCAGCGCCACCCCACCCGCGGGCTGCGGTACGCCAAGCCGCTCGCACAGCTCGTGGAACGCGTCGCGGTCCTCCGCCTCGTGGATGGCCGCCGCGGGTGTGCCCCAGATCGGCACGCCCGCTTCCTCCAGCGCCCGCGCCAGCCTGAGGGGCGTCTGACCGCCCAGCTGCACGATCACGCCGTCCGGCTTCTCGTGATCCACCACGTTGATGACGTCCTCGAACGTCAGCGGTTCGAAGTAGAGCCTGTCGGCCGTGTCGTAGTCCGTGCTGACCGTCTCCGGGTTCGAGTTCACCATGATGGTCTCGTAACCCGCTTCCTGCAGGGCCCACACGGCGTGCACGGTGGCGTAATCGAACTCCACCCCCTGGCCTATCCGGTTGGGGCCGGAGCCCAGGATCATGACCTTCGGCTCGTCCGTGGGCGGCAGCTCGTCCTCCCACTCGTAGGACGAGTAGAGGTACGGCGTGAACGCCTCGAACTC
>CAZPWN010000250.1:0-2555 GCA_964590475.1 uncultured bacterium | reverse complement strand
CGCTGCTGGAGGGCCGCGCCAAGTACTCGAGCGTCTTCAACTACCCCACCCTCACCTGGGCCGACGTTGGCATGATCGGCTGGCTGGTGGACGGCGCCGCCATCAAGAACCAGGTCATGCTGGCGGGCGCCTCCTACGGCCCGTACTCGCGCGCCATGGTGCGCATCTGCGCCGAGGAGACGTTCCACCACAAGCAGGGGCAGGAGATGATCAGGCGTTACGCGCAGGGCACCCCCAAGCAGCGTCAGATGGCGCAGGACGCCCTGGACCGCTGGTGGTGGCCTTCCATGATGATGCTCGGCCCGCACGACTCCGACTCGCCCAACACCCCGCAGCTCAAGCGCTGGGGCGTGAAGATCAAGACCAACGACGAGGTCAGGCAGGAGTTCCTCGACGAGCACGCACCGGAACTCATCGAGGCCGGCCTGAAGATCCCCGACCCCGACCTGCACTTCGACGAGTCCACGGGCCACTGGGTGCATGGGCCCATCGACTGGGACGAGTTCTGGAACGTGGTGAAGGGCAACGGACCCTGCAACGCCGAGAGGCTGGGAGCCCGCCAGAAGGCGCACGACGAGGGGCGCTGGGTGCGCGAGGCCCTCGCCGCCCACGCGGCCCGGCAGATCCCTCCCCCCACCGCCGGCCAGCAGCGCACGGGAGCGCGGGCGTGAGTACCGGCGCCCCGGAGCAAGGCGCCGCGGACACCCAGTGGCCCCGCTGGGAGGTGCTGAAGAAGGACTCCGAGCGCAAGCCGCACCAAGCGGTGGGCTCGGTCCACGCCGCGGACCCGGAGCACGCGCTGCTGATGGCCCGCACCGTCTTCGCGCGGCGCCCCGCGGCGGTGAGCATGTGGGTGGCTCCCGTCAGCCGCATCCACACCTTCACGGCGGAGGAGCTCGCTGACCTTCCGGCGCAGGGCGCGGAGGCGGATCAAGCCGCCGCTCCCGCGCAGAGCTACCTCGTGGTCGTCAAGTCGAGCAACCGGCGCTCCATGACCTTCGGCGACCTCAAGGGCGAGGTGGAGGGGGGCAGCGTGCGGCAGGCGCTGGACGCCGCGCTCGCGGCCTTCAGCGACGAGCCCGTGCTGGCCCTCTGGCTCGTTGAGAAGGACAGCGTCATCCGTTCCGACCCCGAACTCGCCGATCCCTGGTTCGGACCAGCGCAGGACAAGACGTACAAGCAGCAGTCCGTCTACTCCAGCCGGGCCACCGCGCAGAAGGACGCCACCGAGGGGGTGCCGCGATGAGCGCCGACACGGTGCAGGAACACACGCAGGGCGACGCCGTACGCGCGGCCTTGGTGGAGCGCCTAACGGCGCTGGCGGACGACGAGCTGGTGCTGGGTCACCGCAACGCGGAGTGGACGGGCCACGCGCCCATCCTCGAGGAGGACATCGCCATCGCCAACGTGGCGCAGGACGAGATCGGCCACGCGGTGCTCTGGTACGGCCTCGTGCAGGACCTCACCGGCCTCGACCCGGACCGCCTGGCCTTCTTCCGCCACGCGCCCGAGTTCCGCAGCTCCGCCCTGGTGGAGCGGCCGAAGGGCGACTGGGCGTTCACCATGCTGCGCCAGTACCTCTTCGACAGCTACGAGGCCGAGCTCAGCCAACGCCTCATGCGCTCGAGCTACGTGCCGATCAGCGAGGTGGCCGCCAAGATCAACCGCGAGGAGCTCTTCCACCTCAGGCACAGCGCCCTGTGGCTGGAACGCCTGGCGCACGGTACCGACGAGTCGCGCCACCGCCTGGCCGACGCCCTCGCGGCCCTCTGGCCCCTCATGCCGCAGCTCCTGCAGCCCCTGCCGGGCGACGAACTACTCAGCCGCGAGGGCATCTACCCGCAGGCCGATGAGCTCGCGGAGGCGGTGCTGGGCCGGGTGCGCCGCGAGCTCGAGGCCCTCGGACTCACGCTGCCGCCGCTGACTGGAGAGCTACCGCCCCGCACCCAGCGGGTGGACGACGAGCTGGCCGAGCTGCTGACGGAGATGCAGTCCGTGGCCCGCGCCGATCCGGATGCGGAGAGCTGGTGAGCCGTGATGGTTAGCGGAGCCGTGAACCGCGGAACAGCGGCAAGTCCGGCCGACCGGAGAGCGCTGGACGGCGGCGACCTGGACCGCGTCTGGCAAGCCCTGAGCACCGTGACCGACCCCGAGATCCCCGTGCTCGACATCGTGGAGATGGGCCTCGTCCGTGAGGTGCGCCTCACCGAGGCGGAGGGAGCCGGCGGGGTTCACGTGGTCATCACCCCCACCTTCTCGGGTTGCCCGGCCCTGACGGTGATCGAGGAGAACGTGGCGGCGGCCGTGCGGCAGCTGGGCTTCGAGCAGGTGGAGGTGACCTCCCGCCTCTCCCCTCCCTGGTCCACCGACGACATGACCGACGAGGCCAGGCGCAAGCTGGAGGAGTTCGGCATCGCGCCGCCCCAGCCCCACGGCGGCCTGCTGCAGCTGGCACTCGAGGCGCCCGTGCGCTGCCCGCGCTGCGGCCATCCGGACACGCTGCTGCGTAACCCGTTCGGTTCCGCGCTCTGCCGCGAGATCCGCACCTGCCAGGC
>CAZPWN010000249.1:0-2583 GCA_964590475.1 uncultured bacterium | reverse complement strand
AGGCCCTGGAGCACGTCCACGGCCTCCAGGAGCAGCGTGCCGCTGCCGCAGAAGGGATCTACCACCACGTCCGGCGGGCCGTCCATCCCCGCTAGGCCCGCCAGCACCATGGCCGCCGCCAGCGTCTCGCGCACCGGGGCCGCATGGACGTGCTTGCGGAAGCCGCGGCGGTGCAGCAGCTCGCCCGAGGTATCCAGGCTGATGGTGCAGTAGTCGTTCAGGAGCCGGACGTGGAACTCCAGGGCCGCTTCCTCCGCCGGCTTCGGGTAGAGGCCGAGTTCGCGCATGTGGCGTGAGACGGCACTCGCCACCGTTCTCGCCACCTCGTCGCCCGCCTGCAGCTTGGAGTTGCGGGCCGTTATCCGCAGGGCGTAACTGGTGGCGAAGCCGAGATGCACCTCCCACGGCAGCTTGCGGGCCCGGTCGTAGAGCATCTCGGGCGAGGCGGCCGGGAACGTGCCGAGCCTGAGGAGCACCCGGCTGGCGGTCCTTAGCGCGAGGTTGGCGCGCATGAGTTCCGCCGGCTCCAGCGGCAGGCTCACGCCGCCGCGGTCCACCTGAAGCTCGGCTTCGGATGCCGCGAAGCCGAGCGCCAGCAGTTCATGGACGAGGATGGCCTCGAGGCCCGGCGTCACCTGCACGTAAGCGTCGAACGGCCCCTCGAGCCACCACCGCTTCACGCGCCGCTGCAACGCGTTCTCGCTCAGGCGGGCCGGCTCGTCGTCGTGGTGGGGCGGGGGAGTCTTCACTCCAGCACTCTCACACGCCCACCGGCTTGGCGCAACCGCACGCGACCGAGCGGGCCCGCTAGGGAGAGCACGCGAACCCGGGCGCAGGGAGGTTCGCCCTCCCGGCCGAGCAGTTATAAAGGCTTTACTTGATTTATGGAAAGCGCACCTTTACACTCTGTATGTTCCCACAGAAGCAACTACTACGCTCAAGCGCAGTTGCTCCCGGATGCGAGGTTTCCAGATGGCTGAACGCGCTCTTATCGAGGTCAGCGACGTACACAAGCTCTACGGCGGAGGCTCCCGCAACCCCGTCAAGGCCGTGGACGGCGTGGAGTTCACCGTGCAGCCGGGCGAGATCGTGGGGCTGCTGGGCCCCAACGGGGCCGGCAAGACCACGACCATCAAGATGATGTGCGGCCTGATCCATCCGGACAGCGGCACGGTGAGGGTGGCCTCGTACGACACGCGGACCCAGCGCCGCCGCGCTATGGCGCACATAGCCGCCGTGCTGGAGGGCAACCGCAACCTGTACTGGCGCCTCAGCGTGCGCGAGAACCTCGACTACTTCGCCGGCAACCGCGGCCGGCACCCCGCCAGCGTCAGGGCCAGGCGCGACGCCCTGATAGACCGCTTCGGTCTCACCAGCAAGGCCGACACCATCGTCAGCAACCTCTCGCGCGGCATGCAGCAGAAGCTGGCCATCGCCGTGGCGCTGCTGGCCGACACGGACGCGGTGGTGCTCGACGAGCCCACGCTGGGCCTCGACGTCGAGACCTCCGACGAGGTCCGCGCGATCCTCTCCGAGATCGCCGCCGAGGGCAGGACCGTGCTGCTCAGCAGCCACGACATGCCGGTGGTCCAGGCGGTCTGCGGCCGCGCCATCATCATCACCGGCGGCCGCGTGGTGACCGACGACAGCGTGGAGAACCTGCTGCGCCTGTTCCAGGCCCGCGCCTTCAGCGTGCGGCTGGTCACGCCGCTGAGCGCGCAGCACGCCGACGAGCTGACCCGGACCTTCCACGTGAGCAGCGACGAAGGGCGCCTGGCGTTCGACGTGGAACTGCCCGGCAAGCAGGACCTGTACCGCCTGATGGACTTCCTCAGGGGCACGGGCGCCGAGGTCGAGAGCATCGAACGCACCACGGTGCAGTTCGAGCAGGTGTTCCGGCGCCTGGTCAGCGGTGCGGGGCGCCAGCCGCAGGCGCCTGCGGCGCGCGCGGCCGTGAGGGAGGGTGCCCATGTTGCAGGCTAGGCCGCTCTACACCGCCTTCCGGGCCAACTTCCTCAAGTACGTCATCGAGCTCAAGCGTTACCTGCCCAACACCCTGAGCATGCTGCTCACCTTCTACGCCATCTTCGTCTTCATGCTCCTGGGCGTGCGCTTCGTCGGAGACCCCGGCGCGGCCGACGAGAACGTGCGCTACCTGCTGGTGGCCAACGGCTTCTGGTTCCTGCTCATGCTGGGGGTGAACTCCATGGGCTGGGAGCTGACCAACGAGGCCCTGCGCGGCACGCTCGAGCAGCTCTACATGAACACCGTGCCGGTGTGGCTCATCCTGCTCTTCCGCATGCTGGCCTCGTTCATCGTCAACCTGGTGATGCTGGCGGTGCTCACGGCGCTCAGCATGCTCACCGCCGGTCAGTGGCTCACCATCGACGTGGTGGCGCTGGCGGCCATCCTGCCGGGCACCATGCTCGGCGTCATGGGGCTGGGTTTCGTGGTGGCGGGCATAACCATCGTCTACAAGCAGGTGAACGCCGTGCTGCAGCTCCTGCAGTTCGCGCTGATGGGCGTGGCGTTCGTGCCGCTCTCCGTCTCCGTCCTCATGGAGTTCGCGCCCGCGGCCAAGGG
>CAZPWN010000248.1:0-2595 GCA_964590475.1 uncultured bacterium | reverse complement strand
ACCTGAACTGGCAACGGGGGAACCGCCTCGAGGCGGAAGCCGCGGACCAGTTCGAGGTCGCCCCTGCTGGCAGCACGGTTGGTGAGCCGCAGGATCTGCCCCAGCGTGCGCCAGTAGTTGCGGGACCTGAAGACCGTCAGGTTCAGCTGGCCGTCGTGAGGATCGGAGTCCGGGCCCACTGCCATGCCCAGCACGTCGAGGCGCGTGGCGTTGAAGCCGCTGACGCTATGGCCGCGGAACGTTCGCTGCTCGCCATCGGCCACGAGCGTGAGGTCGTAGATGCGGGTTCGGCGCAGGTTCTTGGCGGTCGCTTTGATGTAGGCGAACGGTCCGAGCCGCGCCTTCTCCTCCTGGTCGGCGTCGCGGTTGATCTTGGCGTCGATGCCTGCCCCGAAGAAGAGCAAGGAGATGGTGGCGTGGCTGGGGAGGCCGATAGCGTCGATCGTAACGATGCGGCCGCCTGCGAGCGCATCGACCGTTAGGTCGAGGTCGAGCGGTAGTCCGAGGACTCGCGCCAGGCCGTTACCGGTGCCTAGCGGCAGGATGCCGATAGGTAGGCGCCCGCCGGAGCGGAGGACTCCGTGGCTGGCAGCCGTTACGGTGCCGTCGCCGCCACCCACTACGAGGACGCCGAAGCCCTCATCTTCGGCCGCCGCTGCCCAGTCGAACGCGTCCTCGGGCCCCTGCGTGACGCGCAACTCGGTATGGGCGGCGCCGTGCGCACGGAGGCTAGCCTCGACCGTGTCCCTTAGCTTCTCCCGCGACCCGGCGCCACTGGCGGGGTTGAGGATGGTTAGGACTCGTTTGTCTCGGAACATGTCAGGTCACGATAGCGCTTGATTGCTGCACCAGCGGGGTCCTAGCCCGATTTCCTCGGCCAGCATTCCCGCGCAACTGCCGAGCTTGATAACCAGCGCGCGCTTGGGCCTGAGCGAAGAGGAAGTCACGCGCTTGAACGAGGATCCGCAACCGGTCGTCTGAACCGACCGGTTCGCAGGCAGACCCGACCGTGAAGTTCAGAGAAAGGCTACTTTCTACAAGGCTCCGCGCCGCCGGTTCAGGCAGGAAGTGCCGCCAGCAGATCCTCACACTTCTGCTCGCACGCTCGGCACGCCTCGGCGCAGATGCGGCAGTGTTCCATGTGGCCGGCGTGGCTCTCGCACTCCGCGCCGCACGCTCGGCACGCCTGCACGCAGGCCTGCAACTGCGCACGAAGCACTCCCCAGTCGGCCTCCGTCACGCGCGAGAGCATCTCGCCCGTCGCCAGGCACGCCGCTCGGCAGTCCTCGTTGCGGCGGATGCAGCCAACCATCTCGCCCACGCTCGGCTCTCCGAGGCATGCGTCGGCGCAGCTGGTACAGGCCTGAGCGCATACGAAGCACGCCTCTACACAGTCGGCCAACACCGTCACGTCTATTGCGGGTTGGCGCGGATGACTCTTCAGCATCTCGGTCGCCTGGAACATGGTTACCTCCCTCTCGAACATTAGTTGCGTTGGCGGAGGAAGCGAGTACGACCGCACTAGGCGAGGCCTGAAATTCGGACTCAAGTGCGACCTTGCTAAGCTCGCGAGTAGAGCAAGCCTGGCGAGCGAAGGAGCGAACCGTGAAGAACACCGTTTCCCTGAAGGACGGCGACGTCCTCATGACCAAACGCATGGAAGGCACCGACGGCACCGCGTTCCCGAAGCACACGGCTTCGCATGAGTCGGCGCTCGTGATCTTGGATGGAGCTTGCACCATCACGTTCCCGGACGCCGTCCACGAACTCAGCGCTGGCGACACTTTCATAGTTCCTGCGAACGAGGTGCATCAAGTGGTCGGTAAGCCGGACTTCACCGCCATCCACATAATGCCGAAGGACATACGCTTCACTTTCAGGCTTTGAGCGGCACGCACGCGAGGTTTTGGGCAGGGGCCATGGCCGAGCACGCGGCTCCATGGCTCGGTCCCTAGCGCACCCGGTAACTCAGGTGAAGCACCCGGTTCCCCTGGATCACCACGTCGGGCCCCTCCAACATGTGCTGCGCTTCCACCGCCCCGAAGAAGCGCTTGCCCGAACCGAACACTACGGGCACGACATCCATCCGCACCTCGTCGACCAGGCCAGCCGCGAGCGCCTGGCCACCCACGTCCCCAGCTGCAACTTCAACTATGCGGTCGGCCGCGAGTTCCTTCGCCTTGGTCACGGCGGCCTCGACGCCGTCGATGAAGTGGAACGGCGCCCGTGTGTCCCAGCCCTCGGGCGGCGGGCGGTGCGTCACCACGATCACGTGGTCGACTCCGCCCGGTGGCTTGCCGTCCCAGCCGTCCGTGAGGTCGAACACGTGCCGGCCGGCGATGGTGGCACCTATCTGGTTCCAGTAGGTCCGGGTGTAGTCGTAGGAGGCCTGCGACACTTTGAGGGCGCCACCCTCATCTAACGGCACGTCGCCGCTGAGCAGCCATTCGAACAGGGGGCCAGGCTGGTCCTTCTCGTCTGCGATGAAACCGTCCACTGAGACCGATGCGTACATCACTACTTTGCCCACGGAGAACCTCCTAGTTCTCGGCTTGCCTCGATATCGCTTCCGACGTGCTGCCCCTTCGGGACACG
>CAZPWN010000247.1:0-2614 GCA_964590475.1 uncultured bacterium | reverse complement strand
AGACTGAGCGACTGTTACACTCCCGCATGAGCGAGAGACGTACGCGCGTGGCCTACCAAGGCGTTCCCGGCGCCTTCAGCGAGGAGGCGGCCGGCAACTTCGCGCCCGAGGCCGAGACCGTCGGCTTCCCTACCTTCGAGGAGGCGTTCGAGGCCGCGGCCACCGGCGACTGCGATTACGCCTGCCTGCCCGTGGAGAACAGCATCGCGGGCTCCATAAACCAGACCTACGACCTGCTCACGGACTCTGTGTTGAACGTGGTTGGCGAGCAGATCGTGCGGGTGCACCACCATCTGCTGGTGAAGCCAGGCGTGACCCTGGACCAGGTGCGGCGCGTCTACAGTCATCCGCAGGCGCTGGCGCAGTGCCAGGGCTTCCTGAGGAGCCACGGCTTCGAGGCCGTCACCGACTTCGACACGGCCGGCGCCGCCAAGCTGCTGGCCGAGAACGGCGGCGAGGGACGAGCCGCCATAGCCAGCCAGCGAGCGGCGGAGACCTACGGCCTGGAGATCATCGCCGAGCGTATAGAGGACCTGCCGTTCAACTACACGCGCTTCTTCGTGCTCGGCACCTCCGAGCCGCTTGCGCCCACCGGGCACAGCAAGAGCTCGCTGGTGCTCGCCACGCGGCATCGCCCCGGCGACCTGGTGGCGTGCCTGGAGGTGTTCCCCAAGCACGACATCAACATGACCAAGCTCGAATCGAGACCGCGGCGCGACAAGCCGTGGAGCTACCTCTTCTACATCGACATCGACGGGCACATCGAGGAGCCCAACGTGGCGGCCGCCATGACGGACCTCATGCGTAAGGCCGCCTTCGTCAAGTTCCTGGGCAGCTACCCGGCGGCCCAGCCCCTGGAGGTCGGATGAAACAGGAAGGTGCACCAGCCATGCGCCTCGACGACGTGCTCAAGTTCTTCGGCATCGCCTCTACCGGCGGGCACGCCAAGCACCTGATCCAGGCGGGGGAGGTGCGCGTGAACGGCGCCGTAGAGACGCGGCGTAAGCGGCGCATCGTGGACGGCGACAGGGTGGAAGTGGGCGACGAAGCGTTCGTGGTGGAGCTGGCGCCGACCGACGAGTAGCGAGAGGGTCCCTGGACCTCATGGCCTACCGCCGCAGTCCGGTCCGCCGGCTAGCGGGCTGGCCGGAGAGTAGCCACGCTCCAGAGCCTCCACGTGCGCGCTTCCCAGCGCCACCAAGGGCACGCCCTCGCCCGGGTACCAGAGGGTGCGCGACGCGAAGCCGCCCGCCCACGGCGAGCGGTACCTGACCGTCCACCCCTGGCACAGCGACAGCAGCCAGAGCTCCGGCACACCGGCGGCCGCGTAGCCGGCCGCGCGGTCCAGCGCCGCCCCGTCGTCCCCGATCTCGACGATGAGCTGGGCCTTGACAGCCTCGAACGTGCCCCAGACCAGCGCGGGTGTGGCGGCTACGCGGGTGGGTGCTAAGGCCAGGGGCGGACGCCAGACGTCGGCCGGCCCGACCCGTACGAGAGGCCTGTAGTAGACCGCCGAACCGGAGTTGCCAACCACCTGCGCCAGCTGCTGCTCGAGCCGGCGCAGCACCACGGCTGCCTGGCCCGCCGCGGGCCGCGCACGCGCCGGGCGGCCACCGCGTAACTCCGCCAGCGGCGGGTCGACGAACGCGCCGCGCTTGAGTCGGCTTAGGAACTCCCCGGCGTCCAAGGGGCTCTCCGCGACTTCAGGCTCGGCAAGACGCCTACCGCTGCCCCGCCGCGCCCTGCCGCCCCGTGACCTAGCACCACCGTGCCTGACGTTGCGCTTCATGCTCCGACTGTGAGGCAGCGCGTGGACCGCCTGCAGCGAGGGGCGGTACAGGTGCCTAGAGCCAGTGCGCTGCGACCGTGCCCCTAAGCGGGGCGCGGCCGCGGTGCATGCTAGACTCCGCACCTGGAAGTGGCGAGACCCCCCTAGATCAGATGCCCAAACGCGAAGACATAAAGAAGATACTCATCCTCGGCTCCGGCCCGATAGTCATCGGCCAGGCAGCCGAGTTCGATTACTCGGGCACCCAGGCCTGCAAGGCTCTGCGCAGCGCGGGCTACGAGGTGGTGCTGGTGAACTCCAACCCGGCCACCATCATGACGGACCCCGAGGTGGCGGACCGCACCTACATCGAGCCCCTCACGCCCGAGTTCGTGGAGAAGGTCATCGACCTCGAGCGCCCCGACGCCATCCTGCCCACCCTGGGTGGCCAGACGGCGCTCAACCTGGCCTCCAAGCTGCACGAGCTCGGCGTGCTCGAGAAGTACGGCGTGGAGCTCATCGGCGCCAACTACGACGCCATCCAGAAGGGCGAGGACCGCAAGCTGTTCCAGGAGGCCATGGCCAAGATCGGCGTGGCCACCCCGGCGGGCAAGATGGTCGGCAGCCTGCAGGAGGCGCTGGAGTTCGTGACCAGCATCGGGTACCCGGCCATCATCCGCCCGAGCTTCACACTGGGCGGCACGGGCGGCGGCATCGCTTACGACGAGGCGGAGTTCCGCGCCATCGTGAGCCAGGGCCTGCACGACTCGCCCGTCAACACCGTGCTGGTCGAGCAGTCCGTGCTGGGCTGGAAGGAGTACGAGCTGGAGGTGATGCGCGACAGCA
>CAZPWN010000246.1:1282-2620 GCA_964590475.1 uncultured bacterium | reverse complement strand
CTCTCGCCTTACTCACGTGACCTGCACACCAGGCCACCGGAGCACTCCGTCCTACGTTGGGCGCGGTTAGCAGCGCTAGCCGCTGCGGAAGTGCCTGGAGGTGCGACCATGCAGATCGGGATCATCGGAGCCGGAGACGTGGGAGCGGCGCTGGCGCGCGCCAGCGCCCGAGCGCAGCACGGCGTGCACATAAGTTCGGACGATGGGGAAGAGCAGAAGGTCGCTCGCGAGGTCGGCGGCACCGCAGCCAACAACAGTGAGGTCGTGGCTGCTGCCGATGTGGTCATCCTGGCCGTGCCGTTCGAAGCGGTCGGCGAGATCTTCCGGGAGGTGGGCGACGGGCTGAACGGCAAGGTGCTGATCGACGTCACCAACCGCTTCGAGGGCGAGCAGCTGGGCGCCCCCTCGAACGCCGAGCAGATCCAGGAGATGGCGCAGGGTGCCAAGGTCGTGAAGGCCATCAACACCATATTCGCCGCCAACCAGGACTCGCCGGAGGTGGACGGCGTTCAGCTCGACGGCTTCGTGGCCGGAGACGACGCCGAGGCCAAGCGGAAGGTGCTCGACTACGTGGAGTCGCTCGGCTTCCGTCCGGTCGATGTCGGCCCCCTCGCCATGGCACGGGCGCTGGAAGGCATGGGGGCGCTCAACATCTCGCTCAACATGAAGGACGGCGCCGCGTGGAAGACCGGCTGGAAGCTGGTAGGCCCCGTGCCCTGATTACAGGTCCCTGAAGATCACCGGTCCCTGAAGATGCCAGGTTCCTGAACGCGTATGCGCCGGCGGCGTCCCGCGGTCGGCGGGCGCTGGACGACCCCGCGAGCCCGGTGCCGCTGGCATAAGGGTGTAGCCCCTACCAGCCCCTACCGCGGCCGCTCAGCCGTAGACGAGGTAGGCGCCAGCCGGCACGCGCCGTTCCAGTTCGTGGCACGCTCCCGGTGGGGGTTGCTGGCCCGGTGGCCTGTTGGGATGCCAGATGCGGCAAGCGCCCGGCGGGGGGAAGTGCCCGGGCGGTATGCGGAAGTAGCGGCCGTCCCGCTGCTGCACTTCGATGGCGCCTCTACGCGCTGTCGGCACCCGCACGGTCAGCAGCCCGCTGCTGGTGGCGGTGGCCCTCACGCGGACCGAGCCACCCACGTCGACGGTGAGCGAGGGCGCGCAAGCTTGCAAAGCCAGGGCGAGTACAGCCGCGGCCGCTAGCAGCGCACCGCGGAGCACTCTGCGGGGAGGGTTGGGAGAGTAACGCATGCTGGAGTTTAGCCGAGACCAGCTGTGCAAACGTAGCGCGTGGCGTAGGTTCGACCCCTCCACCGCCCACCACAGAACCACGGTATAGAA
>CAZPWN010000246.1:0-1182 GCA_964590475.1 uncultured bacterium | reverse complement strand
GAAAGGGGCCTACCCTCTGTTCATGCTGTCGACCGACGATATCGACGCTTCACTCGCGTTGCTGAGGGGCCGAGGGGTCGAGATCATGGAGTACGACGGCCAGGCTGTGCAGAACGGTCACTGGTTCAACTTCCGTGACTGCGAAGGAAACCTGCTGATGATGTGCGGGCCTAACTGACGGCCCGCACATCATCTCAGGTATCTCCACGGACTTGGCGCCTAAGCCGAGCCCAAGGCCAGGCGCTTCCCGCAGCTATGCACTACTAGGTCCGGTCGCGCCCCATCCCGGGCGCATCCGCAGGCCCCTGCATGTCTTGCGACGCCTGCACGCGTAGACGGTTGTGGACGTCGCGCACGCCCCGGACCCTCTCCGCGGCGTCCTCGGCGGCACGCTTGGCGCGGCGGCTGTCGACCGTGCCTTCGAGGGTCACCTCGTCACCCTCCACCGTCACCTGTATCTTGCTGGCGTCTACCTCGTGGTCCCAGGTCAGCGCGTCGTTCACGTCCTCGGTGATCCGCTCGGCGGAACGCTTGTAGCCTTCGGGACCGCGACCGTAGTGAGGGCCACGGTCACGCGCGGCCTGCTCGTTCCAGTCGGACGCACCCCAGCGCTGGTACCGGTCGTTACGGTCGCTAGGGTCGTCGCGGTAGTAGGGAGCTCCGGCCAGCTCGACCGGATGGCCGGCGCCGCCGAATCCGGGGCCAGGGTAGCGCGCGCCGAACATTCCGCCCATGCCGAGGCCGTAGCGGCCTCCGGCCGGCAGGTCGTTCCGGTTGGGGTCCCCGTACGGGTCGCGGCCTGCGCCCCAGCCGCCGTCGTAATAGCGTTCGTCCGGGTACTCCCTGTAGGTGCCGTGACGGCCCCCTGCATCGAGCCAGCCCGAGCCCCCGGAGCGCTCCCGTTCCATCTGGTCCATGCGGCGGCGCCGCTCAGCGTCCTCGTCGCCGAACCATGAGCGCATCTCGTCACTCATGCGGTCCCCGAAGTCGCGGTCATCCCGGTCGTACCGGTCGCGGCGGTTGTTCCTGTCGTAGTTGCGGTCTCTGGCCATGGCTAACACCTCCGTGGTCCTGAGAAAACTGTGCATCACCAGCTGCGAACGCCGAACCGCGTGCCGCGCTGCGATGCGTATCTTCGAGTTTAGGAACCGAGCCTAAGCGCGCCGGGCAATCCATCACCAC
>CAZPWN010000245.1:0-2657 GCA_964590475.1 uncultured bacterium | reverse complement strand
GGCTGCAGTCGAGCATGACCACGGTGGCGGCGCTGGAGTAGTACTCGGACTGCAGGACCTGCAGGTCCTCCTCCTCCAGGGTGAGCCGGCCGTCCTCGAAGCCGTGCCGCGCTGCGTTGCCGAGGGTGGCGGCGATGTCCAGGTTCAGCGTGTCGCCGAACTCGTACTCCTTGCTCTCCCCCACCGTCTCCACCCCGGTGGTGGTGAAGTGGGTGTCGTGCGAGCCGATGCTGGCGCGGCCGGCGCCGCCCAGCACGTCCCGCAGCGTCCGGTAGCCGAGGAAGTCGATGGCCTTGTCCGTGAGCTCGAAGGTGGCGTTGCCGGGCTCGGAGCTGGGGCCCATGCCGCCACCGGTGGCGTTCTCCTGATCGGGCTCGCCGTCCCCGCCCGCGGCGTCGGGCTTCAGGTAGCCCTCCTCCTCCAGACGGCGGGCCAGGTCCTTGACGGTGCTGCCGAGCTCGGAGTCGAGCCAGTTCTCCGCGTCCATGGCCTGCTCGATGAGGTTCTCGTCGAGCAGCTGGTTGTTGATGAGCGCCTCGGCGATGGCGTCGTACAGGTCCTGCATGGTGGGTTTGTAGTCGGGATCGGGCTCGTAGGGGTTGCGGTCGAAGCCGGACTGCATGAGGCGGTCCTGCAGCATCTTCATGAGGTCGGCCATGTCCAGGTCGTCCAGGCCGCCCTCGTACTTGGAGTACCGGATGCTAGCCATCAGCGCATCCCTGCCCTTCGGTGAGTGTTCTCGTGCGGCCGCCGGCTCAATTCCACCGCCTGGCGCCGCCGCGCATGGCGTCGGGTTCAGCCGCTACGTAACCGCGCTCCTCGCTGCGGGCGATGAGCTTGCGGGCGTGCAGCCCCTCGAGCACGAACTCCACCGCGGCCGCCAGCTGCTCGGCACCCTCGCCCTCCGCCAGGGCGGAGGCGGCGTCCACCAGTCCGGGGACCGTGCGGGCCGTCTCTATGAGGCTGGTGGCCTCGGCGTCGTCCGCTATGCGGAGGTTGTTGTCGGCCTCGAAGTAGTCGACCACGTCGTCGACCACCAGGTCGGCGGCGTGGCGCATGTAGACCTGGCCGATGGCGCGCCGCACGATCTCGCGCGCCACCTGCTCGGCGCCCTTCAGCTCGCCTTCGTACTCGAGCTCGATCTTGCCGGTGACCGCGGGTAGGGCCTGGTAGAGGTCGGAGATGCGCGCCACGGGCGTGGTGGAGCCCCGCGAGAGGGCGCGGCGTTCGGCGTTGCTCACCACGTTCTCCAGCAGGCTGATGGGCAGGCGCTGGGAGACGCCCGAATGCTTGTCGACCCGGGAGTCGTCGCGCGCCTGGAACGCCACCTCCTCCACGGCCTCGGCCACGTAGCGGGGCACCTCGGTCTCGGCCTCCCTGGCCGTCCAGGCTTCCTGGCTGGTGATGCTCATACCCTCCTCCAGCGAGGAGGGGTAGTGGGTGCGGATCTCGCTGCCCACGCGGTCCTTGAGCGGAGTGATGATCTTGCCGCGGGCCGTGTAATCCTCGGGGTTGGCGGAGAAGACCAGCATCACGTCGAGCGGCAGCCGCAGCGGGTAGCCCTTGATCTGGACGTCGCCTTCCTGCATGACGTTGAAGAGCGCCACCTGCACTTTGCCCGACAGGTCCGGCAGCTCGTTCATGGCGAAGATGCCGCGGTTGGCGCGCGGCAGCAGGCCGTAGTGCACGGCGCGCTCGTCGCCCAAGTTGGTGCCCAGGCGCGCCGCCTTGATGGGGTCGATGTCGCCGATGATGTCCGCCACCGTGGTGTCCGGTGTGGCGAGCTTCTCCACGTAACGGGCGCTGCGGTGCAGCCAGGCCACGCGCGTGGAATCGCCGCACTCCTCGATTATCTGCCTGCCCTCGTGCGTGAGGGGGGCGAACGGGTCGTCGTGCAGCTCGGTGCCCTCGATGTAGGGGATGTACTCGTCCATCAGGTCCGTGAGCTGCCGCAGTATGCGGGTCTTGGCCTGGCCCCTCAGGCCCAGGAGGATGAAGTTGTGCCGGCTGAGCAGAGCGTTGACGACGGCGGGCACCACCGTCTCCTGGTAGCCGAGCACGCCCGGGAAGAGGGTGGTGCCTGCGCGCAGCGCCGTGACCAGGTTGGCGCGCACCTCGTCCTTGACCGAGCGGCCAGCGAGTTGCTCCCAGCGCGAACCGCGGAGCTCACCGAGCGTGGTGGCAGCCGGCGCCGCGCCCGGCGCAACCGGCTCCGAGGCCAGAAGACCCGTGCTGGACGGCGTTGATTGCTCTTTACGGGTTGCAGCCATGCGTCATGGTAGCACCGGCCCAAGTAAGCCTTATGTAACGACTTGGCCGCCGCCTAGAGAGGGTTGGCAGTAATGGTCGAGGGCGGGTGGCGCACGCCCCAGGTACGCCCCACCCAGCGGCGCACGTAGCACGACGGACCAGCGCCCTGAAAAAAGCTGACCCTGCGTGGGGGGCGCAGGGTCAAAGAGAGGAGATGGTGGAGGGCTAAGCCCTCTACACATTGGTTCCTGGGGGGGACAGGAACCTCGGATAGGATACAACACCGGGTCGCCGCCCGCTACCTCTCCTGTTATCCTCCCTCATGCCGGTCGTACGAAGCGCTGAGATAATAACCGTGGGCACCGAGCTGCTGCTCGGAGAGATCGTGGATACCAACAGCGCGAGCC
>CAZPWN010000244.1:0-2689 GCA_964590475.1 uncultured bacterium | reverse complement strand
GGGGCCGGACGGGTTCACCACCACGACGCGAGCGTTCGAGTTCCGCGCCGGTGGCGTGTGGGAGTTCGTCATGCACGGTCCGGACGGGGTTGATCATCCCGAGTGGATCTGCTGGACGGAGATCGTGCCGCCGGAGCGGATCGCGTTGATCCACGGGGAGCACCGTGACGACCCGAACGCCTTCGAGTCGATCTTCACGTTCACTGCAGAAGGAGCGGCGACCCGCATCGAGCTCCGCACCGTGTTCCGCACGAAGGAGCAGCGCGACGAGGCGGTCGACAAGTTCCGAGCGGTCGAGGGCGGCCAGCAGACGCTGGGCAACCTGGCTGCCTACGTGGCCGGCGTCTGAGCAGCCGAGCCTAATCCCCGCTTTAACCGCCTCTTAACCCGTTCTTGCCTAGGATCGAGTGGAACGGTGCTGACAGTACCCTACGTGGTCAACGCCGCCGGAAGGAGACCACCATGAGCACATCACCCGATCAACCCGCGAGCCGACGGCGCATCGAACGCCGTCCAGGCCAAGCCGCGCGCGCGGCGCGCCACGCCGCCCTCGCTGCCATCCTCGCACTCGCCCTGACGGCCTGCGGCGGCACCCCGCAGCAGCCGGAACCGCCCGACCCACCTGCGGTCGACGGCGGCCTGTTCCTCAGCGTCGCGGGCGACCCCGTCGGCCTCTATTCCGTCGACATGGCCACGGGCGCCGCCACCCGCGTGGGGCAGGGGCGAACGGGAACGGCGTCGACCTCCAGCCCCGGCCTCTCACGCGGCGCCGGGCTCGACGAGCTGTTCGGCAGCGACGGCCATAACTTGCGCCGCATCCAGCTCGACGGCTCCGGATGGACCCTTGTGGGTGACGTCGAGGCTTACACCGAGGGGTTGGCCTACGACCCGGTGAGCGACGTTCTCTACGCCTCTTCCAACGGCTACCTGCACGTCCGCTCCCCCAGCACGGGTGAGACCTTGGAAACTTTGCTGAACCCACCGAACGCGTACGACATCGAGGGGCTCACGTTCGACTTCGTTACCCGCACCCTCTACGGCCTGTCGCGCGGGCATCCAGACCAGCCCGAGTTCAACCAGGGCCTATACGCGTTGAACATCGAAGCGCCCGCGCCCGCCTGGACGGAGGTCGGCTCCACCGGGGGGTTGTGGGAGGACGCCGGCCTGGCGTTCGACGTCCCGAACCGCGTCCTTTACGCGGTGGGACGCCAGGGCGACCTTGGCGCTCTCTACCGAATAGACCCGGACACCGGGGCCACCACCAGGGTCGGCGCAACGGGCCTGGCGTCGGCCACGGGCGGGCTGGCGTGGCTGGGGACCGACAGGTAGTCGCTGCTCCGAGCCAACCTTCTAGGTTCTCATCTCCAATTAGTGCTCACCCGGATTAGGTGTTCACAAGTCCCGTCATGTCTCTGATGTAGATGACGCCATCGAAGACTCGCCCCCAGGGAGCTTCTACGGCAGCTCCGTGCTCGGTTCCGTGGAGGGTGAAAGCTCGCGGCTCGTTCCGAAGGTCGAGGTAGGCGTACTCGAGCCCGCGCTCGAGCAGTGCCCGCTCCACGCTCTCGGGTGGCGGCGCGGGTACGGCGGCCCGTCCCCGTGGCTTTGCTCGCCCAGCAGCACGACCCGTGCATCGCCGATGGCGGACTCCAGCGCCCGCAGGTCCACCTGAACCCCGAGGCCCAGCGACTCGGCCGTCCGGGCCAAGTGCCTGGCGATGTTACGACCTGGCATGAGCACTGACCATACATCGGTCGCGGCTTCGTCTACGGACGCCACGAGGCTGGCAGCACACCCCCCAGCGCCAACCTGTCGTACAATGAGACGCCACGTTGGCAAGGAAGTAGGGCGCCATGGCAGTCAAGGAACCGTCCCGCAAGCCGCAGGACCGGCAGAGTGATCGCCGCGAGGTCTTCTCCTCCAAGCCCTTCGAGCTCTCCGAGATAGTTGCCCGGCGTCTGGGCGCCACCAGCGAGCAGATGGCGGCCTACATCGGCGTCACACACCGCACCTACCAGCGCCGCGCCAAGAAGGGCGAGCTGGAGGACGCCGAATCCGCCAAGGTGGAGATGCTGGATTCCCTCCTCGACCTCGGCGAGCGCGTGCTCGGCGATGAAGAAGCGGCCAGGGAGTGGCTCACCTCACCCATCCTCTCCCTCCAGGGCAAGAAGCCCATCGAGCTGCTCGACACCGTCAGGGGTTACGAACGCGTGAAGAACAAACTCCTGCAGATCGAGTACGGGACCTTCTAGCTTGCGCGCCTGGCGCATCTACCCCCACACCGCCGCTTACGCGCAGGCGCCAGGCTTCGACCCCCTCGACGGCGCGGGTGGGCGCGCGGTGGCCAACCGCTGGAACGAAGCGGGCCACCCCGTCATCTACGCCTCGGCCACGCCCAGCTTGGCCACCCTAGAAACCTTGGCGCACCTCCCCCACCCCGGACGGTTCGGTGAACGCACCATCCTCGAGATAGACCTGCCGAAAGACGTCGAAGAGGTGAGCCTGGAACTCACGTTGCGCCTGCGCGAGGACGCGCCCGAGGACGACCCCGAACGGCTCACGCGCGCATACGGCACCACCTGGCTGAAGGAGAAGCGCAGCCTCGCGTTGACCGCGCCTAGCTTCGTGCTCCCTTACGAACGCAACGTCCTGATCAACCCCCTGCACCCGGCGGCTGGCAGCCTCAAGA
>CAZPWN010000243.1:0-2737 GCA_964590475.1 uncultured bacterium | reverse complement strand
ATCTTCCTTCATGGATGTGCCTCCAGCGTGGCGGTCCGCGCCGCCATCTCGGCGCCCAGTTGCCGCCTGATCATCTCTACCCGAGCTTACTTGCCGCCACTACGAGCCGACCACCGGAGCGTAGAGGTCGTAGCGCGTGGTGCGGCCCTCGAGGCTGCCGGCCGGGCGCAGGCCGCCCAGGTAAGGCGCCTTGATCGGCCGTTTGACCACCACGCGGCGCGTGGCGCTCCGGAGTGCTACCTCGAGGAGCCCGGGGGCGTCCGCGTCCTCCCCCACCATCTCCCGGAATAGCGCCATTCCCTTGCTCGGCAGCGCCGCCTTGCTCTGCTTCGGGTACATGGGGTCCAGCAGCACGACGGCGGGGCGTTGGCCCTCCGCTGCGCGGGCGGTGAGCCAGGCGCCGGCGTCCCCGGTGTGGAGGACGAGGTTAGCGGCCGAGGCGCGCGCCGCCGCCCCGAGTTCGCCCGCGGCGGCGCGCGCCAGGGCGTCCTCCAGCAGCGCGGCCACCTGCGGCACCCGCTCGAGCATCGTCACCCTGAGACCAAGCGCGGCCAGGTGGAAGCTATCGGCGCCGAGGCCGGCGGTGGCGTCCACGACCTCGGCGGCCAGCCCGTAGTTCATCGCGTAGCCCATCTCGGCAGGGCGGCCACCTCCGGTACCAGCCCGCGGCCCCTGGTGGTTACCCGCCTTCTTCCGGGAACCCCTGAGGGCATCCTTGACGGCCCTCCCGAGCAGATCCCTGCCGGGCCGCGGCGCACTCAGGTACTCCACGGCGGCCCGCACCGTGACGCCGTCCGCGGTCCTGAGCGCCAGGCCGTGCTCGTCCCTCACAAGTTCCGCGGGGTTGCTTCCGTGGGCCACGTCGTCAACAGGGTACGGCATCGGTGGGTCCGCGCCGCGGGGGCGGCAGCTCCCCTGCGGCTGCGTCCCCGGGCGCCACCACGGCCCCCTATCTCGTGCTACCCTTCAGGCGTCTGGACGCCACTTCACCTACGTTTCGTAAGGGTATCGCAGTCATCACCTTGCATCTGTAGGGTCAAGTCGGTCATCCACTTACGCATCCAAGGTACACACAGGGAGGCAGCATGAGTAACAAGAGTCTGAGCGAGCGCCGCCAAGCGGCCGTCACTCCGGCGGCGTCGAGCGTTCATCCCCTCTACTTCGAACGCGCCGAGGGTAGCTACGTCTGGGACGTGGAGGGCAACAAGTACCTCGACTTCTCGTCCGGCATCGCGGTGATGAACATCGGCCACTCGCACCCCAAGGTCATGGAGGCCGTCCGTAAGCAGTCGGCGGAGTTCCAGCACCTCTGCTTCGCGGTGGGCATGCACCCCACCTACATCGAGCTGGCGGAGCGGCTGAACCGCGTGGCGCCGGGCTCCGGCCCCAAGAAGTCGTTCCTCGTCAACACGGGCGCGGAAGCCGTGGAGAACGCCGTCAAGATAGCCCGCGCCTACACCAAGCGGGCAGGCATCGTGGCGTTCACCCACGCCTTCCATGGGCGCACCTTCATGGCCATGACCCTCACCAACCGTCCGGAGCCTTACAAGAACGGCTTCGTGACCAGGGCCAACGACGTCTACCGCGCCGAGTACCCCTACCTCTTCCGTAACCCTTGGGGTGCGACCACCGAGGAGGAGCTGGGCGAGAAGGCCCTGGCGCACCTCAAGAACCAGGTCAAGTACTCCATCGGCGAGTCCGAGGTGGCGGCGTTCATCCTCGAGCCCGTGGCGGGCGAGGGCGGCTTCATCCAGGCGCCCGGCAACTTCCTCAAGGGCCTCGCGGAGTACGCGGCCGAGATCGGCGCCCTCTGGATAGACGACGAGGTGCAGGCCGGCGTGGGACGCACGGGCAAGATGTGGGCCGTCGACCACTTCGGCCTCGAGCCCGACCTCGTGACCATGGCCAAGGGTATCGGCTCCGGCTTCCCCATCGGCGCCGTCACCGGCAAGGCCGAGATCATGGATAGCCTGAGCCCCGGCATGCTCGGCACCACCTTCGGCGGCAACCCCACCGCCGCGGCGGCTGCCATCGCCACGCTCGACGCCATCGAGGAAGAGGGCATCGTGGAGCGCGCCCGGCAGCTGGGCGAGAAGGCCCGCACCCGCCTGCAGGTCCTGGCTGAGCAGCAGCCCCGCATCGGCGAGCTGCGCGGTGTGGGCACCATGCTGGCGCTGGAGTTCGTGGAGGAGGACGGCGTGACGCCCGACGCGGCCACCACGGACGCCGTCGTGGCCGGCGCCCGGGACATGGGGCTCATCCTCCTGTCCACCGGCACGTACAGCAACGTCATCCGCCTACTGCCGCCCCTCAACATGTCGGACGAGGAACTCGACGAGGGCCTCAGCAAGATCGAGTCCGCGGTGACCAAGGCCCTGAGCCGCGAGGCCGCTCTGGCCTGAGCGGGCGCGCTCTGGCAAGAGTGGGCCCGCGCTAGGCAGGAAGCGCCGCCAACGCTGCAGCGACGACATGAGTCGCTGCCACAGAACACCGAAAAGCCGAGGGGAGCCGCTGTTACAGGCGGCTCCCCTCGGCGTTCAGTAGGGGGCGTAGTTAGTTGCTGGCTAGTTGCCGGGTTGCTCTCCGCGCCCAGCGGAGTAGGAGCTTACGGCTCCGAACCCTGCTTCATGGGCACGCCGACCATGTTGCCCCACTCGGTCCAGGAGCCGTCGTAGTTGCGTACGTTCGGGTAGCCGAGCAGGTACTTGAGGACGAACCAGCTGTGGCTCGAGCGCTC
>CAZPWN010000242.1:0-2740 GCA_964590475.1 uncultured bacterium | reverse complement strand
AGGCGCCCGAGTCTCCCATGGTGATGGTGGCGGGGCCGAAGTTGTAGCGCAGGAAGCCGAGCGAGGCGCCCGCCAGCGCGGCCAGCAGCAGCACGGCCGCGGCGCGGTCCGGGAACTGCACGGCCACCGCCAGGAGGCTCATGCTGGAGATGGCGGTGATGCCGGACGAGAGGCCGTCGAGGCCGTCGATGAAGTTGAACGCGTTGGTGAAGCCGACGATCCAGAGGATGGTCAGCAGTATGGAGAAGGTCTCGGGGATGAACAGGAAGGTGGCGTCGCCGAAGTAGTCGGTAACGAAACCGATCCTCACGCCGTTCACCACGAGGATGCCCGCAGCCACCACCTGCGAGGCCAGCCTGAGGGCCGGCGGCACCTCCCACATGTCGTCGATGAAGCCCACGAGCGTCATGAGCGCACCGCCGAGCGCGATGGCTAGGAGCTCCACCCGGTACTCGTCGAGCGCGTCGGGCGCCACCAGGCTACCGAGCAGCACGGCCAGCAGGAAGCCGCCGAGGATGGCTATGCCGCCGATGTTCGGCACCACCCCGCTGTGTTGCCGGGTGCCAGTTCCGTGGGAGCCGCCGCCCACCTGAACGGCGCGGATGCGGAGCGCGAACCGGCGTACGCGCGGCACGAACCAGAGCACGGCCGCTAGTGCGATGGCGAAGGAAACTGCGACTAAAGGGAAGAAAGTGATCACCGTGCTGCGCACGCCTCCCATTCTATGAGGCGAGGTAAGACCGTCATGAGATGCCTGGTACAGAGAGCGGCGCCGCCGCCAGCGCCGGCGCTACTCACCGTGTGCCGTAGAGCCTGTCCCCGGCGTCGCCCAGCCCGGGCACGATGTAGCCGTGCTCGTCGAGGCGCTCGTCCTGCGCAGCGAGGATGATGTCCACGTCCGGATGCGCGTCCTCCACCACCTTGATGCCTTCCGGCGCCCCGATGATGCAGAGGAGGCGCACCCGCTTGGCGCCTTCGTCCTTCAGGATCTGGATGGCTGCCGCGGCGCTGCCGCCGGTGGCGAGCATGGGGTCAAGGAGGAAGACGTCGCGCTCGGCCACGTCGCTCGGCAGCTTGGAGTAGTACTGCACCGGCTGGAGCGTCTCCGGGTCGCGGTAGAGGCCGATGTGACCCACGCGGGCGTTCGGCACCAGTTCGAGGATGCCGTCGACCATCACGAGCCCGGCGCGCAGTATGCCGATGAGGGCGAGCTTCTTGCCCGCCAGCCGCTTGACGTTGGCCATGGCCACCGGCGTCTTCACGGTGGCGTCCTCGAGCTCCAGGTCACGCATGGCCTCGAACGCCATCAGCATGGTGAGCTCCATGCAGAGCGAGCGGAACTCGCGCACGTGGGTCTGTTCGTCCCTCAGGATGGAGAGCTTGTGCTGGACTAGTGGGTGGTCGACGACGGTCACTGCCATCTTGGACTCCTCCTGCCGCCCCTGCCTGGTCGGAGCGTTCTGGCGTCAAAAAAGTGCCGCCCGTTCGGGCGGCGTTCGTGGCGGAGAGGGTGGGATTCGAACCCACGGTGCAGCGTAGCCACACAACGGTTTTCGAGACCGTCCCGTTCAACCACTCCGGCACCTCTCCTCGCGTTCTTGGGCCAGGGCCACGGCGCGCGCCGTCTTCCTGAGCCTGGGAAGTATACCGCACCCTGGCAGCGCTTGACCACACCTGCCGCAGCTGCGACCGGGCGTGGGGATCCACGCAGCTTCGGCCGACGCGTGCGTCCAGCATTTCGGGTAAACTGGCAGTTGGCCGCAGCGAGCTTGACGACCGCAGCGGCGAGGCATACACTCCCTTTTGCGCTCCCGCGCTCAGGGGGTGTGCGGGCACCCCCAAGGTGCTCACCGCGTTGGCCCATCGTCTAATGGCAGGACAACGGTTTCTGGTACCGTCGGTCAAGGTTCGAATCCTTGTGGGCCAGCCAACAAGAGCCACGGCAGCGCACCTGTCGTGACACGAGCTGCAGGCCAGTATGGCGGCTCGAATCGCGCAGGTGCGGTGCGGTGCGGTGGCCCATCGTCTAATGGCAGGACACCCGGTTTTGGTCCGGTCGGTCGGAGTTCGAATCTCTGTGGGCCAGCCACGACGCCCCCTCCAAGCGAGGGGGCGTTCTCTATTCCTGTGGCGCTACCCTCTTCAGCTCTCCGAGTAGTCGTAGAAGCCCCGGCCGCTCTTGCGGCCCAGATGCCCCGCCTCCACCAGCTTCCTGAGGGTCTGCGGCGCACGGAACCTCTCCCCCATGGCGTCGGTCATGGACTCGGCGATGAGGAGCATGGTGTCGAGCCCGATGTAGTCGGAGAGCTCCAGCGGCCCCATCGGATGGTTCAGGCCGAGCTTCACTGCCGTGTCTATGTCTTCGGGCGAGGCCACGCCCTCCTCAAGCATGCGCACGCCCTCGAGCAGCAGGGCCGCCACGGCGCGGGTGGTCACGAAGCCCTGGCGGTCCTGCACGGTCACCGTGGTCTTGCCGCAGCTTCTCGCCAGCTCCTCCGTGGACGCCAGGGTGGCGTTCGAGGTCTGCACGGCCCGCACCATCTCGACCAACTCCATCCGCTCGGGCGGGTTGAACCAGTGCATGCCCACCACCTGCGACGGGCGCTTCGTGGCCCCCGCGATGGCGGTTACCGACAGCTCGCTCGTGTTGCTGGCCAGGATGGCGTGCGGGGGCGCCGCGGCGTCCAGCCGCTCGAAGATCGAGCGTTTCAGGTCGAGCTTCTCGGGCACCGCCTCGATC
>CAZPWN010000241.1:0-2754 GCA_964590475.1 uncultured bacterium | reverse complement strand
TCACGGTATCGCCCACCCACGCCACCGCCCCGCGCGACCCCGGCATGAGCACCTGCTGGAGACGCCCTCCCACCCACACGCCCTCCAGAGGCGCACCGCACACGAGCACGCTCAAGTCACCCGCGACCACCCCGAGAGGCTGCACGAAGCCACTACCAGCGAGCGTGACGCTCACGCCGCCAACGCTCGGCGCCCGGTTCGGCGTGATCGAGAAGGCCTCCGCCGTCGGCAAACGCAGACCACCGGACGAGTTGCACGCCACCAGCAGAAGCAACAGGGTCAGGGCGAGAACCAAACGGAGCAGGCAGGCGAGACGTGGGCGTGGCGCCAAAACGGGTGGTGGCATGCGAACCCCTCACTGCGGTGAGCCAAATACCTGCCAGCCCCCGGCGATCGAATTGTGCGAAAGGTGACTAAGCCCACCATACGGGCGTACGGCGCACCGGTCAAGGGATGGTGAGCGCATCCCACTCCATTGGAAGCGCAAGGCACAGTACGAACTAGCGCCGTCGCGCTCGAGAAACGCGGCCTCTCGGTCCCTTCAACCGTGGTGCTACAGTTCTCGGCGTGACGTTCGGTTCGCTCCTAGCCTTTCTAGGCATCGCCGTCGTAGACAGCATCAACCCGTCCGCGCTCGTCGTGACGCTTCAGCTCCTGAGCCGCAGGGCGCCCGTAAGCGCGATCCTCGTCTACATCGGGGCGGTCTTCCTCACGTACTCCTCCGTGATGGTCCTGCTCGTGCTCGGGTTGGGCGCCTTGCTCGAACCGTTGGGCGCGCTCCTCGAGACCAGGGCCGCTAACGTAGTCCTTGCCGTGCTGGGCGCCGGCATGCTGGCTTATGCCGTCTTCGCGAGGAACCCGAAGGACGTTCCCGAGCCGAAGCCCCTGAAGATGTCGACCGGCGCCGCGGGCGGCCTGTTCGCGCTGGGCGTCAGCGTGACGGTGATGGAACTGCCGACGGCGTTCCCGCTCGTCGGGGCCATCGGCCTCCTCACCTCGGCGGACCTGCCGGTAAGCGGCTGGCTTCCCCTCGTCCTGGTCTACAACCTGATCTTCGTGTTGCCGCCGCTGCTTCTGACGTTCGGCTACCGGTGGCTGGGCGAGCGCGGCGGGGCAGCGCTCGAGAAACGCCTGAGGCGCGGCGCGCGCGAGACGCTGATGTGGGTCATCGGCATCGTCGGCTTCTACCTGCTCATGTACGCGCTGTCGGCGCTCGGTGTTCTACCCGATTCGGTGACCGTCGGAGCCCTCTGATCCAGGCCCGCCGCAGCGGCTCGAGGCCAGCGACCCTCCATGCTAGGCTCGCTCTTCCATGAGCCAGTGGGACGAGATCTACGCCAACCTCCAGTCGAGGGGCGTGGACGCTTTCAGCGCGGAGCAACGGGCGGGCACCGCCTGGATCGACGAGTTCCTTCCACTGCTGGGAACACCGGCCGGCGAGAGCCTCGACCTCGGCTGCGGCATGGGCAGCGACATGCTCCGCTACGCCGAGCTCGGCTGGCGTCCCACCGGCGTGGACCTGTCCACACGCGCCGTCGAGCACGTCCGGCAGCTCGGCTTCGACGCGCTCCAAGCGGACCTGTCGCGAAGGTTGCCGTTCGAGGACCAGCGCTTCGAGCTCGTCACCGGGCGGTGCTCGCTGCACTTCCTGCCACCGGCCGAGACGCGGGCCCTCTTCGGCGAGATCCGCCGCGTCCTGAAGACCGGCGGCAGGCTGCTCTTCATCGTGAACAGCGACGCTCACCGCGCTCAGCGCCTGCAGTACGACTACGAGGGCGCCAGGCGCCTGGACGAGAACTACTGGGAGATACCCTCCATCGGGCGCAGGTACCTCTTCTACACCCCGGAGCTTGCTGCAGACCTGCTCGCTGACGGCTGGAAGATCCTCCATTTAAGCGAACGGCCCTTCCAGCAGTGGGGCATAGAGAAGCGGGTCGTCGCGTGCGTAGCCGAACGCACCGACGGCGTCGCGTAGCACTGCACCGCACACACTCGAAAGGCACTGCCGAACTCCTCCGTGAGTACGCCGCCTTGAGTACCGAGACCTGACGGCGTGCTCCCCTACCTGTCGGTCTGTACTATCATCGCCTCATCTGAAGGAAAAAGGGGAGTGACCCTATGGTTGCCGCTACTGCTGTATCCCAGATCCGCCTTGAAACGAACGAACACCTAGCGAACCAAGGAGCACTCCATCTTGAGTTACACCATCCGTCCGCTGCGAACGGAGGACTACCCCGCAGCAACTGAGATCTACAACGCACAGAACGAGCCGCACCACCACCTCACCGAAGAGGAACTGCGGCATTCTCACGAGCGCACCCAGGAACGGTCCTTCTACCGCCTCCTGAGCGCCGTCAAGGACGGCGAGGTCATCGCCACGGGCCAAGTAGGCGAACGCCCGGGCGACAACCCGCCCGGCAAGTACTGGGCCTGGTACTTCGTGCGCGAAGACCACCGCGGCACCGGCATCGACACGGCGCTGTTCGACACGTCCCTCGAACTGCTGGCCGATCGAGGTCCGCAGAGTCTCTGGACCTGCATCCGCGAAGACTTCGTGCCCGCAGCCGCCTACCTGAACGACCGCGGCTACGAGGAGCAGTTCCGCTCGTGGGGCGCGAACCTCGACCTGGCAGGTTTCGAACCAGCGGCCTTCGAAGGCCGAAGGAACGCCTTGGCGGAGCGCGGCCTCGAACTCCGCACTTACGCCGACCTCTCTTCCGACCCGGACCGCGACGCGAAGCTGGCTGCACTTCA
>CAZPWN010000240.1:0-2760 GCA_964590475.1 uncultured bacterium | reverse complement strand
CCGCAGCTTTCGTGGGTTACGGTCCGGTGGGCGCCGCCCGGGCAGTGGAGCAGCTGCGCCTCGTGGTCGCCGAGTTGCAGATGGCTTCCGTGCGCAGCGCCGTGCACATCCAGGGCGCCGACTTCATGAGCGTCGCCAAGGGCGAGCGCACCCTCGACTCCATCGACCACCTGAACGATGGCCTGGAGGCTCTCTTCAGCGACCTGGAGTGGTGGACGCGCGCGCTGAAGGAAGCGCGCGAGAAGGGCGCGGAGTTCAAGAAAGCCGCGTAAGGCAGAACCTAAGAATTACCGCGCTGGCGGCCCGCTCCTTGCAGGGCGGCCAGCGCGGTTCTCTTAACTCAGGCGAACGCTTCGGCCAGCAGCCGGTAGGAGCCCATGCGCTCCTCATGGGAGGAGATGTGGCTGGTGACGATCAGTTCGTCGACCTTGAGCTTCTCCACCAGCTCCCAGAGGCGCCCTTGCACCTGTTCCGGCGTGCCCCACACGAGCATCCGCCTGGAGGCCTGCGCCATCTCCTGCTCTTGCGGCGTGAACTGGTACGCCCCCGCCTCCTCCGCCGAGGCCAGCAGGGCGCGCTCGTTGCGGCGGATCCTCAGCCACATCAGGTCGTGCGCGCGGGCCAGCATCTCGGCCCGCTCCTCGTCCTCGGAGACGATGACCGCCACGCCCAGGATGGCGTACGGCTCGGCCAGCTCCTCCGAGGGCGTGAAGCCGTCTCTGTACGCCTGCAGCGCCGGTACGGCGTAGTCGGGACTGAAGTGATAGGCGAAGGAGTAGCCCCGCCCGGTCTGCGCCGCATACTGGGCGCCCCAGGTGCTGGAGCCGAGGATCCACAGTGGCGGCAGCTTCACGCCGGGCAGCGCCGCCGTGATCTTGCCGAGCGGGTGGCCCTCAAGGAAGTCGGACTCGCCCGCATAAGATCTGAGCATCTCGACTTGCTGGGGGAAGTCGTCGGCGGCCAGCAGTTCCGTACTGCGGCGCAGCGCCAGGGCGGTCACCTGATCGGTGCCGGGCGCGCGCCCGAGCCCCAGGTCGATGCGGCCGGGGTGGAGCGCCTCCAGCGTCAGGAAGTCCTCCGCCACCTTGAGCGGTGAGTGGTTGGGCAGCATGACGCCGCCGGAGCCGACGCGGATGGTCTTGGTGGCGCCGGCCAGGACGGAGATGAGGGTGGTGGTGGACATGGAGGCGAAGGCCGGCGTGTTGTGGTGCTCGGCCACCCAGTAACGGCGGTAGCCCAGCTCTTCCGCCAGGCGGGCGAGGTCGACGCTGTTCGCGAACGCCTGGCTGGCGTTCTCACCCGGTGGTACCGGCACGAGGTCTAGGACGGATAACGGTATAGCCATCTTCCGAACTTACCCGCTGTTCGGCTCCCCCTCAGGTATCGCGCGTTATGACGGAAGGCGGCTGTTTGTTCAGCGTGAGACTCATGACCTTGTGCGGCTCGGGGAATACCTCGAAGCCTACGCGTTCGTACAGGCTATGAGAGTGCTGCGTCATCAACAGCAGGCGCTTCAGCCCCATGGGCCTGACAGCCTCGACCACCGCCTCCGCGAGGAGGATCCCGAGTCCCTGCCCGCGGCACGCGCGCTCGACGTAGACGTCGCACAGCCAGCCGAACGTGGCGCCGTCGGTGACCAGGCGGGCGTAGCCGCGGAGTTCTCCGTGCTCGTCGAAGGCGCCGAAGTTGAGCGACGCTTCGGCGGCGCGCTGCACCACTTCCAACGGGCGGCCGAGGGCCCAGTAAGCGTCCGTGGAGAGCCACCCATGCACCTTGTTTAGGTCTATGCGGCTCAGGTCGGTATCGATCTCGAAGCTGGCGGCTGCGGACATGGGCGGAGGATACACGAGCGGGCGGCGGCCCGGTGGCGGAGGCCGGGTGCCGGCGCCCGCAAGCTCCCTGTGCTTCCCTTGGGGCGTCGGGGTGAACCGGCTCTGCCCTACTGTTCGGCCTCCGCCGCCTCCTTCAGCATCTGCAGCTTGCGCTCCCAGGTGCGGCCCAGTTCCTCCAGCCACTCGGAGGAGCGCGCCAGCGTTCCCGGCTCGAGCGTATAGACGACCTCGCGCCCCTGACGCCTGGCCTCCACCAGCCCGGCATCGGCCAGCACGCGCAGGTGGCGGTCCACCGCCTGGCGCGTGATGGGCGCGCCCTCCGCCAAACTGGTGGCGCTGCCGCTGCCGCGCTCCACCAGGGTGGTGAGCAGGGCGGCGCGGGTGGGATCGCCCAAGGCCGCGAACACCGCCACCATGTCCTTACCGTTACCGGTAGTCATCATCACCGCCATCCCCCCGGTGCCCGCCCGCTGGGCCTAGACGCCCTCCACGTACGCACGCGCCGCCCCGAGCTCCTGGTCCCAACCTTCCAGGTTGGCGTCGTAGTTGCGCCTACGCACCGCTTCGTCCGGGGAGAGCTTCTGGAAGCCGCTCTCCTTCACGCGCAGGCTCACGCCGCCCGGCCTCTCCTCCACCCAGAACTCGACCAGCGTCGTCTGCGCGCCACCTGCCCCTTCTAGCTCCGTGTCGCCGCCCAGCCAGCGGAAGGCCACGTAGCGCGGAGGATCCTGCTCGACGGACTGGATGCGGAAGGAGCCGTACTTGGGGTGGGTGACGGTGCTGACGTCGCCCTCCGTAAGGATCACGTTATCGGTGATGCTCCCCTCGTTGATCCACCAGCCTGGCCGCGAGACCAGCTCGTACACGCGTTCCGCGCTGGCGCTTATGTCGATCGACTTCTCGATGGTGTCCGGGGTCGTCTGCATGC
>CAZPWN010000239.1:0-2777 GCA_964590475.1 uncultured bacterium | reverse complement strand
CTGGAGGACCTGCTGGACGCCCCCGACGACGACGTGCTCGGCTGGTACCCGGTCGGCAAGCAGGTGGGGAACGCGCGCGTGGACACGCCGGAGCTCATTGAGCGGGTGTAGGGCGGCCGCCTATGCGGGTGGCAGGCGAACCGACTCGAGGTCGGTGTGCCCAAAATCGTCTCCCGTGTAGACCAACGGTAATCCTTCAGTAACTGCTAGGGCATACGAGATGCAGTCGCCATAGTTGAGGCGCGCTGGGTGGCCCTGCCCCTTGCCGAAGCGGGCGTACGCCGACTTAGCCTCACGAGCGTGCTCGTCGGTCAACGGAACAACGACCACGCCCAAGCGATCACAAAGTTCGAGGACGTCTCCGCGTCCGAATCCCTGCTTACTTCCGTAGACGATCTCGGCCTCCAGCAGTCCTGGTGCTGCCAAGAGCAGGTCGCTTTGAGCTGCGAGAAAGGCTATCGACGCTTCGGAGCCGGGTTCGCGGAACAGGACGTGAATCAAGGCGCTCGGATCGACGACCATCAGAAGCCGAGCATCTCCTCTTGATCAGACTTGCTGGGCGCCTTGCCGTCGTTCGCGCCGAGCTGGCTCCATACGGCAGCTTCGAGCCAATCGAGCGTACGCTTGGCCCGATTCCGACGCTTAAGGAGTACAAGGCGCTGTTCCAGGGCGTGCGTGACGGCTTCCACGCGGCTCTCGCCGGTCACCTCGGTGATCTTGTCAATCAGGTCCGCTACGCGTTCACTCTTGAAGCTGGTCTGACGCATGGTAGAAGGATAGCAGTAATTCTACCATCACCGCCAGAAGTGTAGCGAAACCCTTGCGCCCTCGTGGGGCGCCGCTTCAATTGGCCGCCCTGGACAGGCGAGGCCCAACTCAATGCCCGAACCGGTCCGAGTCCACCGCAGCCCCCTCGCCTCGGTCGAGCGCGTCGATGGCGCGCATGTCGTCCTCCGTCAGCTCGAAGCCGAACAGGTCCAGGTTCTCCCGGAGGCGCTCAGGGTTACCGGTCTTGGGGATCGCCACGTTGCCGAGCTGCACGTGCCAGCGCAGCACCACCTGGGCGGGCGTGCGGCCCACGCGCTCGGCGATGCGCACGATGGCGGGCACCTGCAGCAGCTCGCGCCCCTTGCCGATCGGTGCCCACGCCTCGGTCACGATGCCGTGGCGCTGTCCGAACTCGCGCAGCTCGGCGCGGCTCACGAGCGGGTTTAGCTCGATCTGGTTGACGTCCGGCGCCACGCCCGTCTCGTCCAGCAGGCGCTGGAGGTGGGCGGGCTTGAAGTTCGACACGCCGATCGAGCGCACGAGGCCTTGCTCCCGTAGGGCGATCAGGCCGCGCCAGGCGTCCACGTAGCGGCCCTGGGCGGGGTTGGGCCAGTGGATCAGCAGCAGGTCGATGTACTCCACCCCCAGCCGCCGCGCACTCGCCTCGAAGGCGCGGGCCACGAGGTCTTCGCCGTGCCACTCGGCGTTGAACTTCGTGGTCACGAACAGCTCGCTGCGGTCGATGCCGCCGGCGCGCAGCCCGCGCCCGACGCCGGTCTCGTTGCGGTAGTTCTCGGCGGTGTCGATGAGGCGGTAGCCGACCTCGAGCGCCTCCGCCACGATGCGCTCCGCTTCGGCGTCGTTCATAGGGTAGGTGCCCAGGCCGAGCACGGGGATCCTCGGACCGCTTAGGAGTTCGAGCGTAGGAACTGGTTCGGGTGCCATGTACCGAGTCTACGGGCCGCGCCATGGTCGTTCCGCTGGATAGTCTTGACGAATGACGCATACGGGTGTATCTTGAAGATATCAGCGCTCCGAGAGAGCGCGTTTTTCGTTTAGGCCCACGCTCACAACCAGCCGCACAACAGAGAAGCCCCAGTCGGGGCGCGTAAGCGTGCCACCTCGACGGGGGACGGGAGAGGCGCCGTGACGCCTGGGAGCACGGGGCGCTCAAGCGCGGCCCGGCCACGACGCCACCAGGACGGCTCGGCCGCTGTGTCGCCCTGGTGACGCCACGCCACGATTGCCGCTAACCTCGGACGCATGGATGTTGGCGGCGATGTCTGGTCTGCGGCGGCACTGCTCTTCTTCGTGATGGACCCGTTCGGCAACGTGCCCCTGTTCCTAAGCCTGTTGAAGGACGTGGAGCCACGCCGGCGACGGAAGGTGCTGCTTCGCGAGCTAACGATCGCGCTCGGGGTACTGATCTTCTTCCTCTTCCTGGGGCAGTCGATCCTGGACTTCCTGGGCCTGCACGAGGAGTCGGTATCGATCGCCGGCGGCATCGTGCTGGCCATCATCGGCCTGCGCATGGTGTTTCCGCGCCCCGAAGGGGTGATGGGGGCGCAACTCGAGGGAGAGCCGTTCATCGTGCCGCTCGCCATCCCGCTCATCGCAGGGCCGTCGGCGATGGCGACGGTGATACTCATGTCGCGCAGCGACCCGGGCGCGATGGGGAAGTGGACCCTCGCGTTGCTCATTGCCTGGCTGGGCACGGCGATCGTCCTGCTCGCAGCGCCTTTACTGATGAAGGTACTTCGCAGGCGCGGCCTGGCCGCCCTGGAGCGGCTCATGGGGATGCTGCTGATAATGCTGGCGGTAGAGATGATCATCTCCGGCTTCCTGCGCCTGATGTGAGCGCGGGTCGGCCAGGGCCAGCTGCCACGCTCGTTGGCAAGCCAGTAATCGCGTGCTTCACGTCAACTTCGGCTGCTCGCGTCCAGCACGGGCTCCCCGAGAAGCACTTGCGCGGCAGTCGGCACGGAAGCGCGGACCGCTTTCGGCTAGCT
>CAZPWN010000238.1:0-2780 GCA_964590475.1 uncultured bacterium | reverse complement strand
ACGTCGGCCAGCAGGGCCGTCTCGGTGAGGAACATGTCGTGCACCACCAGGAGCTCGAGGTCCTTGAGCTTGGCGGCCACGTCGGGGTCCTTGGCGGGGTCGAGGTGCGAGAGCACCAGAGCCCTGGCGCCCTCGATCATGCCCTCGTAGGAGTAGCGCTCGTGGCTCGGCAGCACGCCGAGCAGCTCGAGGCCGTAGCTGTTGGCCATCGGCCCGACGGGCATCTCCTTGGCGCCGACCGCCTTGACGAACGCCCGGGCGGCGTCGGCCGCATCGCGCCGCGTGAGCGCGAAGCCGCCGAGGACCACCACGGCGTTCTTGGCGCCCTTCAGGCGCTCCACGGCCGCCTGGGCCGTGCGCTCGTCGGTGCCGAGCGCCTCCAGTTGGGCGTCGTCCAGCTGCTGGCCCTGCGCCACCGCGGTGAGCGCCTGGAAGAAGGCGGCCTCTCCACCCACGGGGTAGGTGACGGCGGTGCCTGCGTGCCGCATGAGGTCCACGCGGTAGGGCGCGGCCACGGTGAGGATGCCGTTGTTACGCGGCATGCGCTCCTTGAGGCGCAGGTCGGCGATGGGCACGCCGTGCGCCATCATCTCGGGCGGGGTCACGCCCTTGAGGGCGTCCTTGATGCGCAGGTCCAGGATGCCGGCCTCTTCGGTAATGTCGCCCAGCACGAAGATGGCGTCGGCGGTGGCCAGCTGCGTGAGGGTGGCGGGACGGTCCGGTATGACGGACGCCGCGGGGCGCGGGGCGTGGTCGATCTGCCCGGTGCCCAGCTTCTCGGCCAGGGCCTGCGCCGCCACGCCCTCCTCGAGGGTGGAGTCGGCGCGGATGGCTATGCCCACGTCCTTGCCGCCCAGCCCGGCCAGGCGCTCGGCGATGAACTGGGTGGCCTCCTGCCAGGTGGCGGGCTGCAGCTCGCCGCTGCGGCGGAGGAGGGGGTACTCGAGCCGGTCGGGGGAGTCGACGTACTCGTGCCCGAAGCGGGTGCCGTCGTCGATCCAGGTCTTGTTGACGTCCGGGTTGAGCGCGGCCTTGATGCGCTCTATACGGCCCGTGCGCGCGTCCACGATCACGGCGGCGCCGGTGGCGTCGTCCATGGCCGTGCTGCGCGTGTGGTCGTACTCCCAGTTGCGGCCACGGAAGCGGCTGGTGGCGTCCAGCAGCGCGCCCACGGGGCAGATGTCGGTGATGTTGCCGGAGAAGTTGCTGGGCAGACCGTCCTCCACGGTGCCGATGAAGGTGTGGGCGCTGCGGTCGATGAAGTCGAGCACCTCGTCGCCCGGGACCTCCTCGAAGAAGCGCACGCAGCGCTTGCAGTGGATGCAGCGCTCGCGGTCCAGCGTGATGAGCTCGGAGAGCTCGTGGTGCTTCTCGGAGTGGCGCTTGTCGAACTCGAAGCGCGAGAGGCCGTCGCCGTACTCGTAGGAGCGGTCCTGCAGCTCGCAGGCGCCGCCCTTGTCGCACACGGGGCAGTCGAGCGGGTGGTTGATGAGGGTGAACTCCACCATGCCGTTCTGCGCCTTCTTCACGGCCTCGGACTCGGTGTCGATGATCATGCCCTCGCTCACCTGCGTGGTGCAGGTGGCCATGAGGTTCGGGAACCAGAAGATCTTCGGTTCGCCGGTCTCCTCGTCCAAGATCCAGTTGCCGTCCCTGTCCTTGCGCGGCGAGCCCACGCGCGCCAGGCACATGCGGCAGGCGCCGATGGGCGACATGTACTCCTGCGAGCAGAAGTACGGCACATCGTCGCCGGCGGCGAAGACGGCATCGATGGCGCTGGTGCCCGGCGCCAGTTCGAGCTCGACGTCGTTGACAACTACCTTCATGCTTGCCACCAGTCACTCTTCTCGTACTTCGGCCGTCCGTGCTCGGCGAGGTACTCGTACTCGTCGCGGAACCATTTCAGGCTCGCCTGGACGGGCATGACGCAGGCGTCCGCCAGCGGGCAGAACGCGTTGCCGCGGATGTTGGAAGCCACGTCCTCGAGGAGATCCACGTCCTCGGGCCGGCCCAGGCCGGCCAGCAGCTTCTGGTACATGCGCGGCAGCCAGTGCCCCACACCCTCACGGCAGGGGGTGCACTTGCCGCACGACTCGTGCGCGTAGAAGCGCACCAGGTTGTAGAGAGCGTCGACGATGCACTTGTCGCGCGGGATGACGATGACGCCGCCGGTGCCCAGCATGGAGCCGTTCTTGGCCAGGGAGCCGTAGTCCATCGGCATGTCCAGGAAGCGGTCCTCCCACGGGAACATCGGCGTGGAGGAGCCGCCCGGGATGAACGCCTTGGCCTCCAGGGTGGGGCCGCCCGCGAAGTCGTAGATGAACTCGCGGAAGGTGGCGCCCATGGGCAGCTCGTAGACGCCCGGTCGCACTACCGGTCCGGAGATCTGGTAGAGCTTGGTGCCCTTGCTGTCCTCGGTGCCCATGGAGGCGAACCAGGCGGCCCCCCGGTTGATGACGTGCACGGCGCTCGTGAGGCTCTCCACGTTGTTGATGGTCGTGGGCCGGCCGTACATGCCGGCGGCCGCGGGGAAGGGCGGCTTGAGCCGCGGGTTGGCGCGCAGGCCCTCGAGCGAGTTCATGAGGGCCGTCTCCTCGCCGCAGATGTAGGCGCCGGCCCCGCGGTGGACCGTGATGTCGAACGAGAAGCCGGTGTCCATGATGTTGTCGCCGAGCAGGCCGGCCGCGCGGGCTTCCTCGATGGCGGCCACGGTGCGCTCGTAGGCAAGGTAGTACTCGCCGCGGATGTAGATGAACCCGAAGGTGACGTGCATGGCGAAG
>CAZPWN010000237.1:0-2808 GCA_964590475.1 uncultured bacterium | reverse complement strand
TCCTATTTGGGCTGGTTACCGGGTCATGAAGAAGCCCCGCTTTAGCGGGGCTCACCTGGCACTTTGGGTTCTTTATTCGGGCCGAGCGGGGTACCTGCCTACTGTGCAGATGACGTAGTTGAGGGCGGGACCGTTGAGGCTGCGGGGGGCGGCGTGGCGTAGGTCGGGTAGGGCGAAGGTGTTGCGGCCGTCGCCGCCGTAGCGGTTGCCCAGGATGGAGAAGAGCGCGTTGTTCTGGGCGACGTATAGGATGCGGCCGTCGGCGATGGTGGCGCCGCCGTGGGAGCCGGCGGTGAGCCAGACGTCGCCTAGGGAGCAGTCGTCCATTATCTTGCCGTCGGTTTGGGTGTAGTGGTCGGTCGGGTGGGTGCCGAAGGCGGGACCGCACATCCAGCCGCCGTAGCCGTCGGTTTGGGGGACGGAATGGTTGCCGCACCACGGGAGTGTTTGGCCGTTCTGAAGGCTTATGTTGACGCCGTCTATTCGGATGCCGTTGCCGCCGTTGTATCGGGGAGCGGGTGTGCCGGGTTCGCCCTGGGGGCCGATGAGGCTGCTACCCGCGCCCCAGGCGCCGTCGGCCTTGGGCCCGTAGACCTCCCAGATGCTGGTGTCCAGGAAGAAGTCGCCGTCGCGCCCCATGGCGGCGGGCGGGGCGAAGGGGCCGTTGAGGAGGGTGCGGCCGTCAGCACCAGCGGGGCCGGTGGGGCCTTGAAGGCCGGGGTTGCCTTGCTCACCCCTCGGACCCTGAGCGCCTTCGGGGCCGAGCTCGCCTCGCGGCCCTTGAGGACCGACGAGTTCGGAGTATTCGTAGGTGTCGTCGCTTTCGTGCTTGATGCCGAGCCGGGTGCCGTCCCAGTCGTACGCGATGCTGCTGCCGTCTAGCCCGTCAGGACCGGCGGGGCCGGCGGCGCCTGTAGGGCCGGTATCGCCGCGTTCGCCCTGGTCGCCCTGGTCGCCCTTCTCGCCGCGGGGGCCCTGCAGGTCGATGTACTCGAAGGTTTCGTCGCCTTCGTGCATGATGCCGAGGCGAGTGCCGTCCCATGCGTACGTGATACTGCGGCCACCTGGGCCGTCACGACCGGGGGCGCCGTCATCACCGTCACGCCCGGGCTCGCCCGGCTCACCAGCGTCGCCCTTCTCACCACGCTCCCCCTGTTCGCCTTGGGGACCGGTCGCGCCGACGAGCTGGATGTACTCGACGATCTCCGCCCCCGCGGCAGCTACGCCTAAGCGCGTGCCGTCCCACTCGAAGTGGAGGCCGGGCCCGGGATCGCCTTGGGGGCCGGTGGCGCCGGTGAGGTCGACGTACTCGAACTCCTCTTGGTCGTCGCGCTTGATGCCGAGCCTGGTGCCGTCCCAGCCGTACTCGAGGCTGGCGCCGTCGAGTTCACCGCTGGCGGCGAGCGCCTGGAGTTGCTCGACCAGGCTGGCGAGCTCGGCGAGGTCCTCGGTGGTGAGGTCGCTAAGGCCAAGGGCGTCGGTGACGTGGTCCTTGAGGAGTTGGAAGTTGGCGTTCATCTCGTCGGCACGGATGGGGGTGCCGGGCTTGAACGTGAAGAGCTCGGGCGCCGTCTGCGCGAGCGCGGGGGCTGCTAGGAGCAGGGTGGCGAGGAGGGTGAGGATTCGTTTCAAGGTCACTCCCATGTGGCGGTGTTCCAGACGCTGGCGTCCCATTCACCGGGAGCGGGCCTGACGAGGGGGTTCTGTTCCGGGTCTTGGCAGGCGGCGAGTAGCAGGACGGCTGCCGCGAGGATGGTTACCAGACGCGCGCGTCTCACTGGAGCTCGAGCGCCCAGGTACCGATCTGCCCGCCGGGGCAGTCGCTTGGTTCGAACGAGCCGGTTAGGGAGGTGTTAGTGAGGTCGCCTTCGAAGGCGTAGGTGCAGTCGGGGCTGGGGGTCAGTGCGGCGGTGACCTGGTTGCCGGCTAAGGTGCCGTGGAAGGCGCCTTTGGTGGCGCGGAGGCGGTACTCGCCGGTGAGGCGCTGGCCCCTCTGCTGATACGTGAGGGTGAGAGGCTGCTCGACGCCGCCTACGGTTGAGGCGCCTTCAAAGGTGAAGGTTGGAGGCGGGTCCTGGCAAGCCGCGAGGAGCAGTGCGATGCCGATAAGGGTGAGGATTGCTGCGGTCCGCTTCACAAGGTGGCCTCCGTGGCACATGATGTCTCCCCGGTGGTGGGCTAAGGGAGCTAGGGGTGCAGCGCTCCCCGTCGCTATTTGCACACTTGTGGCTTGGTTCTTGTTTCGCCGCCTCGTGCCCCAGCGAACTGGACCTCATCTTGCAATTGAGGTTTCGCGTGGGCGTTCGCCATGCCTGATCGGACTAGACGCACAGGGCGAGGGCAAGGGTTACGTGCTTGCGTAAGGGACGGGGGAACCCTACGTCGCTTCTACTGTCGCCTTGGGGCACTTACAGAGGCATGACTTGAGTGCGATCTCGGCAGAGAGCTGCCTTAGGCAGCAGGCCGTTGAGCGTGTCACAGGCGCTGAGGAAGCGGGCGCGGCCGAGGAGGGGAGTGGAGCGGGGCTCAAACTCGGTCCCGCCCTGCTAATGGGCTCGCACCTTGATTCGGTGCCCAATGACGATATGGAGGCTGCGGCCCTCGTCGGCCGCCACGCCCTTCAGTATTGCGCCACCTCCGAAGCGTTCAGCGTGCCGCAAGACCGGCGCAGGGGCGCCGCGGGCAGGCTGAGCTCGTGCGGGGCGCGCCGCTGACGTCGGTGGCGACTGTGAGCGGCTATCTGCGAAGTTCCGCTCAACCGCTTCGAAGCGGCGGACCCGTGATCGTCATGCCGTGAGCCTCGAACAG
>CAZPWN010000236.1:0-2812 GCA_964590475.1 uncultured bacterium | reverse complement strand
CGACCTTGATCTTGGTGGGGTCCTTATAGAGCAGGTCGTGCAGCTCGCGCTTGTTGTACTTGCCAATGGGCTTGTCGGGGTCGAACCAGCCGCTGGACCGCAGGATCCGGCCCCACCAGCCGTCCATGCTGAAGCCGGGCACCGTGAGCGCCCCCTCGTTCAGCGACTTCTCGGCGTCGTAGAGCGCCGTGAGGTCGAAGTCGGTGACGTTGCCGAGGCCCTCGCAGTGGGGGCACATGCCGCCCAGGACGTTGAACGACGCCTTCTCCGTCTTCGTCTTCGCGCCGCGCTCCACCGTCACCGCGCCGGCACCCTTGACCGAAGGCACGTTGAAGGAGAAGGCGTTGGGCGGCCCTATGTGGGGCTGGCCTATGCGGCTGAAAAGGATGCGCAGCATGGCGTTGGCGTCGGTGGCGGTGCCCACCGTGGAGCGGGGGTTGGCGCCCATAGGGTCCTGGTCCACCACGATGGCGGTGGTGAGGCCGCCGAGCTGATCCACCTCCGGACGGGCCAGGCTCGGCATGAAGCCCTGCAGGAAGGCGCTGTAAGTCTCGTTTATGAGCCGTTGCGACTCGGCCGCTATGGTGTCGAACACCAGCGAGCTCTTGCCCGAGCCCGACACGCCCGTGAACACGGTGAGGCGCCGCTTGGGGATGTCGATGTCGATGCCCTTCAGGTTGTTGACGCGGGCGCCGCGCACGCTTATGTAGTCGTGAGCGTCCGCCGGGTGGGGCCCGGCGGACGGTTCGGTGGTGGGTTCCGGCTCGGTTCTCGTTGCCATCTGGTGGGTCAGACCTCCTGGATGCGGATCATGTTGCCGGAGGGGTCGCGGATGGCGCAATCGCGCACGCCGTACGGCTGGTCGGTGGGCTCCTGCACTACCTCCACGCCGGCGGCCTCCAGGCGCTCGAAGACGGCGTCCACGTCGCTGGTGGAGAGGTTCACGCCGAAGAAGCTGCCCTTGGCCATGAGCTCCTCGATGACGCGGCGCTCCTCGTCGGTCAGGTCCGGCAGCGCCTCGGGCGGCTGAAGGACGATGGCCGTGTCGGGCTGGTCGGCCGGGCCCACGGTTATCCAGCGCATGCCCTGGTAACCGACGTCGTTGCGGACCTCGAACCCTAGAACGTCCTTGTAGAAGCCGATCATGGCTTCGGGGTCGCTGTGCGGAAGGAAGCTGGTGTGTATCAGTAGTTTCATGCCGTCGATTCTAGAGAAGGCGCGGTTCCCGGCGCTTCTCGATTCCTGACCAGTTCGGTGTCGCTCGGCTTCTGCCTGCTGGGCCGCGTGACCTGCCTGGCCACGCAGGCGGGCACGCCGCGCATGGGATCCTCGTGCTGCTCCCGGTAAACGCTGGGCGGCACACCCACCAGCTCGGTGAAGCGCGTGCTGAAAGTGCCGAGCGAGGAGCAGCCGACCTCGAAGCAGACGTCCGTGACGCTCATGTCGCCGCGCCGCAGGAGCGCCATGGCGCGCTCGATCCGGCGCGTCATGAGGTAGCTGTAGGGCGAGACGCCGTAGGCGGCCCGGAACTGCCTGCTGAGGTGACCCGCCGACATGTGCGCCCTCCTGGCGAGCTCCTCCACGTTGAGAGGCAGGGCGAACTCCCTGTCTATGCGGTCACGCACCCGCCTAAGGCGCGCCAGGTCGTGGCGTTCCTTCTCCGTGAGGGCTGCGTGGCTCATGGAAGGATGATGCCACATCGGAGGTTGGGGGCGTGGTGGGTAAGACCCCGGGTCCGCTTGTGAAAGTAGGTCCTGTGAAAGTAGCCTCTGTGAAAGCGGGTCCTGTGAAAGTGGGTCCCGTGAAAGTAACCACTGTGGAAGTGGCCGTTGTGAAAGCGGATGGGAGATTCGGTGTGAAAGTGGATCCTGTGAATCCGGACGCGAACGTGAACCCCGCAGAAGGCGGACCCGTGGAAGTGGACCGGGCCGGGAAACAGATCGAGGAGTACTTCCCCCGAGCGCTGCTGGAGCGCTACGGCGACGACTTGGGCGCCGCGGCAGCGCGCGCCGAGGCCGCGGTGGAGGAGGTCATCTCACGCCTGCAGCAGTTCGGCCCCGAGCACGCGAACTTGCCGGTGGCACCCGGCAAGTGGTCTCCGCTCCAGGTGGCGGATCATCTTCACCGAGTGAACCTGATAGCTATCCAGGGCATGGAGCGCGTGAAGAGCGGCGGGGAGCCCGTGCGCACCGAGCGTGGCTCCATCGGCTCGGACGGTGGCCTTCTCATGGGGCTTAGCGGCGCGGAGCCGGAAGACGGACTGACGCTGGAGGGCGTTGCGGCCGACCTGCGCGAGAGCAACCGTGCCCTCGCGGTCGCCGCCCGGGAGGCGGTGGCTTCCGGCCTGGCGGACGTGGTGGTCAACGTGAACCCGTTCTTCGGCGAGCTCACGCCGCTCGACTCCTTGCGTATGGCCGCGCTGCACGCACGGCACCACACTAAGCTCCACTTGCAGCTGGAGTGACGCGGCGCCCGGCAGTGCCGCGCACGTTGGTAGCCCTAGATTGACACTGGCCCACCCGTATCGGTACACTGACCGTCGCCCTGTAAGAGGGGCGCAAGACCTTCACCGTGGGGCCGTGGCGCAGTTGGGAGCGCGTCTGAATGGCATTCAGAAGGTCAGGGGTTCGAATCCCCTCGGCTCCACCAGAAAGCCCCCGCTTCGGCGGGGGCCTCTTCTTTGCATTCTTATCTGTCAACTTCTTCGTCATCGAGCGCCGACTCTGCGGCCCGAGCTCAACCCCTCAACCGAGCCTTGGCTCCCACTCCATCACCATCAGCGCCCGCTCCTTCCAGAGCGGCGCCAAGGTTG
>CAZPWN010000235.1:0-2834 GCA_964590475.1 uncultured bacterium | reverse complement strand
GCACCGATCGTAAGGAGCGACACGTGCAAGCAGCATGAGAACTCGGTCGACCCGCAAAGGCGTCCTCCTAATCCCCTTCTCATACGACGTTCTCTTCCGGAACCGGCCGGGCTCCATGGCCGCGCAGTTCTCGTGCATAGCCCCTCAGTGCGCCTCGCAGCTCCACCACGGTTCGATTCCGGCATGTTCGGCCTGGGCATGCCTCTGGCCGGCCAGGTGGGCGCCCCAGCACCCACGAAGGCGGTTATATTCGTCCCAGATGGAACCTCCAGACCGAGACGGCCCACCCCTGGCCGGGCTGCCCGTCGCCGTGATGGGCGCTGGCACCATGGGACGCGGCATCGTCCAACTGCTGCTGCAGGCGGGCGCCGAGGTGACGCTCGTCGACCCGTTCGCCGAGGCGCTACCCCGCGCGCGGGAGTCGCTCGAGGGCACCTTCGTGATGCTCGAGTCGAAAGGGCGGTTGTCCGAAGCGCCCGCCGCACTGATGTCGCGGCTCTCAACCAGCACGAAAGTGGAAGCCGTGGCCGGCGCGCGCTGGGTGTTCGAGGCGGCGCCCGAGCGACTCGAGTTGAAGCAGCAGCTCTTCCAGCGGGTGGAGGACGTGGCCGAGGGGGCGTGGCTGGCGACGAACACCTCGACCCTGTCCGTCACGTCGATCGCAGCAAACTGCCGCCATCCCCAGAACGTGGTGGGCATCCACTTCTTCAACCCCGCCCCGCTGATGAAGCTGGTGGAGGTCGTGCCGGGCATGGAGACGCCCGCCGAGCTGGTGCAGGAGGCCGTGGCGCTGGCGCGTGCCCTCGGGCGCCAGCCCGTCGTGGCGCAGGACCGCCCGGGCTTCATCGTCAACCGCGTGGCGCGGCCCTTCTACGGCGAGGCTTTACGACTTGCCGGTGAGGGCGCAAGCTTCGACGCCATCGATGCCAGCCTGCGCGGCGCCGGCTTCCGCATGGGGCCGTTCGAACTGCTCGACCTGATCGGCCTCGACGTCAACCTCGCGGCCACCACCAGCGTGTACGAGGCGTTCTTCCACGAGCCGCGCTACCGCCCCCATCCGCTGCAGCGGGCGATGGTGACCGCGGGCCGGCTGGGGCGCAAGACGGGGCGCGGCTTCTACGCCTACGACGAAGGTGGCCGCCGGATGGACCCTCCGGCTGGCGAAGGCGCAGATCCGGACGGCCCCGACGTACCGCGCGTGGCCGTGCTGGGAGACACCCCCGCCGCGAACGTTCTGCGCCGCTACCTGCGTGGGGTGCCGGGCTCGCCGTTGGTGGACGCGCCGGGGCCGGTCGACCTGCTCATCGATGCGAGCCTCGAGCTGGACGCCAAGGGCGCCCCGGAGCACGCCGCGGGAAGCCGCATCGTCCTCTGCTGGGGGCATAGCGCGAGTGCGTTCGCGGGCGACAGCGGGGAGAAGCGCGTGGGCTTCGGCTTCCTGCCCTCGCCTGCCGCCCTGCGCGCGGTCAACGCGGAAGTCGACGGTTCCGATGGCGCCGACGGTTCCGACGGTTCCGACGGTGCCGTCATCGATCCGCCCACGCTCGAACTCATGGAGCCCGTCACGGGCGCCGGCGACGAACTGGAGCGCGCCCGCACTGCGCTCGAGCGGCTCGGCATCCGCACCGTCACGCTGCCCGACCAGCCGGGCGGCGCGGCGTTCCGGGTCTTCGCGCTGCTCTTCAACGAAGCGGTGGGGGCGGTAGGTGAAAGGCTCGCCAACGCGGACGACATCGACCTTGCCATGCGGCTGGGCGTCAACTACCCCGAGGGGCCGCTGGCGTGGGGCGAACTGCTCGGGTTGGGCACGCTGCTCTCCGCCCTAGAAGCGCTGCACGCCGAGGTGGGCGCCGAGCGGTTCGCGCCGCACGGCCTCCTGCGGCGCCTCGTGGCGGCCGGCGGCAGCAGCTTCGCCGAGCTGGCGGGCCAGGAGCGCGGCTGATGCGCGCCATCCCCGAAGGGCTCGAGACGCATCACGAGGTGCTGGTGACCGACGCCATGACCGTCGACTTCGAGGACCGCGCCGACCCGCGCCTGGGCAAGCTGCACCCGGTGTACGCCACCTACTGGATGACCAAGCACATGGAGCTGGTCAGCCGCAAGATCATCCTGCCCTTCCTCGAGGAGGGGGAGGCGGGGATCGGGTTCGCCGTGGAGGTGAAGCACCTGGCGTCGGCGCTGCCGGGCATGCGCGTGCAGCTGACGGCCACCTTCGAGCGCCAGGAGCGCAACCGCGTGCACGCCACCTGCGAAGCCATGAACGAGCTGGGCGACCTCATCGGCACCGGCTCGACCGTTCAGGTGATACTGCCCGAGACGAGACTGCAAGCCGGGTTCGAAGACCTGCGCGCCCGCTGGGACGCGCACCGTGAGTGACGAGAGGACGGGTTGAGATGGTCAAGCTGATCGCGCTTTACGAACGCCCCGAGGACGAGGCCGCCTTCTTCGAGCATTACGAGAAGGTGCACACGCCGCTCGCCAAGAAGGTGCCGGGCCTGCAGAAGCTGGTGGTGAACCGCGTCTACGCCGACGCGTTCGGCCGCGAGCCCAGCCACGTGCTGATCGCCGAGATGCACTTCCCCGACCGCGAGACCTTCGACGCGGCCATGAAGTCGCCCGAGAACCGTGCCCTGGGCGCAGACCTGATGAGCTTCGCCAAGGGGATCGTCACGGTCCTCTTCGCCGACTCCGAAGAGAGTTGAGCGTGGCCGACGCCTACAGCAACATCGTCGTCGAGCACCTCGAAGGCGGCGTGGGCCTCATGCGCATCGACCGCTCGGAGCGGCGCAACGCGCTGAACCAGGCGACGCTGCAGGAGCTTGCAACCGCGGCGC
>CAZPWN010000234.1:0-2864 GCA_964590475.1 uncultured bacterium | reverse complement strand
GGGAAAGCCGTTGTAACCCTTGAAACTGGGCTTTCCGCCGCGTGAGAGGATAGCAGATTCAGCCGCTTCGTTCAACTCGGCGGTGGTGACACCGGGAGCGACCAGGGCGGAGACGACCTGAAGCGCTTCGCGGTTGATGCGCGCGGCTTCGGCCATGACCTCCAGTTCGCTGCGGCGTTTGAGGATCACTTGACCTCCGCGGTCAGCGCGTTTGATATGCGCTGGGTGACCTCATCCATGGAGCCTACACCGTCCACGGAGCGGAGCTTGCCCTTGTCGCCGTAGTACTCGAGTAGGGGCGCGGTCTGCTCGCGGTACACCCGCATGCGGGTGCGGACGGTCTCCTCGTTGTCGTCGGAGCGCCCTTCCTGCTGGGCGCGCGACACGAGGCGGCGCACGAGTTCGTCCTCGTCCACCACGAGTTCGATGGCGAGGTCGACCTCGGCGCCGTACTCGGCGAGGAGCTCCTGGAGGGCGTCGGCCTGGCCCGTGGTGCGGGGGAAGCCGTCCAGCAGGTAGCGGACGCTCTCCTGCTTGTCGAGCTCCGACCTGACCATGCCCATGATGACTTCGTCGGGCACGAGTTCGCCTTCGTCCATGAGCTGCTTGGCCTGACGGCCGAGCTCGGTGCCCCGCCGCACGTGATCGCGCAGCAGGTCACCGGTGCTCAGCTTGGTTAGGCCCCGGCCTTCGGCCAGGCGCGCCGCCTGTGTGCCCTTGCCGGCTCCCGGCGGGCCCATCAGCAGCAGCACCTCGCTGTTGGCTTCGGTCACTTAGAACCGCCTCCCGCGCCCGCGGATGCGGCCCTTGGCCACGAACCCTTCGTAGTGCCTCATCATCAGCTGCGATTCCAGCTGACGGAGGGTGTCGAGGGCCACGCCGACCATGATGAGCAGGCCGGTGCCGGAGAGCGCGAACTCGAGCCCCTGCACGCCCGTGATCCAGGCGAGGATCGTGGGCAGCGCGTTGACCGCGCCGAGGAAGAGGGCGCCCCACAGGGTGATGCGCGCCGTGATGCGGGTGAGGTGGTCGGTGGTGGGCTGGCCGGGGCGAACGCCCGGCACGAAGCCGCCGTACTCTCGGAGGTTCTCGCTGATCCTCCGGGGGTCGAACGAGATCTGCGTGTAGAAGTACGTGAAGCCCATGATGAGCAGCGTGCTGGTCACTAGGCCCTGCCAGCGCATCGGGTCGAACCACGCCGTCATAGCGATGGCGATGTTGTTCTCCGGGAACGCGCCCAGGATTGTCTGGGGCAGGATGAGGATGGCCACCGCGAAGATGATGGGGATCACGCCGGCGGCGTTGAGCCGAAGCGGGATGTAGGTGGTCTGGCCACCCATCACCTTGCGGCCCACGACCTTGCGGGCGTACTGCACGGGGATGCGCCGCTCCGCCTGTTGCACCAGCACCATGCCGGCGATGGTGATCACCAGCAGTATGAGGTAGAAGGCCAGGCCGAAGACGTTCGACTCGCCCGCGCCGATGAGCTGGAACTGCTGGGCCAGCGCGGTGGGGATGGCCGCCACGATGCCCGCGTAGATGATGAGCGAGATGCCGTTGCCGATGCCGTACTCGGTGATCTTCTCACCGAGCCACATGACGACGGTGATGCCGGCGATCTGCGTGATGAGGACCACGAACCAGAAGAACGGTCCGTTGGCCCAGCCCACCTTGAGCGCGCCGGAGGGTCCCAGCAGGGCGATGGCGAGGAACAGCGCCTGCACGGCGCCGAGCGCGGTGGCGCCCCAGCGGGTGTACTGGGTGATCTTGCGCCGCCCTTCCTCACCCTCCTTGGAGAGCTTCTGGAGGGGCGGGTAGGTGGAGGTGAGAAGCTGGATGATGATGCTCGCGGTGATGTACGGGATGACGCCCAGCGCTGCGATGGAGAACTGCTCGAAGTTGCCGCCCGAGATGAAGTTGAGCAGCCCCAATGCGCCGGTACCGAACCCGCTGGCGCGCAACGCCTCGATGTCCACACCCGGAGTCGGGATGTGGGCCATGAGGCGGTACACAGCCAAGAGCCCGATGGTGACGAGCAGCTTGGCCCGCAAGTCCGGTATCACCAGAGCATTGCGAAAGGCCTTGAGCATCCTTACTTCTCCTCGTCGGTTGAGGGGAGGACGACAGTGCCACCTGCAGCGGTGACGGCTTCGACGGCGACCTTGGAGGCGGCGTCGACGGTTATGGTCAGGCCCTTGACGGTGAGTTCACCGTCGGCGAGGAGCTTGACCGGATGGTCGGTGCGGCGCACGAGGCCGGCAGCGGTGAGCTTCTCCGCGTCGATGCTGTCGCCTTCGGCGAAGCCGTTGAGATCGCGGAGGTTGACCAGCTGCAGGGGCGACTTCACGCGGGTGAAGCCGCGCTTCGGTAGTCGCATGATCAGGCGGGAGCGTCCGCCTTCCCAGCCGGCGCCCTGCGAGAAGCCGCTGCGGCTCTTCTGGCCCTTCTGACCACGGCCGGCGGTCTTGCCCTTGCCGCTGCCGATGCCGCGGCCTGCGCGCCGGCGGCTCTTCTTGGAGCCGGGCGCGGGCTTGAGTTCGTTAAGCTTCACTGCTTTTCCTGCCCTTCGATGATCAGCAAGTGCTCCACTTTGCGCAGCATGCCGCGCGTGCTTTCGTTGTCGGTCACTTCGCGGACGTCCCCGGTCTTACGCAGGCCCAGGGCGTTCACGGTGGCGCGCTGATCCTTGGGAACACCGATCAGGCTGCGCCTGAGGGTCACCTTGATCATTCCGCCATCTCCCGCTTGCGCTTCGACTCCTCGTAGGTGCGGAGCTGCTTGAGGCCATCGATGACCGCGTAGGCCACGTTGGTCTGGTTGCGCGAGCCGAGCTCCTTGGTGAGGAGGTTGGTGTAGCCGGCCAG
>CAZPWN010000233.1:0-2940 GCA_964590475.1 uncultured bacterium | reverse complement strand
GGAGCCAGTCCGAGCGCCGGACTGCCCGGCAGCAGGCTCATGGTGTGGGTGTAGCCGCCGTTGTGCTGCAGCGGGCCCAGGAGGGCGTCCACGTTCGTCCGGTCGCTGGGCACCCCCGGCAGGCCGGCGCCAGCGTCGTTGCCGATCAGGTTATAGCCGCTCGAGGTGAGGCTGCCGGTAGTGGCCTTGTAGACATCCGGCCCTGCCGCGGAGCCATGATCCTGGCCGTTGCCCGCTACGACCGTGCCCCGCAGCGTCAGGCGGCCGCTGTAGTAGATGCCGCCGCCGTCCCAAATACCCAAGCCGCCTCCTTCCACCAGATGGTTCAGGCTGATGGTGGAGAAGTGCACGTCCGTGTTCGCGCCGCTGGACACGAACAGGCCCGCGCCCCGCCGTGCCTCGTTCTCCACGATGGTCGCGTTGGTCACGCCCAGCGGGCCGTTTGTGAAGATGCCGCCTCCGTTGGTGGCCCCGGAATTGCCTTCGAACGTGCTGTGCAGAACCCAGGATTCGCTACTGGAGTTGAAAGTAGCGCCGCCACCTCCGAAGACATCTGCGCGGTTACCGCGTACCGTGCTGTCGCGGAGCCGGATGAAAGCGATGTCGAGCACGGCGATGCCCCCGCCCTCCCTGACTGCGGCGTTGTCAGCGAAGGTGGTGTTGAAGATCTCCGAGCTTCCCGCCTGGGTGACGGCGAGACCGCCACCGATCTCCGCGGTGTTCAGGTCGACCGTGCTGTGCGTCAGGCTCAGTACGTTGAGGTTCCTGATGCCGCCGCCGCGACCCCCAGTCTCGTTCGCGGTCACGTGGCTCTCGAGGATGTCGACGTCGCCGGTGGCGCTGTTGTAGATCCCGCCACCGCTGTCCATCGCCTTGTTGCCATGCAAGGTGCTGGTCGCGAGCGTCAGGTCGGCGCCGTTCCAGAGGCCGCCGCCGAGGTTGGCTTCGTTCCCCTCCAGCCTGCTCGACGCGATCCGGGCGGAGACCACACCGCTTGGGCTATCCGCTGCCGCGGCGTTGTAGAGGCCGCCGCCACGGGAGGTTGCCTCGTTGCCAGCCACCACGCTGTTCCCTGCCAAGGTGAGCTCTCCGGCGTTATGGACGCCTGCGCCGTTGGCGGCGGTGTTCGCTTCGATATTGCTGCCGTTGGTGACCAGCAGGCTGCCGGCCGAGTTCGACAGACCGCCGCCGTTGGCGGCCTCGTTGCCGCTTATCACGCTGTCATCTATCTCTACCTTGCCGTGCTGGTTGTGGACGCCGCCACCGAACCTCGTGCCTGCGGTTGCCGCGATGGTGTTCTTTGTGATGGAGCTGCCATGCAAGGCGTACAGCTCGGCATCCGGGTTCATGTTCAGGATCCCGCCGCCGTTGCCCAACGTGCTTGTGTTGAGGCTGACCTCGCTGCTGACCAGGTGCAAGGACCCGAGGTTGGCTATCCCGCCCCCCGAGCCCGCCGAGTTCTGCGTCACCTGGCTATGGCCGAGCTGCAGGTCGGCGAAGGTGTCGTTGTAGATGCCGCCGCCGTAGCTGGCCGAGCTGCCGCTGACGACCACGTCGTCGAGCGCAAGGGAACCGCGGTTGTGGATGGCGCCGCCGTCCCCGGGCACGTTGCCGCCCGTGAACCGCAGGCTACGAACGACGGCGTCGGCGTTCGGGCCAGCAGCAAGGACCCGGTGGTTGGCTGCCGCCCTCAGGGTAAGGAGAGGCTCCCTCTCGCCGTCCGTTGGCCCCACGATCCTCAGCTCCTGGTCTATGACGAGTTCGTCGGCCAGCTGGATGACGGTCGGAGCCGCGAACGACGCCGGATCGAAGCCGATGCGCGCGATGTCCGAGCCCGGCAGCGTCGACTGCTCGAGCCAGTAGCGCAGGCTGCCGGCTGCGTTCACGTCGTCACTGACGTTGGTGACCACCACGGTGGAACCGCTCACGCGCGAGTATTGGATGTCGACGACCGCGTCATACGTGCCGGCCGCCAGGAACACGCTTGCGCGCAAGGGCGTGGCTTCGTAGAACGCTCCTGTTGTCTCCACGTCCGCCGTTAAGATCCGGTACGTTCCGGGGACCAGGCCCTCCAGTACCTCGGAGCGGATGACCGTCGTCTCGTAGCCCTCGGGGCCGGTGACCGTGACAGCGCCAGGCAGCTCGTCCAGGCCGGTGAGGTTCACCGCCAGCGAGCTATATGTGCGCACGTACTCGACCTTCTCCGTTGCCGTCTTGCCTGCCTCCACCTTGGCGGAGCGCGAGTAGGAGATGGTGGGCCGGTACTCGTCGAGGTCGTTGACGACGTCTGCGATACTCACGCTGTAGTCGCCCGGCTCGAGTTCCGCGAACTCGAAGGTGCCCGTCAGCACCGTCGCTGGGATGCCGGGCCCCTCCACCGTGACAGCGCCAGCCACAGAAGCCGGCAAGCCGACGATCTCTACCTTCAGGCCGCCCGTGGTGGGCGGGGGCGTGGTTGGCGGCGGCGTGCTGTCCGTCGGGCCAGCGCCGCACGCGGCGAGTAGAGATAGGACCGTGAGACCGACCAGCGCCTTGCCGAGGCGGCGCCCCCGGGCATAGCGCGATGACTTGCGAACAGTGGCCTGCTCGCCCCTTCTAGTTCCGAGCTTCATGTACATCACTCTGAGGCGCCACTCGGAAAAGGCCGAGAGACGCTCCCCTTCTAGCTCGACCGTAGGACAACGCGTGTCAACGCACCGTCAAAGTCGGAGCGGGGCTACTTCTGCCGTCCTGGCGGGGCCTCAGGGCAGGTAGGACTTTCAGCGCAGCTAGGCCAGGACCTTGCCCGCCACGACCCGGAGCAGAGCAGTGGCAGCGTTTGAGGGCGTGCCCGGCCTGGAGCCTCAGGGGCGTGCTGGAGGGGTTCGAGCACTTCGGGGCGCTCCGAGCCCCTCGGCCCTATGTAAACTATTCTTGACAGCGCGTCTAGATTCCTTTACA
>CAZPWN010000232.1:0-3005 GCA_964590475.1 uncultured bacterium | reverse complement strand
GTGGAGTTAGGCGTAACTGCCGAAGGAGTGCATCATGCCAGCAACCGCCACTACCGAGAGAAGTAGGCGGCACACATGTGGCCTTGACGTTCAGTACCTCCACGCGGTCTTCACCTTGACGGCCGCGTCCGCCTCGGCATGGGCTGCGCGCGGGGGCCCGAGCCATCCTGCGGTCCTAGCTAGGACGGGGTAACCATGACCGGGTTGATGCTGCTCTTTGGTGCGGTGATGGTCGAAGTCGTCATCGCGGTGCTCAGGACCACGTCGCCCGACGAGCTACCTGGCACGCGGGCCGCCATCCGGCTCGGCGCCCTGGTGAGCTTCGGCGTGCTCGCCGCCACCGGTATAATCACGTGGGGGCCACGCTTCTACCCGTTCGCCGCCGCGCTCGCGGTGCTCTTCCTGATTGCGGCCGCACGCGCCCTGTTCCGCGCCCGGCCCGCCGCCGCACCCACGCGGAGGTTCGGCCGCGCCTGGCGAGCTGCGGGCACGTCGGCCATCATGGCCGTGGCGGCCTTCCCCGCCATACTCCTCGGCGAGTACGCTCCCCTGCCGACGACGGGGAGGCACCAAGTGAGCACGAACGTCCGCACCTACGTCGATGCGCTGCGCCCCGATCCCTACTCCACAGGCGGTGACCTCCGGCGGCTCACCGTCCAAGTCTGGTTCCCGGCGGAGGACGAGCACACCTCCTCCGGCGGCCACCCGCTGGTGGTCTTCTCGCACGGCGCGACCGGCCTCAGGGGCAGCAACGAGTCGCTCATGCGAGAACTGGCCTCCCACGGTTACGTCGCCGCCGCCATCGACCACACGCACCACAGCCTCTACGCCACCGACGAGGACGGACGCCGGACCTGGGTGAACCTCGGCTTCCTGAGTGACGTCGGCACGGAGGACCCCAACGCCGACAAGGAGCGCAGCTTCCAGCTCTACCAGGAGTGGATGGCGTTGCGGACGGCTGACATCTCCTTCGTGATCGATCGCCTGCTAGCCGAAGCGGCGACGACGGACGTCGCGTTGGGCCGTGCGCTCATCGACCAAACCAGGATCGCGGTCGCCGGGCACTCGCTCGGCGGCTCCGCAGCTGCGGCCATGGGGCGGCTGCGCCCTGACGTCAGGGCCGTCATCGCGTTGGAGGCGCCGCTGCTCGGTGAGATCACCGGCGTGCAGGAGGGCGAGTTCACATGGCTAGGATCGCCTTACCCCGTACCACTTCTCAACATCTACTCGGACAGCTCTTGGAGTCACCTCGGCGAGTGGTCGCAGTACGCGGCCAACCATGCCCTGCTGGCCACGGAGAACGGCGAAACCCATAACCATCACCTTGCCGGGGTCGGCCACTTCGGGCTCACCGACCTAGCCCTATCCAGCCCACTGCTCACAAGGCTGATGGACGGGCGGCGAAGCGAGCCCAACGCTGCGACCGTACTTGAAACAGTCAACCGTTTGAGCCTCGCCTTCTTGGACGACAACCTCAGATGACTAGGAATTGCGGGTCGCCGCCATGCGGCTCCCGGGTTCGAGTTCGGACCGGTACGTGGCGTGCCGACTCCACTCTCCCGATTTGCCTCCGCGCGCGGGACGTTCGTCAATGGTGAGTGCCGAGGAGAGGCGGTTAGCTAAGGTATGGAAACGCTCGGAGAGGCCACCGACCGGAACGACGCGACCATAATCACACCGACTGGATCTCCAGTGGCCCGCCGCACACCGCTGTGGTTGCCGACACGAACGGTGTCTTGGGGTTTCATTGGCCTCTTCCTGGTCGCTCACGCCGCCTGGGCGATCGCAATGAATCTTGGCTTCAGGGCGCGCTTGCCCGGCCTCGACACCCTCACCGCCAACCTGAGTGGCCTAGCGCTGCTGGTTCTGGGCCTCCTGTTCGTGGTTGGGCGCCTGAGGCCTGCCGACGTCGGCCTGCGGGCACGCGCCGTCGGTGCAGGGTTGGCCTTCACGGCACTGTACTTCGGCTTGCTTCAGTTGGCGCTGCTGGCGTTCGCCAGCCTGAGCGGTTCCGAAGTCGTCAACCTCTGGGCGGGGGTGGGTGCCCTGACCGCCGGTTACCTACTTCTGGCGCAGCTGATCGGCAACGCGCTCTACGAGGAGATCGCCTTCCGCGGCTTCCTCCTGCCGCAGTTGTTCGTGAAGTTCCGGCGCCGAGGCGTCACCGCAGCGATCGTGCTGGCGGTCCTGGTCTCCCAAGCCCTGTTCGCGCTGGCGCACGTTCCCAATCGGCTGTGGGTCTCTGGGTTAAGCCCGGCCGATTTGCCTGGGGCGCTGCTGCCACTATTCCTGCTGGGCATCTACTTCGCCGTGCTCTATCTGCTCACCGGCAACCTCTTCGCCGCCGTCGGCGTGCATGCGCTAACCAACGAGCCCCTGCTCGCGCTGGTCGGCGCGGACGGGCGACCGCTGGACTTGCCACCTTTCCTCATAGCTGTGGCGCTCAGCCTGGCGCTGGCAGCCGCTTGGCGCCTCTGGCGGAACAGCCGGCGGCCGCCCGCATCAGATAACCAACGCTTGTAACCCGGCTCCGGTGCCTAGGAGCCTTGGCGCACGGGAAGTTCCGACCCTTAGCGCTCGAGGCATCCTCCCAGCCAAGCAGTGCGGGCCGGTCCTCTCCCCCGCGTGTTGGGCGAGGGATCTATCGCGTAGGGGAACCGGCAGGACTTCTAGCCCTGGGTGCGCCCGGTCGTAGGGCCCATGCTGAGAGTGCGCCCCCGGGCGTCATGAGAACTGTGGTGCACCGCTGACGCTCGCCGGGACAGCCAAGGGAGTCGCTCATGGTCCGTCTACGCGAGAAGCAACCCGTATGGTTTGCGGTCTTATGGATCGGCATCTACATCATCACTGTCAACGTAGGCGACGCCTTCTCGGAAGCGTTAGGCGTCCCGAACCTCGTCACGGCTCCCTTACTGATCGCCTTGTCGGTTGGCCTGCTCGTCTTCCTCCGCCGCCACGGCTGGCTAGAGAAGTACGGGGTCGCGCTGCCGAAGCCGCGAGAGCTG
>CAZPWN010000231.1:0-3024 GCA_964590475.1 uncultured bacterium | reverse complement strand
CCGCGCGCGCTCTGGCGACCTGAAGGGGGGCGAAAGCCTGTAGGTCGAGATGCTCGCTGCCATCCTCGAGGAAGCCACACGCGTGCTCCACGGCGAAGACGAGGCCACGCACTGGATCACCTCTCCCATCATCAGCTTGGGCCACAAGCGGCCCCTCGATCACCTCACCAGCATCAACGGCTACCAACGCGTCAAGAACACCCTCGCCAAGATCGAGTACGGGATGTACTGAGTGCAGGCCTGGCGCGTCTACGACCACACCGCCGCCCACGCCAGACAACCCACCTTCGACCCCTTGGACGGCTCGGGCGGCCTCCACGGGTACGCCCGCTGGCACAACCGGGGCCAGCCCATCCTCTACACCGCTAGCAGCCCTAGCCTCGCTCCACTAGAAGTGCTCGTCCACGTCGACCCGGGGCGGTTCAAGGAACAGACCCTCCTTCAACTGGAGGTCGACGATGACGCGGAGTGGCTCACCCTCGACGAACGCCTCCTCAGGCGCCTGACCGGCAACCAAAACCCGACCTAAGTACTAAGTACCCACCCGACGCGACCGTACGGCAGCTTGCCCTTGACACTCCGAAGCCCTTCGGAGTACCGTCCGGTATCGCCATCCGAACCCGAGTCAGCGCGAAGGGAGCACTTCACGTATGAACCGCCCAGCCAGACCATCCGCGGCCCGCCCGACCGAGCGGGAACTCGACGTACTCGAGGCGCTCTGGCGCCGCGGGCCCTCCACCGTGCGCGAGGTGCTCGACGAGCTGGGCGACGCGCACGAAGCCGGCTACACCAGCCTCCAGAAGATCATGACGATCATGCTGGAGAAGAAGCTGGTCGATAGGCAGGCGGAGGGCCGCGTGCACCGCTACCGGGCGCTGGTGGGCCAGGACGCCGTTCAACGAAACTTCGCGAGCGACATGCTCGAGCGCGTGTTCGGCGGCTCAGTCGCCGCGCTGGTGCAGAGCGCGCTAGCGAGCCGCCCGGCTAGCGCCGCGGAACTGGCGGAAGTGCGGGCCCTACTGGAAGAAGGAGAAACGGAGCCGAGCGAACGCGCCGAGGAGGCGGACGCATGACGGCGCTCCTGTCGACGCGCGCTGCCGAGATCCTCGGCACGGTACTGCTCCACTCCCTCTGGCAGGGCGTGGTGGTGGCCGCACTCGCCTGGCTGGCGCTCTCCTTCCTGAAGCGGCCCGCCGCCCGCTACCGCGTAGCCTGCCTGGCGCTCCTGGCGCTACTTCTCTGGCCGGCCGTGACGGGAGCCCACCTCGCCCTGAATGGCTCCAGCACCGCGGGTATGGCGGCAAACGGGACGAACGGAACGGTCGTCGCCGCGACCAGCGGGACCGCCATCACCCACTCGCCCGGCGCCGCCGGCGCAGCGCCGCTGGGAACAAGTCGCGCCGCAGCTCCCACGGCACCCGGATCTGTCCTCACCGGCGCCGAACGCGGAGCGACCGCGCCCAGCCAACTCCGCGGCCACCTGGCCTCCGTCATCGCCGCCGTGTGGCTGCTGGGAGTGCTCGCGGGCCTCACCCGGCTCGTAGCCGGCCTGACCATCGTCGCGCGTCTGCGCCGAACGGGCAGCGCCCCCGACGCGCGCCTGGTCGGCCTAACCCGCGACGTAGCGCGGCGGCTCGGGGTGGGCGTGCGCGTGTCGGTCCTGGAGTCCTCGCGCCTAGCTGCGCCGGTGGTGGTAGGCGTGTTGCGTCCGGCGCTGCTCCTGCCCGCGGGCGTTGCCGCCAGCCTGCCAACCGCGCAGCTCGAGGCGGTGCTGGCTCACGAACTGGCGCACGTTCTGCGCCGCGACTACCTGGTGAACGTTCTGCAGCGCCTGGTCGAGACGCTCCTCTTCCATCACCCGGCCGCCTGGTGGCTGTCCGGCGTGGTGCGCGCCGAGCGGGAGCATCTGTGCGACGACGCGGCGGTTAGGGCGGTGGGTGGAGACCCCAGGCCGCTCTCACAGGCTCTACTGACGCTGGCCACGCGCCGCGGGAGCGCGCCACTCGTTACGGTCGGCGCTGCCGACGGCGACCTGGCGAGCCGGGTGAGGCGCCTGCTGGGATCAGGCGCCAGCCGCCCCGCAGCAGGCGCCGCGCAAGCGGCCGGACCCGCCCTCCTGCTTGGGTTGCTCGCTCTAACGGGCGTACTCCTCGCGCAACCGGTAGCGGAGGCGCAGACCGTCAGTACCCAGTTCGACCCGCTGGAGCTGCCGGTGGCGCCCTTCGAGCTGCGTTACGGACACTACTTCGACCTGGACGAGGAAGCCAACCCGCAGCTCTTCTTGCAGGTGGACCTGCAGCCGGAGCTCACGGACAGCATCGCCCCGGCGACCGTGCGGGTTCTGGACGCGGACGGTGGGCAACTGGCCGAGTGGGACATGGGGACTCACCACGCGCGCATGGGCGCCATACCCGTGCATCTAGGGAGCGCAGCTGCCGTGGAGGTCTCCACGGAGACCGAGAGCTGGACGGTTCCGCTGGCGCCTTACCCGGCCACGGCTGGCTTCGGACCGGTGCGCGAGGTGTGGATCACCGGAACGGAACATAGCACCATGCTCGAGTGGGCCGCTGTGCCGGGCACCGCAACGTACCGGATAGGTTTCTTCCCCGCGCGGGTAGGCCCCGGGCGGATCGTCGACTCGACGGAGGCACGGGTCTCCCTCGCCGGCCTGGAAGGGGGAGAGTACAGGGTGCGGATCTGGTCGTACTCCAGAGACCACTCGACGCCGGGATCCGTGCTGAGGATGGACGCGGCGGACGCGGAACTGGGCACGATAAAGGTGCCGGCAACTCCGGCGGCCGGCGCCAGCGGCGCGGTCGAGGGCGCCGTGATGGCGGGCTCCATGCCAGCGGCCGGCGTGGCCGTGCACCTCTACCCCGACAACACGCACCCAGGTCCGAAGGCTCCGGCGCGCACGGCCGTGACGGACGCTAGCGGGCGTTACCGCTTCGATGACGTGCCGCCCGGCGCTCACCACGTCACCCCCGCCATGCGCCCCTCGAGCGGCTTCGGCGTGCCGGTGCG
>CAZPWN010000230.1:0-3025 GCA_964590475.1 uncultured bacterium | reverse complement strand
CACCTCCGCTGTCATCACTCGAGCGTGTCAGGTCGATCCCTCCTTCGGGTCACGCCTGCGGCTACTGCGCCTGCTGCGCCTGGCCCGGCTCCGGTGTCCGGGTGGGTGCCGCTCTCCTCACGCGTAATGCGCCGGGGCGTTACCACCTGGGGCGCGGTTCCGGGCGCGGTTCCGAACACCGCCTAGGTGAGCGCTACTTGAAGTTCTACTGTCGAAGATAGCCGTGCGCGCCTGGACCAGCAATCGTGGCTGCACACAGTTCAAGGGGCCCGACTTGTAGATGTTCACAAGTCGGGCCCTTTCCCGCCAGCCACGTGGCAGTCGCCGCGTGAGTGTCCCTGGACGGATGCGACTAGCCAGCAAGCTCCTCCTCGGCCACCACCCGGTTCACCAGCTCGCCTACGCCCTCTACCCAGCAGCTGACCTCGTCGCCGGGCCGCAGGTGCGAGATGCCCTTCGGGGTGCCGGTGAGGATGACGTCGTTCTCGCGCAGGGTCATGAACTCGGTGATGTACTCGATGAGCTCGGCCACGGAGCGCATCATGTCGGCCGTGGTACCGCGCTGGCGCTCCTCGCCGTTGACGAGCGTGCGGATCTCGAGCGCCTGCGGGTCGGGCACGGCCTCCCTGTCCACCAGGAACGGGCCCAGGGGCAGGAAGGTGTCGAAGTTCTTCGGCTTGATGGGCGGCCGGAAATGGTTGATCACGAAGTCGCGCACCACCAGGTCGTTGGCCACGGTGTAGCCCTTCACCACGTCCAGCGCGCCTAAGCGCGGCACGCGGCGCGCCTCGCGGCCTATGACCACCGCCAGCTCGGTCTCGTAATGCATGTACTCGATGCCGCGCGGCCGCACGATCACGCCGCGGTGGCCGGTGATGGCGTTGCGGAACTTGGGGAAGAGCGCCGGCTGCTCCGGCTCGTCCAGGCTGAGCTCGGCCGCGTGGTCGCTGAAGTTGAGCGCCACGGCGATGATGCTGCCGGGTTCGAAGGGCGGCAGCCACTGCACCGCCGCCTCGTCCACCGCGCGCCCGCTGGCCGTGACCACGGCGCCGTCGTCCAGCTGCCACACCTGCTGCTGGCGGCCGTCCATGACCACGCGGCCGCTGCGCGGCGAAGGCGCGGGCCTCATGCCGAGGCGCCCGTGGCGGCGCCCTCACGCTCCTCCACGATGCCGTAGCGCTCTAAGGTGGCCAGCAGCTTGCGCTCGTTCTCGGGCAGCATGGGCCCGAGCGGCAGGCGCCAGCGCGCCTCGCACAGCCCCATGATGGCCAGGGCGGTCTTGAGGGGCACGGGGTTCACCTCGATGAACAGCATGTCGTTCAGTTCGAGCATCTCGTAATGCAGGTCGCGCGCCTCGTCCCACCTGCCCTCGGCCGCCAGCTCGTACAGCATGGCTATCTGCCTGGGCGCCACCACGCCGGTGGCGCTGATGTGCCCGCTGCCGCCGAGCGTGAGCATGGGGTAGGTGAGGGTCTCGGCGCCGCAGTACACCCCGAAGTCGCGGCCAGCGTGCACGAACGTGTACGACACGTCGTCTAAGTTCTTGGTGGCATGCTTCACGCCCACGATGTTGGGGCACTCCGCTCGCAGGCGTCCGATGGTCTCGGGCTCGATGTTGACCGCCGCGCGACCTGGGATGTTGTAGAGGATGACGGGCGTCTCCGGCACGGAGCGGGCCACGGTGGAGAAGTAGTCGAACAGGTTCTGTTGGTTGGGCCGGATGTAGTAGGGCGCGATGATCATCACGCCGTCCACCCCGAGCTCCACCGCGTGGCGCGTCATATCGAGGGTCTCGGTCAGGTTGTTGCTGCCCGTGCCCGGGATGAACGGCACGCGGCCCTTGACCGCGTCCTTGACGATCTCGACGACGTGCTTGCGCTCGTCCACCGAAAGCGACGACGGTTCGCCCGTGGTGCCGCAGCAGCTGAGGCCGTGCGAGCCGTTCTGCAGCTGGAACTCCACTATCTGCCTGAGCGCCGCCTCGTCCACCTGGGCGTCGGCCCCGGTGAAGGGCGTGGGCAGCGGAACGATGGATCCTTTGGGAACTTGCATGCTCATACCTCCGTGGGCCGCTCCACCGCGCCGGGGTCGGCGGCGAGACCGTAGAAGAGCCGCACCGTGGCCTCCACCCCCTTCTGCAGCGTATCGACCCGGTAGAACTCGTTGGGCGCGTGCAGTCCGTTGTCCGGCTCGCCGAAGGCGAAGTAGAGGCACCAGATGCCCAGTTCGCTCACGAACTGCTCCGCCACGGGCACCGTGCCGCCGGTCCAGACCGGGAACGGCTTCCGGCCGAAGGTGGCCTCCATGGCCTCGCCGGCCACCTCCAGCACCTTCAGGTCGAGCGGCATCCGGTAGGCGCGGCCGTTGCCGGGCAGCTTCCTCACGTTCACCGTCACGCCCTTAGGCGCTGAGGCCAGGATGTGGCGCTCCAGCTTGCGGGCCACTTCTTCGGGGTCCTGCCCTTCCACCAGCCGGCAGGTGATCTTGGCGAACGCCTCGCTGGGGAGCACCGTCTTGATGCCGGAACCCTGATAGCCGCCCCACATGCCGTTGATCTCGAGCGTGGGCCTGACCACGCGCCGCTCGTCCGGTGTGTAGTCGGGGTCGCCCCACCACCCTTCGAGCCCGAGCGAGGCCAGCTCGCCCTCCACCTGAGGCACCGAAGATATGGCCTCCCGCTCGTCCGGCGTCAGCTCGGGGATGCCGTCGTAGAAGCCTTCCACCTGCACCAGGCCGTCCTGGTCCTGCAGGGAGGAGACGATGTGCGAGAGGGCCATCAGGGGGTTGGCCACGGCGCCGCCGTACATGCCGGAGTGCAGGTCGGCGTTGGCGCCCTTCACGGTCACCTCCACGCCCGTGAGCCCGCGCGAGCCCACCGTGAGGGACGGCACGCCCACGTCGAAGATGCCGCCGTCGGCGCTGATGGCAAGGTCCGCCTCGAACAGCTCCTTGTTCTCGCGGATGAACGGCACGAGGTTGGGGCTGCCCACCTCCTCCTCGCCCTCGAACATGAAGGTGACGTTGA
>CAZPWN010000229.1:0-3053 GCA_964590475.1 uncultured bacterium | reverse complement strand
TCATCCGCACCACCGTGGCCGACGTGCGCAGCTACGGCCGCTCCACCCAGGGCGTCAACGTCATGCGCGTGGACGACGGCGACCGCACGGTAGCCGCCATGGTGCTCCCCAGCGAAGAGGAGCTCGACAAGATCGAGGGCTGAGCACGTCGGCGCCGCCGGCGTAACACGGCCTTACAACCAGGACGGAAGGTAGGGCACCGCGGTATATTGCCGGGGTGCCCGTTCCTATCTGGTTGGACTGCGATCCTGGACACGACGACGTGCTCGCCCTGTTCGTGGCGGCGCACGCTTCGCAGCTGATAGGCGTCAGCGCCGTCAGCGGCAACGCCGCCCTCGAGTACACGGTGCGCAACGCGCTGCTGGCCTGCCAGCTGGCGGAGGTCGACGTGCCGGTGCACGCCGGCGCCGCCAAGCCCCTCACCCGGCCCGCGCGGCACGCGGCGCACATCCACGGGGCCGACGGCCTGGGTGGGCCCAAGCTGCCGGAACTCAGGCGTCAGGCCGACGCCGAACCGGCGGTGCGCGCGCTGCTGGCCGCCGCCGAGAAGCACGACGACCTGCACCTGGTGGCGGTGGGCCCTCTCACCAACGTGGCGCTGGCGCTCTCGCTCGAGCCCGACCTGGCGCAGCGCCTGGCCAGCATCAGCCTCATGGGCGGCGCCACCACCGTGGGTAACATCACGCCCGCCGCCGAGTTCAACGTATGGGCCGACCCCGAGGCGGCGGCCATCGTGTTCGGCTCCGGCGCCCATATCGTCATGGCCGACCTGGATCTCACGCACCAGTTCCTGATAGACAGGCGCCGGGTCGGCGAGGTGCGCGAACTGGGCGGCACCGTGGCGCGCTTCGCGGCCGACCTGCTGGAGTTCTTCATCAACGCTTACGAGGAGACCTACGGCGAGGCCGTGGGGCCGCTGCACGACCCCTGCTCCGTGCTGGCCGTGACCCACCCGCACCTGTTCGACTCCGAGCAGCGGCACGTGGCGGTGGAGCAGTACGGCGAGCTGACGCGCGGCATGACCGTGGTGGACCGCCGCTCGGGCGGCATGCCCCAGGCGCCCAACACGCGGGTCCTCACGCGCATCGACGACGAGGGGGCGTACACCGCCCTGCTCGAGGCGCTGGGGGCGCTGCCGTGACGGCGCGCGCAGCTGGCAGGCGCGGCGCGGCCGCCCCCCTCTCCACGGCCGTGATCGAGTTCCGGCACGTCACCAAGACGTACTCCCGCACGCACACGCACGCACTCAGGAACGTGGATTTCCGGGTGGAGAAGGGCGAGTTCGTGTACCTGACGGGCCACTCCGGTGCCGGCAAGTCCACCCTGCTGAGCCTCATGCTGCGGCGGATCGTGCCCACCGAGGGCAGCGTGCTGGTGAACGGCTACGACGTGGCGCGCATCCGCGAGGGCAGGCTGCCGCAGTTCCGCCGCAGCATCGGCATGGTCTTCCAGGACCACCGGCTGCTCGATAACCTCTCGGCCATCGAGAACCTGATGTTCGCCCTGCGCGCCGTGGGCGCCCGCGGCAACCTGGAGCAGCGCGCCATGCAGGTGCTCCGGCAGGTGGGCCTGGCGCACAAGCGCAAGGCGTACCCCATCGAGCTGAGCCTGGGCGAGCAGCAGCGCGTGGCCATCGGCCGGGCCATGGTCACGGACGCTCCCCTGCTCCTCACGGACGAACCCACGGGCAACCTCGATCCGGACACCGCCACGGAGATCCTCGAACTGCTCAACGACATAAACCTGCGTGGCACCACGGTGGTGGTGGCCACCCATGCCCGCGACCTGGTGGACCGCTACAAGAGGCGCACGCTCGTGCTGCGTAACGGCGAGCTGGTGCGCGACGACGCGCATGGCGGCTACTCGCTCTGAAGTACCGCCTCAGGCCGGCGCCAGCCTCCGCGCCAGCGCGTTGTGCTCCGCCCACTCCTCGTCCGTGTCGCGCCGCTCCGCGGCGCAGCGCGCGAAGGTCCACGCCAGTACCCGCTCGACCGGCAGGTCCAGCAGCGCGGCGTACCGCTCCACGAGCCCCAGCGGGTCGGCCCTCAGGCGCGGCAGCGAGTCGAGCAGGTGCTGGGTGGCGTCGTAGGCGGGGTCGCCCACGAACGGCTTGGGGTCGATGACCAGCCACGGCCCACGCTCGGCGGCCAGCACGTTGCCGGCGTGCACGTCGGTGCCCAGCAGCACGTCCTCCGGCCCCGGCCGCGCCAGCTCCTGCCACACCGCCAGGCCCTCCCGCACCAGCTCCGGGTCGGGCCAGCGCGCCTCGTCCTCGCGGCTCTCCTCCGTCCAGTAATCCATCTGCTCCGCCAGCGGCCGGAACTCGCCGCCCGGCGGCCGGCGCCAGAGGCGCGGCACCAGGCGCCCCAGTACCTCGTCGCGCTCCTCGGGCGGCAGCACGTTGAGTGAGTGGCCGGGTTCGCAGCGCTCGAGCAGCATGGCGCTGCTGCCGTTCCAGTGGCGGAGCAGGCGCACGGTGGGGTCGCCGTCCCAGTAGCGCAGGCCGGCGGCCTCGTCACGGCCCTCCAGGTGCGGCACGCCGACCTTGAGCACGGCCCTCTCGCCGAAGGCCGTCTCGGCGGGGAGGACCACGGCCGTGTAACCGTCGTGCTTCAGGGCCGGGCCGAGCGTCAGCTGCCAGCGCTTCTCCAGGTCCTCGATCAGTTCGGGCAGCGCCTCCAGCCACTCCGCGCTGCCGGGCGCGGTGAGCGCCAGAGTGCGCACACGTTCGCTGACCAGCTGAGCCTCACGCCACACGCTCTGCCTCCGTGCGCTGCTCAGAGCTGCATGACGCGGTAGTCGAGCCTATCTTCGTCGAGGATCATCTCCAGGAACTGCAGTTGCCCCAGGGCGTCGATCATCGCGAAGCCGTTGTGGCGGTCCAGATAGATGCCCTCTTTCATGACGGTGTGACCGTAGACGCCGAAGCGGTGGCCGGCCTGACGGACCAGCTCGGGCTTGTTGAACCACCACGTCTTGGTGTCCGGGTCGTGATAGAAGAAATCGTCGAAGACCTGCATGCCGGGCAGCGGGCCGGCGTGGGCGAACTGCAC
>CAZPWN010000228.1:0-3059 GCA_964590475.1 uncultured bacterium | reverse complement strand
CTAGGCGGGGGCCCACATGCTCTGGGCGCGGCTCCCGCAACCCGCTGCAGCGCCCGCGCCCGCGGCCTACCGTCGAGGCGTGTTCGCGGTCGCGCACTCAGCCACGGTGGTGGGGGTGGACGCCATCCCGGTGCGGGTGGAGGCCTTCGTCTCCGGCGGGCTGCCCAGCTTCACCGTGGTGGGCCTGCCCGGAGCCGCCGTCCAGGAGTCGCGCGAGCGGGTGAGGGCCGCGCTCAAGCAGCTCGGGTTGCCGCTGCCGCCCAGCCGCATCGTCGTCAACCTAGCCCCGGCCGACGTGCGCAAGGAGGGGCCGGCCTTCGACCTGCCCATCGCGCTAGTGCTCCTGGCCGCCGACCGCCGCCTCCCCCTGCGAGCGCTCGAGAACCTCGTCTGCTTCGGGGAGCTGGCGCTGGACGGCTCCCTGCAGCCCGTGCGGGGTGCCGTGAGCATCGCGCTGCACGCCGTGGAGGCCCGGCCGGCCGCTCACCTCATGGGCCCGCCCGGCAACGCCGCGGAGATGGCGCTAGTGCCCGGCGTCCAGGCTTTCGCACCCGACACGCTAGCTGCGGCCGTGGCGCACCTCACGGGCCGCCTAACGCTGCCACCCGCCCGGGCGCCCGCGCTGACGGCGCGCTCCACGGCAACGGGTCCGGACCTGGCGGACGTGCGCGGCCATGCCTACGCCAAGCGTGCGCTGGAGGTAGCTGCGGCGGGGCGGCACAACCTGCTGCTCACGGGCCCGCCGGGCGCCGGCAAGACCATGCTCGCGCTGCGCCTGCCGGGCATCCTGCCGCCCCTCACCGCGGCCGAAGCGGTGGAGGTCTCCCGCGTCCACTCGAGCGCCGGCCTGCTCGGGCGCCCCACGGCCGACGTGGGCCTGGCGCTGACACCGCCCCTCAGGCAGCCCCACCATTCGGGTTCGGAGGCGGGCATCCTCGGCGGCGGCAGCTCGCCGCGCCCCGGCGAGATCAGCCTGGCGCACAACGGCGTCCTCTTCCTGGACGAGCTGCCGGAGTTCCGCCGGCCTGTGCTCGAGGCGCTGCGCCAGCCGCTGGAGGAGGGCTTCGTGAGCATCTCGCGCGCCCGCGGCACGCTGCGCCTGCCCGCCCGCTTCCAGCTGGTGGCGGCCCGCAACCCGTGTCCGTGCGGCGAGCATGGCGTGAGCGGCGAGCAGCTCTGCTCCTGCACCCAAATGCAGATAGCCAACTACCACCGGCGCCTCTCCGGTCCGCTGCTCGACCGCATCGACATCAGGCTGCGCCTCCCCCGCCTGTCGGACGCCGAGCTCATGGCCACCGGCGCAAGCGAGTCCAGCGCCGTCGTCGCGCAGCGCGTAGCGGCCGCCCGCCAGCGCATGCTGAGGCGCCAGGGTCACGTCAACGCGCAGCTCACGGGCGCCCTGCTGCAGCACCACGCGCGGCCCACCGGGGCGGCCGAACGCTTCCTCGCCAGCCTGCTGGCCCACGGGCGCATCTCGGGCCGCGGCTTCGACCGGCTGCTGCGCCTCGCCCGCACCGTGGCCGACCTGGAGGGCAGCGAGGCGGTGGAAGGAGCCCACCTCGCCGAAGCCGCTGGCTACAGACAGGGGGCCTGAGGTGTAAGGTCGTCTCATAGCGCAGCGGCACCGGAAGAGACCCGTTCCCAACGGGCCTGCCTCGCAGAGGTTTCATTCTGAATCCGGTTCTGGCTTGTGCTACATTGGGCCGGAGTGAAAAGGGGTTCCCTACCTAGCCCCAGTTCAAGCCCTTGAGGAGGGAATCGTGCCCATGAGGTGGTTAAGGCGGGCGTTGCCCGCCGCCGTTCTTGCGCCACTACTGGCGGCCTGCTCGATGGACGGTGCGCAGTCCACGTTCAGCCCTGCCGGAGAGATCGCCCGTGATCAGATGGGTCTGTTCATGTGGACGTACTGGCTCAGCTGGCCGGTCATGATCGGTGTATTCGGCGCCCTTATATACGTCTTGTTCCGCTATCGCCGCCGCAGGGACGACGAGATGCCGGTTCAGAGCCACGGCAACCCGGCTCTGGAAGTCATCCTCACCATCATCCCGGTGATCATCGTGATCGCGGTGGCCATCCCCACGGTTCGCTCTATCTTCCGGACCCAGACTTACGTAGAGCCCACCGAAGAGGACGTCTTCGTTCAGGTAACCGGTTACCAGTGGTGGTGGAAGTTCGAGTACCCGCAGTACGGCATCACGACCGCCAACGAGCTTCACGTGCCCGTGGGCAAGCGCCTCATACTGCAGCTGAACTCCGCGGACGTGGTGCACGCCTTCTGGGTGCCGCGTCTGGGTGGCAAGGTCGACCTCATCCCCAACCAGGACAACCAGCTCTGGCTGGTAGCCGACGAGGCCGGCATCTACCCCGGGCAGTGCGCCGAGCTGTGCCTCGGGGCGCACGCTTACATGCGCATGCGGGTCATCGCCACCGAAGAGGACGAGTTCGAGGAGTGGGTAGCGTCGTTCCAGGAACCGGAGGTCGTGGCCACTTCCGCCGACCAGCAGATCAGCCAGGGCCGCGCACTGATGGCCTCCAAGGGCTGCATCGGCTGCCACAGCGTGGATAACTACGCGGAAGGCTTGAGCGTCGGCCAGCCCAACTACCCCGACCTCACCAACTTCGGTCTTCGCACCAGCGTCGGCGCCGCGGTTCTCGACGCCACGCTCGAGAACGTAGCGCACTGGATCGCAGATCCCCAGTCCGTGAAGCCGGGCAACCGCATGCCCACCCTGTGGCAGGAGGACGACCCCAACCGCGAGCAAGAGGCAACGGCCATCGCCGCTTACCTGCTTAGCCTAGGTGCCGACAACGATGCCCAGCAGGCTTCCGCCGGAGGCAACTGATGGCACAATCGACCCTCTCACCCACAGCTGACCGGCTGCTCCTGAGGCCCACCTGGGACCGGGGCATCCTCAGCTGGCTCACCACCGTCGACCACAAGCGGCTCGGCATCCTCTACATCACCAGCTCGTTCGCGTTCATGGGCCTGGCGGCCATCGAGGCGTTCCTCATCCGCCTGCAGCTCCTCACGCCGAACATGTCGATCGTCAACCCGGACC
>CAZPWN010000227.1:0-3095 GCA_964590475.1 uncultured bacterium | reverse complement strand
CCGTGGAGCGTCTGGCCGGCCGCGCTAGTGGCCATCCTCGTGCCGCTGGTGGCCGCGCGCCTGCCGGTGCGCATAGCGCGAAGCGGCCGACTGGCTTGGGTGTTCTATCCCGCACACCTGCTGGTACTTGGCCTCGCCTTGCGCCTCTGAGTCAGCCAGCAACCGGAGCCGGCCCGATCCTTCCCCAGGGCGCGGGATTCACCTGGTTCGCTGGATAGTCTTGACGAATGACGCATACGGAGGTACATTGAAGATATCAGCGCTTCCAGGTGAAGCGCCTTTTTTATTCCCCTCCACCTTTGTATTCCCATCTACCTTCGCTTCACTGATATGGCTTCTCGTCTGAAGGAGAGGTTTACATCGATGTGGGACAGTTGGATCGGCAAGGGATCGAGAAGGGCCAAGGGAAGACCAGTTAGCGTGGGTCCGTACTTCGGAGCGAACGCATCGGGCTCGAAGCCTCGGTAGCGGGTGAGGGTACGATCCGGGCATGCAGAGCGACCCGTTCGTCCCGCCCGGCTTCGAGCCGCCGACCACGCTCGTCACCGACCAGTTCCGGCTGATGCCGCTCGGCCCTGAGCATAACGAGGCCGACTTGGCGGCCTGGACGTCGAGTATCGATCACATCAGGGCCACGCCCGGCTACCCGGATGGCAACTGGCCGCCGCGCGGCGGCATGACGCCTGACGAGAACCTCGCGGACCTGCGCCGCCACGCCGGCGATTTCGTCGCTCGCCGGGGGTTCACCTTCACGGTGCTCGACCCATCTAACGACGACGTGATCGGCTGCGTCTACCTTTACCCCACTCGGTCGCCCGACTACGACGTGGAAGTGCAGTCCTGGGTTCGCGCCGACCGCGCGCACCTCGATGGACCGCTCGCCGACGCCGTGGCTGCGTGGCTGAAGCGGTCGTGGCCCTGGGAGCGGGCCCACCGCCACGGGCGTTGACAGCCGCAAGCCGCAGAGTTCTAACGTCTCGGCCTGGCCTTGCCAGTTCTCGATCGACTACACTTCGGCCTTCGAAGGAAGCGCCGCGCTAATCGCGCGCCGTTCTATCAGGCGGTCATCGCCAGCTACTTCCTGAGGCTCCATGGAGGCGGCGGACCGTAGGTTGTACGGGCCGCCGATGTCACGTTCGTGGGCGCGGGTCCTCCAGAACTCCATGCAGTTGGTAGACGCCCGCTGCTCTATGCTTGTGCCGTTATGTCTGATCCGGTGATGACGCAAAGGCTGGGCGGCGCGGCGCTGTTCGTGGCGGCCACGGTGGCATGGTTCGTGTCCGGCTTCGGCTGGCTGCCGTACGTGCTCCTGCTCTTCGCCTTCGACCTGTCCATGCTCGGTTACCTGGCCGGGCCGCGGGTCGGAGCAGCTACCTACAATCTCGGCCACGGGTTCTTGCTACCGAGCCTCAGCGCCGCGGCATACCTGCTCACCGGCGTCGACTGGGTGCTCGCGCTTACGTGCCTCTGGTTCGCCCACATCGGCATCGACACGGCCCTGGGTTACGGCCTCAAGTTCCCGACCAGCTTCCAGGTGACCCACCTCGGCAGGATCGGCAAGAAATCGGTAGAAGAGCCCTAGGGAGCCGAGGTCACCGGTTCGGCGGCCTCGAGCGGCAGGCCCAACTCCGGGGTGATCTCCTGCTCAGGCTCCACGCGGCGCAGGAACAGCGTCAGCATGCCGGCTAGAAGCGCGAACACCGTGCCGACGGCGAACGCCGCCCTAAGCCCGGCCGCCTGCGCCGCCACCGGATCCAAGTTGGCTCCGAACGAGGCCGCGCGGCTGGTCATCACGGTGATGAGTAGCGCCACTCCGATGGCGCCACCCACCTGTTGCAGGGTGCTCATGGTGGCGCTGCCGTGCGAGTAGAGCCGGGGCGGCAGTGGGTTCATGCCCGTGGTCATCAGGGGAGTGAACAGCAGCGCCATGCCGGAGCTGAGCACGAGGTGCAGCGCCAGCAGCAGGGGCACCGGCGTTTCGGGTCCGATGCTGCTGAGGCGCCAGAGGATGAGCGCTATGAGCGAGGCGCCGATGGTGGTCATGGGCACCGGCCCGTGCCGGTCGAATAGGCGGCCCACGAAGGGCGCCGCCAGCCCCATCAGTACCCCGCCCGGCAGCAGGAAGAGGCCCGTCTGTAGCGTGCCGAAGCCGCGGACGTTCTGCAGGTAGATGGGGAGCAGGATCATGGTGCCGAACAGAGCCAGCATGGCGATCATGAAGAGCCCGACGCTCAGGGAGAACATCGGGTGCCGGAAGACACGCAGGTCGAGCAGCGGGTTGTCGCTCTTCTGCAGCGCGATCTGCCGGAAGACGAAGACCACGAGGCTTGCGCCACCAGCGATGAGCGGTACCAGCACCTCGGGCCGGCCGATGGCGCCCGCCACCTCGCCGGCCACGCTGACGCCGTAGACAGTGCCGCCGAAACCCACCGCGGCCAGCAGCACCGACAGCACGTCGATAGAGCTGCGGCGCACCTCGCCGCCCCTCTCCAGCAGCCGCGCGCCGATCACCGTAGCCACAACCGCGATGGGCAGGACCAGCAGGAACATGAAGCGCCAAGACATGGTCTGCAGGATGATGCCCGAAACGGTGGGGCCCAGGGCGGGCGCCACGGAGATGACGATGCTGACCGAGCCGAGCACGGAACCGCGCGAGTGCGTGGGTACCAGCCGGAGGATGGTGGTCATCAGCAGCGGCAGCATGACTGCGGTACCGGAGGCCTGCACGATCCGGCCCACTAGGAGCGGCAGGAAGCCGGGCGCCACGGCGGCCACGATCGTGCCAGCACTGAAGAGCAGCATGGCCAGGAGGAAGACGGCGCGCGTGGTGAACCTCTGCAGCAGGAAGCCGGTCATGGGGATCACGACCGCCATGGTCAGCAGGAAGGCGGTCGACAGCCACTGCACCGTGTTGGCGCTGACGCTCAGCTCCACCATCAGGCTGGGCAGGGCCACGTTCATGATCGTCTCGTTGAGGATCACCACGAACGCGGCCACCAGCAGCACGATGATCGTGCGCCAGTCCCGCGGGGAGAGCCGCCTCTGACTTGGTTCCGTCCCGGCTACCGTGGACCTGTCACGCCTTATCCGCATCG
>CAZPWN010000226.1:0-3099 GCA_964590475.1 uncultured bacterium | reverse complement strand
CCCGTGACGCCCGACACCAAGGTGGACGACCTCCCCTCGAGCGAGCGGCAGCTGGTGGAAGTGGTGAAGGCCCTCGCCTGGCGGCCGCGCGTGCTGGTGCTGGACGAGGCCACGGCCTCCCTGGACAGTAGGCAGGTCGACCGCCTCTTCGAACTGGTGCGCGAGTGGCGCTCCCAGGGCATGGCGCTGGCGTTCGTGTCGCACCGCATGGAGGAGATCTTCCGGGTAGCGGACCGCGCCGCCGTGCTGCGCAACGGCGTAACCGTGGGCGAGCGCCCCCTCTCGGAGGCCACGGAACGCGACCTGGTGGACCTCATGACGGGCGGCGGCGAGGTAGCCGCCATCGTCAGGCAGGAGCGGCAGGAGGAAGAGGCCGCGGCCGACGCGCCCGTGCTGCTCGAGCTCCAAGGCTTCTCGAGCCCCGGACTGGAGCCGCTCGACCTGCAGGTCAGGCGAGCAGAACTGGTGGGCATAGGCGGCCTGCAGGGCCAGGGGCAGCGGCAACTGCTTCTCGCGCTCTTCGGCGCCGCGCCCCATAGCGGCGAGGTCCGGCTGGAGGGGCGGACCGTCTCCTTCCGCAACCCGCGGCAGGCGCAGCGCGCCGGCGTGGCGTACGTGCCCGGCGACCGCAACCGCGAGGGCCTGCTGCCCATCAGGTCCATCCTGGAGAACCTGCAACTACCGGGGTGGCGCGACTACGGCACGCCCCTGCGGCTGGGGCAGGCCCGAGAGGACGCCAGCGCGGTGGTGGAGGACCTGGCCATAAAGATGGACACGCTCGACGAACCGGTAGCCAACCTCTCGGGCGGCAACGCCCAGAAGGTGGTCATCGGCAAGTGGCTCCTGCGCCAGCCGAAACTCCTCCTGCTAGACGACCCCACCAAGGGCGTAGACGTGAACGCCAAGGCGGAGTTCTACCGCCTGCTCAGCCGCCTGCAGGACGAAGGCACCACCATCCTCTTCCACAGTTCCGACGACGCCGAGCTGCTCGGACTGTGCGAACGCGTGATAGTCATGCAGGATGGCCGCGTGCGCGCCGAGCTGACGGGCGACACGCTGGATAAGCAGCACCTGGTGGCCGCGTCCATGGGCGTGCCGCATGCGGGGGGCGCGCCGTGACGACTCGCGTGGCACGGAACGCCACCTACCTGGTGCCACTCCTTCTGCTCCTCGTGGCCATCGGCGTCAACTACTACCTGCAGCCGAACTTCTTCCAGGCGCGCGTGCTGAACGGCAACCTGCGCGTCATGCTGCCGCTCATGGTCCTGGCCGTGGGCCAGGCCATCGTGATCATCGCCGGCGGTATAGACCTGTCCGTCGGGGCCATGGTGTCGCTGGTCAACGTCACCCTCGTCACGCTCATAACCCGCGAGAGCGGACCGCCGGAGATCCTGCTGGGCCTCGGCGTGGCCCTCCTACTGGGCGCGGCGGCGGGCGCGCTGAACGGCATCTGCGTGGCGTTCCTGCGGCTGCAGCCCATAGTCACCACCTACGCCACGTCGTTCCTCTTCTCCGGCCTGGCGCTGGTGATCCTCCCCCGCCCGGGCGGCTCGCTGCCGCGCGCGCTCACCACCTTCTACCGCTCGGCCCCGCTGGGCATACCGGCCACCGCTTACGGCATCGTGCTCCTGCTGCTCCTGTGGGTGCTCCTGAGGCGCACGCGCTTCATGCAGAACCTCTACGCCATCGGCGGCAACGCGGCGGCGGCGCGCGCCAGCGGCGTGCGGGTGCGGCTCAACAGTTTCGGCAGCTACGTGGCCATGGGCCTGTTCGCGGCCCTGTCCGCCATGATGCTCACGCTCAGCACGGGCTCGGGCAACTCGCGCCTAGGCGACGCCATGACGCTGCCCTCCATCGTGGCCGTGGTGCTGGGCGGCACGCGCCTGGCGGGCGGCCGCGGCGGCGCCGTGGGCGCCGTTATCGGCGTGGCCATACTGACCATCATCCGCAACCTCATCACCTTCGCCAACGTGCCCACCTGGTACCAGACGCTCTTCGACGCGGTCATCATCCTGCTGGCGCTGGCCGGTCCCGGCATCGTGCACATGATCAGGGAGAGGCGCGCGTGAGGGCCTTCGTTTCCCGCATCCCGCCCGCGGCCATCGCGCTGGTGCTGTCGGTGGTGCTCTTCCTGCTCGGCGGGCTGGTACAGCCAGACTTCGTGAACGCCGCTCAGGCCATCAACATCATGCGCCTCGCCGCCTTCCTAGGCATAATCGCGGCCGGCCAGACGCTGGTGATCATCGCGGGCGGTGAGGGCATCGACCTTTCGGTCGGCGCGGTGGTGACGCTCGGCGCCATCCTCACCTTCATGGTGAGCGGCGGCAGCAACGAGGGCCTATGGCTGGCCGTCCTGGTGGTGCTGGCCGCGGGCGCCGCCATCGGCCTGATCAACGGGCTGGGCATCGTCTACGTGCGGATCCCGCCGCTCGTCATGACGCTCGGCATGGCGGGCGTGGTGCAGGGCACCATCCTGGCCGTCACGCGCGGCGACATCCCGGGCGGGACGCCGCGCGCCCTGGCCAGCTTCGTCACCGGCAGGTTCCTGGGCGTGCCGGGCGCCATCTACATCTGGGCGGCGTTCGGGCTCGTCATGTGGTTCGTGCTGAACCGCACGCGCTACGGGCGCGAGCTGTTCGCCGTGGGCGTTAACCGCCGCACCGCCGCGCTGTCGGGCGTGAACGTGCCGGGCGTGGTGGTGCTGACCTACACGCTAAGCGGCATGCTGGCGGCGCTCGGCGGGCTACTGCTGCTGGGCTTCACGCAGCGCGTGTTCCTCAGCCTGGGCGAGTCGTACCTCTTCCCTTCCATCGCCGCGGTGGTGGTGGGCGGCACGGTGCTGGCGGGCGGCCGCGGCAGCTACTTCGGCACCATGGCCGGGGCGCTGGTGCTGACCATGACCGAGAGCCTACTGCGCGCCATGCGCATGGGCGAGGCGTACCAGCTGATCGTGTTCGGCACCATCCTGGTGATCCTGCTGAGCGTCTACGGGCGCCAGCGCACCAACGTCTGAGCGGCCGTATAAGAGGGTGGGTCAAGATAGGACCATGCGAGTAGTGATCCTCACGGGTGCCGGCATCTCCGCGGAGTCCGGCATCA
>CAZPWN010000225.1:0-3168 GCA_964590475.1 uncultured bacterium | reverse complement strand
CCGCGCGCCACATCCGCCAGCCGCTGGCGCGCGCGTTCGAGCATCGGGGCGCTCAGGTCGAGCAGGTCGACGTGGAGGTCGGGCAGGGCCGTGAGGAGCTTGAGGGTGTAGTTGCCGGCGCCGCTGCCGACGTCCAGCGAACGCTCGGCGTGCGGGGTGACGGCGGCGGCCGCGCTCACGATCAGGTCGAGCACCAGCGGCGCGTCGATGGTGGCGCTCTGACCGGTCTCCAGGCTGGCGAAGCGCTCTACGTCGGCATCGAAGCGGCGGCGGATCTCCGGGACGGTAGATTTCCGGGTAGTGGCTTCGCGGTCGCTAGCTTCTCGGGGCATCCCTGATGATGGCCCGGTGCCGTGTAGCGCGCAAGGCGTTAGCAGGCGCAAAGAAGCGCGGCGCCCCACGAAGGGCGCCGCGCTCCGGACTTGCTGGCGCCGCAGGCGCTCAGCGCGCCGTGAAGCACCCGGTGTTCCGGTCTTACTTGATGGTCACCCCGTAGGCGTCGAGACGCTCGGTGGGGAGCACGCGCAGGCCCTCCACGTTGTCGCGGATGGCCACGAGCTGGCGCTCGGTGTGGAGGTAGAGCCAGGGGGCCTCGTCGAAGGCCACCTGCAGCGCCTCGGCGTAGATGGCGCGGCGGGCCTCCTCGTTCACTTCCACGCGGCCGCGGTCGAGCAGGTCGTTGAAGGCCTCGTTGTCCCACAGCGAGCGGTTGGAGCCGAACGGCACCACCTGCGAGCCGTGCAGCACGTTGAAGAGACCCTGGTCGGCGTCACCGGTGCTGACGCCCCAGCCCATGAGGCCGAGCTGGCTGACGCTCTCCTCCGCCGGGCGGCCGATCTCCTGCAGGTAGGAGGCCCACTCCAGCGTGACGATGGTGGCGTTCACGCCCACGTCGGCCAGGTAGCTCTGCACGGCTTCCGCCACCTGGATGTCCTGCATGTAGCGGCCGGTGGGGCTATGCAGCGTGATCTCCAGGCCGTCCGGGTAGCCCGCCTCGGCGAGGAGCTCCTTGGCGCGCTCCGGGTCGTACGCGTAGGTGCCGGTGGGGGCGTAACCGAACACGCCGGGGGCTATGGCGGCGTCGGACACGCGGCCCGCTCCGCCCAGCACGAACTCCACGATGGCTTCCTTGTCGATGGCGTGGTTGAGCGCCTGGCGCACGCGCACGTCCGTGAACGGCTCGCGGTAGTTGTTGAAGAAGATGTAGATGGTGCGCATGCTGTCGACCTTGTGCACGGTCACGTCGTCGAGGACGTCGATGCGCTCCACGTCCTGCGGCGGCACGTTGATGGCCACGTGCGCGTCGCCGGTCTGCACCAGCGCGATGCGGGTGGCGCCCTCGGACAGCGGCCGGAAGGTCACGGAGTCCAGCGTGGCGGGCGCGCGCCAGTAGTCGTCGTTGCGCACGAGCCGCAGGTGCTCGCCCCGCACCCAGCTGTCCAACTTGAACGGGCCGGTGCCCACGGGGTTCTGGTGCAGTTCCTCGTCGCTCATGCTGGAGGGCGCCATGATCGCCTGCGAGGCGTGGGTCAGGTGCGGCAGCAGCGGCGCGAAGGGTGCGGAGAGGTGCAGGTCGACGCTGAACTCGCCCGTGACGCTCACGCTGTCGACGGCGCCCATGAGGGTGGCGAAGGCGTTGGCGAGCGCGGGGTCCTTGACGCGCTCGATGTTGGCCTTGACCGCCTCGGCGTTGAAGGGCGTGCCGTCGTGGAAGCTCACGTCGTCGCGCAGGGAGATGGATACGAGGGTGCCATCGTCGCTGACCGTGTAACCGGTGGCCAGGTGCGGCACCACGTTGCCCTCGGGGGTGAGGGCGAAGAGGGTCTCGAAGATGTGACCGGTGACGTTGAAGGTGGGGGTGTCGGTGACGGCGTGAACGTCCAGCGTGACGGCGTCGGTTCCGACGGCTATCACCAGGTCCTGCTGGGCAAGGCCCACCGTCATGGCACCGAGTGCCACCAACGATACGAAGAAGCTACGGGCGCGACTCGCGAACATCTGATCCTCCTAGGTACGTAAGGCGTCCTGCTCATCGAACTGGTCTAGTTGTGCGGACGAGCGGAGCTTATCACTTCGTGAAACGGCCCGGACAAGAGGCCCCAGGCTCAGGAGTAGAACGCACCGCGGGCGCGCTCGAGGCGGTTCGACCGCCCAGCGAGGGAGCCGGTCAGGCGCCCATGAGCCAGAGGGCCAGCCCGTAGCAGGCCGCCCCCAGCAGCGTGGCCAGCGCCACGCTCTTCTGCCGCAGGAAGATGCCCGCCGTGACGACGAGGCCGAGGATCGCGGCAGCGGCACCCTTGAGGTCGGCCGCCGCCACCGCCTGCCGGAGCGTAGGCTCCAGCGCCGCCGCCAGTAGCGCAGCCACCGAGGCCACGCCCACCGCCGCCAGGAAGGCCCCGAAGCGGCCGCTCAGCGCGCGGGCACCCAGCCTGCCGCCGATGCGGGTGGGCAGGTAGCGGAAGAGGTAGGTGCCCACACCGACCGCCAGGCAGACCACCAGGAACTCGGTGCTCACGTTGCCTCCTCCGGCGCGCGCAGTGCGCCGGCCAGGCCGCCCGCCACCATGCCGAGCAGGATGCCCGTGCTGGCGGAGAACAGGGCCGCGCCCAGCGCGAAGGCGCCGACCGCCACCACCACGACGGGCCAGTGGCGCCGCTCCATCATGGCCAGCAGCAGGGAGAGGAAGAGCGTGGGCATGAGGAAGCCCAGCGCCGCGTCCACCACGGGCCAGGGCTCGAACGCCCCGCCGCCCAGCAGCGCGCCGACCACGGTGCCCGACCCCCAGGCCAGGTAGGCGCCGATGCCCATGCCCACTTGCCACGGTTCGGTCCAGGTGGAGCCCTTCATGGCCAGGCGCCCCACGGCGCTCGCGAAGACCTCGTCCGTGAGGCCGTGCGCCCAGAGCCAGGGGTAGCGCAACCGACCGGTGACCGCCCCCGTACGCCTCACGCGCTCGAGGAGCGCCGGCGCGTAGAGCAGGTGACGCGCGTTGAGGGTAAGGAGCGAGGCGATGACGAGGAGCGGTCCACCACCCCCGGCCAGCAGCGCAATGGCGAGGAACTGACTAGCACCCGCGTAGATGACGAAGCTCATGAAAGTGGCCTCGGTGAGGCTGAAGCCGCTCTTGCCGGCGGCCACCCCGAAGCTCACGGCCACCGGGAAGTAGGC
>CAZPWN010000224.1:0-3190 GCA_964590475.1 uncultured bacterium | reverse complement strand
GCAGGGCGTCAACGCCGCCCGCGGACCGAACTTCGGCGCGCTCGTCATCACCCACTACCAGCGCCTGCTGAACCACATCGTCCCCGACAAGGTCCACGTGATGAGCAGCGGACGCATCATCACCACCGGCCCCAAGGAACTGGCGATGGAGCTTGACTCGCGCGGTTACGACTGGCTCCGCGAACAGCACGCCGGCCAGGCACAGGCCTGAGGGCCCGGAAGGAGAACAATGGCAGACTTCCAGCGGGACGGCTACGTCCCTGAGGTGCATCCCGACGCCGAGAAACTCGTCGGCATGGAGCACGAAAAGCAGTACGACTTCCGGCACGCCGAGGACTACTTCTTCCGCAGCGGCAAGGGTCTCAACCGCCGCGTGGTGGAGGAGATCAGCTACCACAAGAACGAACCCGAGTGGATGCTCAAGTTCCGCCTGCGTGCGCTCGAGGTGGCCGAGAAGAAGGGCCGCCCCAAGTGGGGTCCGAACCTCAAGGGTCTCGACTTCGACAACATCCACTTCTACATCCGTCCCCAGGACCAGGCAGCCGGCCGCAGCTGGGATGACGTGCCTGCAGAGGTGCGCGAGACGTACCGCCGCCTGGGCATCCCCGAGGCCGAGCAGAAGGCTCTCGCCGGCGTAGGGGCGCAGTACGAATCCGAGATGGTCTACCACAGCCTCAAGGAGGAGTGGGAGAAGCTCGGCGTCATCTTCCTCGACACCGACACGGGCCTGAAGGAGCACCCCGAGATCTTCAAGGAGTACTTCGCCACGGTCGTGCCGCCCGAGGACAACTACTTCGCCGCCGTGAACTCGGCCGTGTGGTCGGGTGGCTCCTTCGTGTACGTACCTGAGGGCGTGCACGTGGACGTGCCGCTGCAGGCGTACTTCCTGCTCAACGCCCAGAGCATCGGGCAGTTCGAGCGCACCCTGATCATCGGCGCGCCCGGCTCCAAGTTCCACTACATCGAGGGCTGCACGGCGCCGGCCTACACCACCAACTCCTTCCACTCCGGCGTCATCGAGATCATCGCGCAGGAGGGCTCCGACGTCCGCTACTCGACCATCCAGAACTGGTCGCACAACGTGTACAACCTCGTCACGCAGCGCGCCATCGTCGAGAAGGACGCCTCCATGGGCTGGCTCGACGGCAACCTGGGCTCCAAGGTCACCATGAAGTACCCGAGCACCTACCTGGTGGGCGAGCGGGCGCACGGCGAGATCCTCTCCATCGCCTTCGCCACCGACGGTCAGGTGCAGGACGCGGGCGGCAAGGTCGTCCACGCCGCGCCGTACACCACCTCCAGCGTGGTGAGCAAGTCGATCTCCAAGACGGGCGGCCGCTCCAGCTACCGCGGCCTCGTGCAGATCCACGAGGGTGCCACCGGCGCGCGCTCCAACGTCGACTGCGACGCGCTGCTGCTCGACGACACGGCCCGCACCGACACCTTCCCCTACATCGAGATCAACGAGAAGACGGCGCACGTGGGCCACGAGGCCACCGTCAGCAAGCTCGACGACGAGCAGATCTTCTACCTCATGACCCGCGGCCTGGCCGAGGACGAAGCCATGGCGCTCATCGTGCGCGGCTTCCTCGACCCCGTGGCCAAGGAGCTGCCGCTCGAGTACGCCGTGGAACTGAACCGGCTCATCGAACTCGAGATGGAAGGGAGCGTCGGCTGAGTTGGCAACGTTGACCGACAACACCAACGTCACCGAAGCGGCGGTCAAGGCCATCAGCCAGCGCCACGCCGAGCCCGAGTGGCTGCGCACCGAGCGCGAGGCCGCCTTCCGCAGCTACGCGGCCATGCCGTTCCCCACCGAGAAGACCGAGGAGTGGCGCTACACCCAGCTCAAGCGCTTCGACATAGAGGGGCTCGAGCTGGCGGGCGCGCCCAAGGACGAGAGCGTCTCCGAGCGCATCCACATGCGCATCGGCGACTCCGACGCCGAGGGCGTGATGGTGCACAAGGGCAACCAGGTAGTGCACCGCCAGGCCAACATCAAGGAGCAGGGCGTCATCTTCACCGACCTCCGCACCGCCCTGCAGGAGCACGAGGAGCTCGTCAAGGAGCACCTCTACAGCGTGGTGAACGCCACCCAGACCAAGTACACGGCGCTCAACTCCGCGCTGTGGGAGAACGGCACCTTCGTCTACGTTCCCAAGAACGTTGAGGTAGAGCTGCCGCTCGGTGCCTTCACCACCGCCGACGCCGGCGGGCTGGGCCTGGGCCGCACGCTGATAGTCATAGACGTCAACGCGCGCCTCACCTTCATGGACGAGTTCACCTCCGACCCGTTCGACGGGCGCCTCTTCTTCGACGCCGCCACCGAGATCGTCCTCAAGGACGGCGCCAAGCTGCGCTACGTCAGCCTCCAGAACTGGAGCCGCAACGTGGCGCACATCAACAAGATGCGCGCCAAGCTGGGCCGCGACTCGCGCCTCGAGTCCGTCACCGTCAGCCTGGGTGGCGACGCCGCGCGCGTCGAGGTGGAGAGCAACCTCGCCGGACCCGGCGCCGAGAGCGAGATGCTCGGCCTCTACTTCGCCGACGAGGGTCAGCACTTCAACCAGTTCACCCTGCAGCACCACGCCGAAGGGCGCGGCTTCTCGGACGTGCTCTTCAAGGGCGCCGTGCGTGACGCCAGCAGCGCCACCTACTCCGGCCTGATCGTGGTGGACCCGGGCGCGCAGAAGACGGACGCCTACCAGACGAACCGCAACCTGCTCCTGGACACGGAGTCCGAGGTCGTCTCCATCCCGCAGCTCGAGATCGCAGCCAACGACGTCAAGTGCTCGCACGGCTCCACCACGGGGCCGGTGCCCGAGGACCAGCGCTTCTACCTGATGAGCCGCGGCCTCACGCCCGAGGTAGCCGAGCACGTGCTCGTTACCGGCTTCCTCTACGAGGTGATGAGCCGCGTGACGCTGCCGAAGGTAGCCGAGTACGTGGAGCGCGTGGTGCAGGCCAAGCTGGGCGTACCGGGCGTCAAAGAGAAGCTGTGAGCGCGGGCAGCTCCGGGCAGCCGCAAGCCACCGAGTCGACGTTCGACGTCGGCTCGGTGGAGGAGTTCCCGGAAGGGAGCATCACGGCGCGCACGGTGGCGGACACCGACATCATCGTGGTGCGTCAGGGCGACGAGTTCTTCGCCATGCCCGACCGCTGCACCCACCAGCGCTACCCGCTGAACGAC
>CAZPWN010000223.1:0-3238 GCA_964590475.1 uncultured bacterium | reverse complement strand
GCGCCTCGCCGCCCGAGAGCGTGTTGGCGCTGCGGTCGAGGCTGAGGTAGTCGAGGCCCACGTCCTCCAGGAAGCCCAGGCGGGCGTTCACCTCGCGCAGGATGGGCTGCGCCACCTGCCCGGCGGCGCCTTGCAGCGCCAGCTCGCCGAACAGCTTGCGGCCCTCGAGGACGGTCATGTTGCTGACCTCCGCGATGTTGCGGCCATCGACGGTCACCGCCAGGACCTCGGGCTTGTAGCGCGTGCCGCCGCAGTCGGGGCAGGCCACCAGCGACATGTACTCCTCGAGGCGCTCGCGGACGGACTCCGAGACGGCCTCCTTGAGGCGCCTCTCCAGGTTGGGGATCACGCCGTCGAACTCGGCGCGGAAGCGCATGGTCTCCCGGCCGCCGCGGGCGTAGACGACCTCGATGGGCTCCTCGGAGCCGCGCAGCACGAGGTTGCGGACCTCCTCCGGCAGCTCGCGCCAGGGGGTAGAGAGGTCGAAGTCGGCGTACTCGGACAGCGCCTTGAGGCGGTCCCAGTAGAAGACCTTGCCAGAATCGCCGCGCCCACCCGTCCACGGGGCGATGGCGCCCTGGCCGATGGAGAGGTCCGGGTCAGGCACGATGAGCTCGGGGTCGAACTGCTGCAGGTAACCGAGGCCGGCGCAGCGGCTGCACGCACCGTAGGGGGCGTTGAACGAGAAGGTGCGCGGCTCCATCTCCTCCAGGAACGTGCCGTGCTCCGGGCAGGCGAAGTTCTCGGAGAAGAGCTCGTCCAGCTCGTCGTCCGGCAGGAAGGCGCGCATGAGCCCCTCGCCCTTGGCCAGCGCCAGCTCGACGGACTCCGCTATGCGGGAGCGGTCGTTCTCGCTAAGGACCACGCGGTCGATGACGATGTCGATGTCGTGCTTCTCGAACCGCTCGAGGTCGGCTTCCAGCGCCTGGTCGATGGTCTGTACCAGGCCGTCGACCCGCACGCGGGTGAAGCCCTCCTTCTTGATCTCGGTGAAGAGCTTGCGGTACTCGCCCTTGCGGCCCCGCACCACGGGGGCCAGGAGCAGGGCGCGCTTGTCGAGGAAGCGGTTGAGGAGCTGGTCCACGATCTCGGAGCTGGACTGCCGCTCGATGACGCGCCCGCAGACTGGGCAGTGCGGCACCCCGACCCTGGCGAAGAGCAGGCGGAGGTAGTCGTGGATCTCGGTGACGGTGCCGACCGTGGAGCGCGGGTTGTGGCTGGTGGTCTTCTGGTCGATGCTGATGGCCGGGCTGAGGCCCTCGATCGAGTCCACGTCCGGCTTGTCCATGATGCCGAGGAACTGGCGCGCGTAGGCGGAGAGGCTCTCGACGTAGCGCCGCTGCCCTTCCGCGTAGACGGTATCGAAGGCGAGTGTGGACTTTCCTGAACCGGAGACTCCGGTGAATACGATGAACTTGTTACGGGGAAGCTCTAAGTCGACGTTCTTCAGGTTGTGTGCGCGTGCCCCGCGAATGATGAGGTCCTGCAAGGTTCCTCCCCTACACGCTAGGTTGAAATAGCGGACGATCAGGTACGGGCGCCGTCTCCGGCGCGGTAGCGCGGCAGTATACCAGAGCGGCGCGGAGCGGCGCCGAACAGGGCCGACATGCCGCACCTGCGGTAAAGTAGCCTCAGCACAAGGAGGCACCCTAGTGAACAGCACTGCCACTTCCAGCCGGCAACGCGCCAGGCCGTTGGAGATCGACCTAGAGCGGCTCATGGGCGTGTTCGGACTCATCTTCGGGTTCCTGGCCACCTTCATGATCAGCATCTTCTGGGCCATGGGAGCGCTCACCCTGTTGAACGGTGAGGGCGGCACCATCCAGCAGCTGAACCTGCAGGGCATCTGGAACACCCTCTTCTGGGCCTACCCGTTCGTGGCGGTGGGCTCCGTGGTGCTGGCGCTCGGCGCCTACGCCGTGGGCCGCGCCAAGGAGGCCGCCGGCATCGCCATGCTGCCCGCCATCGCCGTCACGCTCTACTACCTCGCGCTGGTGCAGCTACGTTGACGGTGGAGACTCCAGAGACGCAGCGGTGGGGGGCGGGGCGCGCATGAAGCTCACGTTCCTCGGCCACGCCGGAGCCGGACTCGACTTCGAAGTGGGAGGCACCGCCTACCGGCTGGTGATCGACCCGTTCATCACGGGTAACTCCACCACCCCGGTCGACCTGGACAGCCTGAACCCCGACTACGTGCTGGTGACCCACGCCCACGGCGACCACTGGGGCGACGTGCCGGAGCTGGCGGGGCGCACCGGCGCCACCGTCATCGGCACCGCGGAGATCGCCACCTACGCGGAGCGCCTGGAGCTGAAAGCCCACGGCATGAACGTGGGGGGCACGCACGCCTTCCCCTTCGGCAAGGTGCGGCTCACGCCCGCCTGGCACTCCAGCTCGTTCCCGGACGGCACCTACGGCGGCATGCCCACGGGCATCGTGCTCGACATCGGAGGCTTCCGCATCTACCACGCGGGCGACACGGCGCTCTTCTCGGACATGCGCCTCGTGGGCGATCTCGGTATCGACCTGGCCCTGCTCCCCATCGGCGACAACTACACCATGGGTCCAGGGGACGCCTTCGAGGCGGTCAAGCTGGTGAGGCCCAGGTACGTCATGCCGATCCATTTCGGAACCTTCCCCCTGCTCGACCAGGATCCGGCCGCCTTCAAGCGGCGGGTCGAGGCGGAGACCTCGACCAAGGGCCTGGTCCTCGAGCCGGGTGAGGAGACACAGCTAGAGTCATTGTTCGCTAGGTCGCGGTAGCGCGCTCTAGTCGGCGAAGGGGGACCAAGGAGCGGGATGCCAAAGGCCGGGGACGACCCTAATTTCGTGCCATCTGGTTACAGGATCGTTTCCAAGCTGGGCTCGGGGCAGACGTCGCACGTCTACCTCGCCGAGCACTCCGTGTTCGGCAAGGTGGCGCTCAAGCTGCCGCGGCCGGAGCTCGGCGTCCGGCCGGTTCTCAGACGGATGTTCGAGAACGAGGTCGCCATCACGGTCAAGCTGGGGCACCGCAACGTGGTGGCCGCCTTCGACGGCTTCCCCACCGGCGACGGCGCCTTCCTGGCGCTGGAGTACTGCGGCGGCGGCACGCTCGACCAGCACCTGCTGGAACGCGGCCGCCTGCCGCTGCAGCGCTGCTACGAGCTGGTAGTGCAGGTAGCGGACGGCCTGACGCACGCGCACTCCCGCCAGGTGCTGCACCGCGACGTGAAGCCCGCCAACGTCTTCCTGACGG
>CAZPWN010000222.1:1338-3273 GCA_964590475.1 uncultured bacterium | reverse complement strand
GCGAACACGGGCATCAGCGCGAAGACGGGGAGCGCCAACAGGGAGATGGCGGCGGTGATGGCCCAGAGCGGAGCCAGCACGGAGTCGCGCACCACGGCGCGGGCGCCGGCCCTGAGGAGCGACATCACCCCCTTGCTGGCAGCGGTGGGCGCGCCCCGCGTCCTTATGAACCACAGGGCTGCTGCGGGCGCGAGGAAGGTGGCGGCGTTGACGAAGAACGTGATCTCGGTGCCCGCCGCCGCGATCAGCACGCCGCCCAAGGCGGGACCCACGGCGCGCGCCGTGTAGAGCGCGCCCATGCTGAGGCCCATAGCCCCTTCCAGTTTGTCGGCTGGCACCAGGTCACTGATAAACGCTAGGTAGATGGGTTGCCAGATGGCGGTGGCGCTGCCGAGCAGGAACGCGAAGAGGCTCAGGCCCCAGATGCCGAGCAGGCCGAACGCCACGAGCAGCGCGAAGACCACGGCGAGCACGAACTGCGTGGCCACCACGGCCAGCAGCACGCGCCGCTTGGCCCACCGGTCGGCCGCCACCCCGCCCGCGAGGGTGAAGAGCAGCTGCGGCAGCACGCCCGCGGCCGCCACGCCTGTGACCTCGGCGGCGTTACCGCCCTGCTCCACCACGTACCAGCCGAGCGCCGCCAGGTAGAGCCAGTCGCCGAGCTGGGTGACCACCACCCCCAGCCACAGCCGGCGGAACTCGGGGTACGCCAGGGCGCCGAGGAAGGCGGGGCCCACGTTGGCCCTACCCACCGATCCTCACCCAAGGCGCCGCAGGCACTGTACACATCACCGTTATGCCTCCTTATAACCCGTTGGTTCGGCGCCGCCGGAACGCCGGTCGGCGCAGCGCCGGGTCAGCCGTACATCCGCTGTCAGACACGTCCTCTACATTGAATCCATGCAGAAGGCGCCATCTGGAGCGCCGACCACGGTCACATGGCGGACGTCCGCTCCAGGGGAGGAGAGTACGCATGGACAGAAGTACCGTAGTTACTCCCGTTGACCCGTACCTGGATGACTCACGGCGGCGAATCTCGTGGGGTGCCGTTCTGGCCGGCACCGTCGTGGCCATCATGGTGATGATGCTCATAAACCTGCTTACGCTGGGCTTCGGCCTGCGGTCCATAGACCCCGCCACCGAGGCGCAGCCGTTCGCAGGTCTAGGCACGGGCACCACCATCGGGATGATCATCGCCAACGTGCTTGCGCTCTTCCTCGGCGGCTGGGTGGCGGGTCGTCTGGCCGGTGAGGTGCGCGGGCTCGAAGGGGCCATGCACGGCCTGCTGACCTGGGGGCTGGTGACGCTGATCAGCGTCTGGCTGCTCACCACGGCCGTCGGCCGCATGGTCGGCGGCGTGGCGAGCGTGGTCGGGCAGGGCCTCTCTCTTGCCGGTCAGGGCGCAGCCGCGCTGGCACCCGGCGCGGCCCAAGCCGTGGAAGACGCCCTCGCCAGCCAAGGGGTGGACCTGGAGTCCATCCGCCAGGAGGCAGCCCAGGTCCTCGAGCAGACCACCCAGGTGCCCCCGGAGGAGGCCGCGGACGAGGCGGCCGAGGCCGGGCAGGACATAGTCCAGAACCCGCAGGCCGCCGGCCGGCGCATAGACAGGCTCATAGGACAGGTGTTCGGAGCGAGCCCAGCGCAGGACGTGGACCGCGCGGACCTCGAGGCCGCGCTGGTGGAGACGGGCATGACGCCCGAAGAGGCCGAACAGACGGTAACCAACTGGCAGCAGGTGGCGGACGAGGCGCAGCAGCGGCTCGAAGCGGCGCGTGAGGAGCTCGAAGTAGCCGCGCAGGAGGCCACGGACACCATCGGCAATGCCGCCATCTGGGCGTTCTTCGGGTTACTGGTGGGCGCCCTGATCGCCATGGCCGGCAGTGCAGCCGGCCGGCCGAAGACGGTGGCGGAGGCGCGGGCGCACTGATCCGGCGC
>CAZPWN010000222.1:0-1238 GCA_964590475.1 uncultured bacterium | reverse complement strand
GTGTCGGCCTCTGCTTCGGACTTCAGCTTGATGTAGCGGCTGCGGTCGTCCGAGTCGCCCAGCGGTGGAGGATCGTCGAAATCGCCGCCGGCCAGGAACACCACGTTGACGGACACGTCGTAGGCCACCATCTCGATGACCCAGCCCACGTCCGGCAGGCCGTAGTACGCCTTCTTCCACTTGATGGCGTACCTGAGACCCGAGTGCGCCTCCCGTATGAGGGCGTCCACCCGGTCCACCACCGGTTGCAGGCTGGGGACGAGGTTCTGCTTCCACTCCTCGATGGGTTCGTGGCTCGTGTCCGGCTCAGGCGGCTTGCGGCTCGTTGCAGCTTTGCGACTTTTGGCCATGGTGGTGCCTCCTCGGTGGCATGGTGCAACAGACGCCGTGCCCTGCTTGCGTCAGGCGTGACCGAGCGTGCGGGTGCCGCATCACGACGCCACTGCGCACCCTGCTCGCCCCCGCTTCTTCCGCCCCGAGCGTAGCAGCCCTCTTCACGATTGAGTATGTTGAGCAGGCATACCGCAAGTGAATCTGGCGCTGGCGCGAGGTCGGACGGCTATCTCCGCTCGCTAGGCGTAAGCACCACTCCTAGCGCTGCCTACACGGCATATGTCCTGCGCCACTAGGTTCATGCCCGGGCGGTGCGGAGGTGCTCCTCCAACACCCTCGGGATTTCCAGGTCCATACGTGCGGATAACGCGTTATGTGCACGTATGGATGCCAAAAACCGGCGGGTTGTGGGGGAGGAGTATCCCCCAGCCTAGGCACATCTCCCGACCCAAGGACGGACAAGGCATCACCAATCCGTTCAGCTGAAGGAGGTCATCATGCACACCTCGACTCCGTACCGCCTGGCCACGCCCGCCAGGCGCCTAGGCGCCTTCCTGCTGGACGGCCTCTACTCGTACCTTGCCATGTTCGTGCTTACGGGCCTTCTGGGTCAGCGCGGCGGTGGTGGCGCCATCGTGATGTTCCTCGGCGCCGCGTACATCGTGGTGGGCGCCTACTTCTGGTCCAAGGGCACCAGTCCCGGCAAGCAGACGCTCGGGATGTACGTGTACGACAAGCGCACCGGCTACCGCCTGGGGTTCTGGAGCATGGCCGTGCGCGAGGTCATAGGCAAGTGGATCAGCGGCCTCATCCTCTCGCTGGGCTTCCTGTGGATCCTGCTGGATGACGAGCACCAGGGCTGGCACGACAAGCTCGTGAGTTCGGTGGTGCTCGAGGGCTGAGGG
>CAZPWN010000221.1:0-3275 GCA_964590475.1 uncultured bacterium | reverse complement strand
GGGAAGATGCGGCGGTTCTCGGGCACCACGGCCATGCCGCGCTCTATGCGGTCGGAGGTGCTGAGGGGGTCCACCCGCTCGCCGCGGAAGTGGATCTGCCCCTCGCTCACCCGCACGAGCCCCAAGATCGTCTTGAGGGTGGTGCTCTTGCCGGAGGCGTTACCGCCCAGCAGGCAGACCATCTCGCCCGGGTAGATGACCATGTCCACGTTGTGCAGCACCCGGATGGGGCCGTAGTGGGTGGTCACGTCAGCGAGCTGCAGCAGCGGCTCGCGCGTCTCCACGGGCGTGGCGGCGGGTGCGGCCTGCGTGGACGTCTGCACCGCGCTCACGGCTGGTTCCTCGTCTCTTCCATGTCGGCGTACATGCCGTCGGCCGCCTGCGCGCGCGCCACGGCGCTGTCCTTGTCCGAGCGCTTGCCCAGGTAGGCCTCTATGACGGCGGGGTCGTTCACGACATCGTGGTAGGAGCCCTCGGCCAGCTTGCGGCCGTAGTCCAGCACTATCACGCGGTCGGAGATGTCCTTCACCAGGTTCATCTTGTGCTCCACCAGAAGGACCGTGTAGCCGCCCTCATCGCGCATGCGGCGGATGATGCGGGTGATCTCGCGGGTCTCCTTGGGGTTCATGCCGGCGCTGGGTTCGTCCAGCAGCAGCAGCTTGGCGCCGGTGGCCATGGCGCGGGCCATCTCCGTGCGGCGCCGGTTGGCGTACGAGAGCACCTCCACCGACTGGTGCAGCCGGTAGCTCATGAGGCGCGGTCCGAAGAACGCCAGCTTCTCGAGGGCCTGCTCGTGCGCCGCCCGCTCCTGCTTCAGGTAGCCGGGCGTGCGCAGCACGGAGCTGAACCAGTTGCTGCGCAGGCGGTGGTGCTGCGGGATGAGCACGTTCTCCAGCACCGTCAGGTTGGTGAAGAGCCGCAGGTTCTGGAAGGTGCGCGCCACGCCGCGGTCCACGATGGCGCTGGGCTTGAGGCCCTTGAGGCTGCGACCCTCGAAGTCGATCTCGCCGGAGTCCGGCTTGTAGACCCCGGTGATCAGGTTGAACACGGTGGTCTTGCCGGCGCCGTTGGGGCCGATGAGGCTCACGATCTCGCCCTGCTTGAGGTTCAGTGACAGGTCGGTGATGGCCTGCAGGCCGCCGAACGACTTGTACACGTTCTTGAGTTCCAGCATCAGCCCACCTCCTCCGTTCCTTCCGCGTCCTCGGGCTCCTCGTCGTCGCCAGCCAGGCTGGCGGCGAGGGCTGCGTTACTGAGCCAGGCGTCCTGGCCCCGCTCCTCGTCCGTTGGCTCGTCGATCCGCTCCCGGAAGAGCATGGCCCAGCTGAACTCCTTGCGGCCCATGACGCCCGAGGGTCTGAGGATCATGATGGCGATGAGCAGGATGGAGAGGGTGATGGCGCGCATGCCGAAGCCCTGCCACGACTGCTGCAGGCTCGGTATGCCGGTGCCGAAGAGGCCCACGCCCACGGCCACCACACCGAGCGCGAGGGGCACCCACACCAGCGGGCCCGCCACCGGTTTGAGCCGCTTATGGCGCCTGACCAGGAAGGCGATGAGCGCCCCGGCCAGCAACACGCAGCCGAGCGCCAGCGTCCAGGTGGAGAGGGGGTAGCTCTTCTCCAGCGGGTCGCCGTACTGCCTCACCCACACCACCAGCGCCGTGCCGATGAGGGCGCCCGTGATGGAGCCGGTGCCGCCAACGCTGATGGCCACCAGGAAGTAGAAGGTGAGGAAGAAGAGGAAGAGGTCGAGGCGCGCGGTGCCCACCCAGCTGACCCACAGGCCACCGGCCACGCCGGCGAAGAAGGCGGAGATGGCGAACGCCAGGACCTTGTGATACGAGGTGTGAACGCCCATGGCCTCGGCGGCTATCTCGTCCTCCCGGATGCCCTGCAGCGCGCGGCCGTACGACGAGTACTTGAGCCGCGACATGACGAACACGGCGATGGCCAGGATGCCGAAGGTCCACCAGACGGATTTGCCGAACGCCGAGGGCACCCCCGCGAAGCCGAGGGCGCCGTTGGTGAACGACGACATCATGGGCGTGGAGGCCAGCAGCCTGATGGCTTCGCCGAAGGCGAAGGTGACGATGGCGAGGTAGTCGCCCCGCAGCCTGAGGCTGGGGAAGCCGACGATGACGCCGAAGGCGGCCGCGAAGAGCCCGCCGATGAAGAGGGCGATGAGGAAGCGCACCCAGAGCGTCTCGGGCGTGGCCAGGAACTCGAGCCCCAGGCCGCGCATCCAGTTCTCCACGGAGAGCCCAATGGCGAAGTCGGAGAGGTTGGAGCGGGCGGAGGCGGCCAGGTTCTCGCGCGTGGCCACCGGCAGTACGAGCAGCCCGGTGACGTAGCCGCCGATCAGCATGAAGCCGTGATGCCCGAGCGAGAGGATACCGGTGACCCCGTTGACCAGGTTCAGGCTCACGGTGGCGATGCCCCAGATGGCGAAGAGGGCGAAGACCTGCTTGAGCTTCACCCCGCCGCCGCCGTCGACGAGGAAGAGGATGCCGGCCACCAGGGCCAGGCCGCCGAGGGTGAGCAGCGCGTTGCGCGTGCGGTTCTTCAGGTAGTGCGGCCGGTAACCGGCCTCCGCGGGGCTTAGCCCTTGGCGCGGCTTCGGCGTTGCCGCCGGTGGGGCGGTTTCGTTGGGGAGGCTCATACCTTCTCCGATAGGTCTTCGCCAACGATGCCGCTGGGACGTATGAGGAGGATCAGGATCATGGCTAGGAAAGCGAAGGTGTCCTTGTACTCCGTGATGCCCGCGAACGACGGGGTTCGCGGGAAGAGCGCGGTGAGGAAGTTCTCCAGGAAGCCCAGGAGCACGCCGCCCACCACGGCGCCCGGCAGGCTGCCGATGCCGCCGATGACCGCTGCGGCGAACGCCTTGATGCCGGGCAGTATGCCGAAGATGGCGGGCTGGTTGATGCTGCCGAACGTCATGCCCCACATGACCGCCGCGGCGGCGGCGAGCATGGAGCCGAGCAGGAAGGTGGTGGCTATGACGCGGTCCACGTTCACGCCCATCATGCGGGCCGTTTCGGCGTCCTGCGCCGTGGCCCGCATGGCCTTGCCGAGGCGCGTGCGCGTGACGAAGAGCGTGAGCCCCACCACCAGTAGGGCCGTGATGATGGGCACCAGCACCACCATCCACGAGGTGAACACGGTCTCGCCCAGCACCTGGAACTGCAGCGGCCCCGTGAAGAAGCTGGGAGGCCGGAACGGCGTCTGCCGGTTGGAGAAGGCCAGGATGCCGAAGTTCTGCAGGAAGAACGA
>CAZPWN010000220.1:0-3293 GCA_964590475.1 uncultured bacterium | reverse complement strand
GGGAGTCGATGCTGCGGTAGAGCATCTCCTCGTTGGCCTCCAGGTCGTCCTCGTCCAGGTCCTGCACGAACGCCAGGGCGAAGTCCTGGTCGGCGTAGATGCGGTAGGCGCGGAAATCGAGCCCGGGCCGCGTACCCACGGGAGTGATGTTGCCTTGCGGCCCGATGACCCACCAGTCTCGGTCCTGGCGCGTCAATCCGGCCGAGACGCGCTTGATACGAGTAAGGGTATCGACCCCGTTCACCGTCCGCGTCGAGTAGCTCCGGTCAAGCAGGTCGGCGTCGGCCCGCACGTTCGGGTTCAGGGCGTCATCCCGCGCTGCTGACACGTATTCCAGGCCCAAAATCTGCTCCAGCACCTGCGCCATGGTCACGCCCTGCGGGTAGCCGTATTCGTCGAAGACGTTGTTGGTGGCCACCTGGTAGCGCTCCATGGGCAGGTTGCCGGCGTAGTTGATCTCGAAGAAGGCGGTGCGATCGTTGACGTCCTGCTCCACGAACGCGAAGTTGCGGCCCAATTCGTCGGTTATCTCGTAGTTGGCCACGCGGAAGATGAGCCCGCGGGGGTTGGCCATCAGGCTCTCCACGAGGCTCGGGTAGGCGGCGTCGGTACTGAAACGGAACGGACCGCGCTCGGGCGTCAGCGGTCCGATGCTGATGGAGGCACCCGTGGCCGACTGCAGCGTGGCCACGGGCACGAGTACGCTCGGGTCGTGCGGGTCCTGGAGCAGGGCCGTGATCTCGATGTCGCTGATGGTGAAGGAGATGTTGCTGGCGTTGGCGAGAGTCACTTCGACAGCCATGGTGGCGCCTTCGACCACGCGCGTAACCACCGACTCGGCCGACACCTCCGCGTCGGTGGTGAGGCTGGTGGCGTATTCGCGCTGCGTGGCGTTCACCGACGCGGTGCTGAAGGTGGTGGAGGTAGAACCGCTGGCGCCGCCCTCTACAGTGAACTTAGCGCCGGCCACCTCGGCGTCTTCGCAGCCGCCCTTGATACAGACCTCGGCGCCGCCCTTCACGAACCATTCGAGAGCGCTACTCGTCTCCCGCGCCTGCGCCGACTCCTGGGACTGTACGAGGGTGGTGGCGGCGCTGCGACTGTCGAGCGTCCGGCTGCCCCGGCTGGTGGTCTCCTCGAAGCGGACGTCGAGGCGCAGGTCGACGACGCCGACGCGGATGTCCACGCGTGGCAAGTCAGCTATGCGGGGGTTGCGGTTATCGGCTCCTACCTCGTAGTCGTCGCTGAGCTGATCGCCGTCCGTGTCGGCTAGGAGGGGTGAAGTGAAGAAGAACGTGGCCTCCAGCCCGTCCGTAAGGCCGTCGGCGTCGCTGTCCTGATTCGCTGGGTCGGAGTAGAAGCGGTTGAGTTCGTCCCAGTCGGTGAGGCCGTCACCGTCGGTGTCGGCGTTGCGCGGGTCGGTGCCGTAAGCGCGCTCGTCGGCGTCGAAGATGCCGTCACCGTCGGTGTCGGGCTCGAACGGATCGCTGCTGACGTCTCGCCTTTGCGTGCTGCCGTCCAGTAGTCGGATCGTCACGGTCCAGCCGCGTTGCTCGACATCGTCGGTTAGTCCGTCACCGTCGCTGTCGATCAACTCCCCGGGCGAGGGCGGGGTGCCGCGGAAGGTCATCACGCTAGGCAGCAGATCGCGTTCGGGAGGCGCCATCTGGTTACCCGCCAGGTCGCGGACGTTCACGACCTCCAGCGTGTAGGTGAGGTCGGATTGCGAGCCGGTGGTGAGGGTGACGGAGGTACGCCTGGCGTCGAGTTCCGCCCGGACGATCTGCAGGGTGGCCTGGGTGGTGACCTCCCCTGTGGGAGCGGCGTAGACGCGGTAGTGGCTGGGGTTCTCCGCACTGCCGGGGCCGCCCGCCACGGGTTCGCTGAAGGTCACGACGACGGCGTTGTTACGTGTAGAAGCGACGTTGGAGAGCCGCGGGGGCGTGGTGTCGGCCTCGCCGGGCGTGGTGTTGCCCAGGAACGTGGCGCTTCTTGCCGCCGGAGCTACACGGTTACCCGCAAGGTCCTCGAGTCCCGTCACCGTGACGGTGTACTCCTCGCCGTTCACCTGGTGCCGCACGGTGGTGAGCACCACCTCGGTGGCGTGGTTGCCTGCCTGAGCCTTGCTGACCCCTAGCTCCTCGGCTTCCGATCCGAGGATCTGGTAGGCGGCCGGGTCGTCGACGCCACCGGGGCCCTGCGCGATCGGTTCACTGAAGCGGAGCAGTACCGAACTGGGACCGCGGGACTCGGCGTGAATGAGGGCGGGTGCGGCCCCATCGTTACGCGCGATGCCGAGGAAGCCGGCACTGTTGTTGAAGGGGTCGACGAGGCGCCCACCGGGCTCCGCGTAGACGCCGCCGAGCGTTACAGCGTACGTGTCGTCTTCCTGGGGTGAGGTGGTCAGAAGCATGGCGCCGGCGTCATCGAGGGCCACGCCCTCCACGGTCAGGGCCTCGCCCGTGCTGGCGATTACCTGGAATTCGTTGGTGTCCAACGCGGATCCGCCGGGCGAGGCAGCCTCCCCCGCCACGGGATCGAAGAGCCGGATGACTACCTCGGTGTTACTGATGGCCACCGCGCCGATGACGAGAGGCGCCGGTACATCGCTGCCGGTGAAGTCGCGCGAGGTGAAGGTGGGCGTGCCTCCTGACGGTGCGAGGTTGCCCGCCCCCACCGTAAGCGTGTAAGTGGACTGCTCCTGGGGAACCGTGGCGAGAGTGAAGCGCGTGTTCGTGGCGTCAGGGTGCACGGCCACCACGGCGAGCCGTCCACCGCCAGCGGCCTTGATATCGAACATGGACAGTGGGTCGCCGACGGCTATCAGGGGCTGGTCGAGCACCACGAGCACCGAGGTGCTCGTGGCAGCGCGCAGTTCCGTGATGGTGACCGCCTGAGACGACTCAGGTCGGAAACAGCTTGCGAGGAGAGTGACCAGAACCGTGGCGATCAGCGTGGAACACACGGCTCGTCGGCGCACCATGTGTTGCAGATGTAGGGGCACACGTGGAGCATCCGGTCGGCGGATCGTCGGCATGGCGCAATCCTGCTCTCTGCTATCGCCGCGGCGGTAGCCGGCTTGTGGCACAGAAAGTGACCTCAAACCACCAAGTTTTTCTTCAGTTGGAAGAATAACCGGATGGCGGCATGTCGGTGTGGGATTGGGCTCGTAGCTAGTTGGCCAAGGATCGCCACGTGAGGAAACGGCTAGCCTTCTCAACGTGTTCGGGCCTACCGCCCCTCAGCCCTCGAGCACCACCGAACTCACGAGCTTGTCGTGCCAGCCCTGGTGC
>CAZPWN010000219.1:0-3316 GCA_964590475.1 uncultured bacterium | reverse complement strand
TGGTGGCGCTCCGGGATGGCATCGTGGTGGCCAAGACGGACGGCCTGTACCTCGTCTACGGCTCCGGCGGCATGTACGGGGTGCAGTTGATTGACGCCTCCGTGCGCATGTCTCCGAGCGCCCGGAGGGGCGGGCGCGGGACCATTCAGGAGCTCAACAACGAGGTCTACCTCCACGCGAGAGACCAGCGCGTATATGCGTGCAGCGCCGCCGGGGCGCGCGCAGTGGACGCCGACGTGCAGGACCTGCTGCGCCACCGTGAGGCGCTCTTTGCCGCCGTGGACGAGCGGGATGGGCTCTACTGTCTCTACCTCCGCGACACCTACCGCGTGGGTCTGGCGATGACGGACGTTGCGGTCTACTCGATGCACGCTCGAGCCTGGACGCGCTGGCTGACCTCCCATCGCTGGGCTGCAGAGTGGCCCGCGGGCGGCCTGGTTGCGTGCAGCAACGCGGACGTGCTCAGCGTCACCCGAAACGACGGAACGGTGGAGGACTACCAAGACGACGGCCCCACCAGCTCCGTGCAGTTCCTCGCGTCGGGCGATGGCGGCAGGACGCAGGTGTTAGACGCCGGCTCGGGCCCGTCGGTGGTCTCCGGTGCAATCTTCGGCGACGAGGTGTTTCTCGCCTCGGACCCCACCATCCGGGGGACCGTCCTGTATCCGCGCCCAGGGGACACCGGGCAGCGCCTCCTGTTGCATGGGCTGCCCTTTCCGAATGGCTCGTTCGAGTCGGTCAGCGTGGCGAAGTGCATCCGAGCGCGCGTCATGCTCGCGCCGTGGCATGGCGGCTCTCCGGGTGGGCGTAAGCGGTTCTCCTTCGCCCAACTGCACTTCGACCGGTACGGCTTGGAGCGCGTCGGTGACGGCATCGAGCGCCCCGCCCTCGGCGGGCTGAGCTATCAGACGCCTTGGGTGCAGACGCAAGGTGCGGACGGCGACGACGGGCAGAAGAACATCCTCGTCAGCGACATGGATCTCAGCTTGAGCGAGATCGACGGCCCGTGGTCTACGATGTACGAGATCCCGGTTCAGCCGCGCACCGTGCGCTTCGGCGTGCCGCGTGAGCAGCAGAGCACCGGCATGCTCAGCGTGGGCCTCAGCACCAAGCAGGTCAATGGCTTTTGGCGGCTGTCCGGCGTCACGCTCGAGGTGGAGCAGGGCGAGCAGAAGGTGGCCCGCTGATGGCGCCTCCCATCCGAACGGCGCGACTCTCCATGGAGGCATTCCCCGAGTGCCCGAGCGAGTTTCGGCCCACGCTGGAGAAGCTGCTGGCGCTGCTCAATGAGCAGGGCAACGCCATTGCGCAGGCGCTCAACGGCAATCTGACGCGCGCAGAGAACATGCAGTCGAAGGAGGCGCGCTTCACCGCCACGACGGTGCAGGAGGGGTTCCAGTATTTCGTCCGAGGGCGCATCAGGAACCCGCTCCCAAGGGCCCCAACATCCGTCTGGGTTACGCGCGTGCAGGCGGATGATGGCGGTGCCCTCCCCCTCGCCCAGATGCTCTCTTGGAGCGTTTCGGGTGAGATGATTTCCGTGGACCTCCTTGTCAGCGGAAGCCTCTCGTCGGCAGGGAAGCGCGTCACCGTCACCATCATCGTGGAGTGAGCCATGGCCTACCGACAGACCGACGATGACGACGAGTTGATGCAGGCGAGCGCCGCGCCGGTGACTGGCGTGCCCGCGCCTGCTGTGGGCGGCGGTCAGGCCGTGGGCGCTCCGGCGCCTGCTGCGGCCCCCAGCGCTCCGGCGTCGCGCTTCGTCGGCTTCAACCAGTACCTGAGCGCCAACAAGACCGCTGCTGACGCCACCGCCGGAAAGGTGGCTGGGCAGGTGGAGGGACTCGTTCAGACCGCGCAGCAGGCCAACCAGGCCGTGCGTGACGACGTGGCCCAGCCCACCGCTATCGAGCAGCTCCGCGACGTCCAGGGCCCCCAGCGCCGCGGTGTGGACTCGGACCTCTACGGGCGCGCGACCACCGCCACACACGACGCCCGGACTGCGCTCGCCAACACCGGCACCACCGGAGGCCTCCAGCAGCTGATCGGCACCGGTAGCGGCGGGGCAGGGCGCTTCGACGCGGGGCTCGTGGGCGCGGCCGGCCGTGAGCGCTTCGGGCAGCTTCGCTCCCGGTACGCGAACCTCCAGGGCGCGCTGGACCGGACCGCAGCTCACACCGCACCGCCGCCCGCCACCTCCTACGCGCCTCTGCAGCCGGGGTTCTCCAGGGAGGAACGTGAGGAGGAGGCGCGACGGAGGACCCAACAGCGCCACGCACCACGCCGAGACCGTCTCGGCATCGAGACTCTCGGGAGGACGTACTGATGGCATCGGTTTTCGATTTGATGGGCACCGTTCAGGCGTCGATTCAGGAGGACCGCGCTCGCCGGGAGCTGGAGAAGCTCCGCGACGAATACGGAGACATCGACCTCCCCGAGTACCTTGAGCTCGCGTTCGAGCAGCTCGGCCCGTCCGCGCTGGAGGGCGTGCAGTCCGATGCCCAGTCTACGGCGGCGCAACGCGCGGCCCTGGAGCGTCTCCGGCAGCTCTCGCAGGGTGGGCCTGATGCGCAGTTCGACGCCGACTTCTACGACGCGCAGAGCCGCGCGAACCTGAACGAGTCCCGGCAGCGCGCGGGCATCCTTGACCGTGCCGCCAGCATGGGCGCGCTCACCGGCGGGCAGGCCATGGCGGCGCAGCTCGCGTCACAGCAGGGGGCGGCAAACCGCCTCGCGTCCGACAGCCGCGAGCTCGCAGCCGAGCGTCAGCGGCGGGCATACCAGGCGCTCCGGGACCAGGGCTCGCTGGCCGGCCAGATGCGCGGCCAGCAGTGGGGCGAGGACGCGCAGCGCGCCCAGGCTCGGGACGCCATCGCGCGCCAGAACGCGGCGCTCCGACAGCAGACCCACCAGTACAACAACGACCTGCGAAGCCGCGGCTATCAGGATGCGATGCAGCGCCAGAACGCCCGCGCCGGCGTCACCGGAGACATCGCCGGCAGCCACCGGAACCAGGGCCGCTACGCGCAGCAGTTCGGCCAGCAGTCCACCGACGTGGTGAACACGGTCGGCCAGGCGTTCACCGGCCAGATGGAGCACGATCAGTACGGCAAGAAGGGTGGCTGGTGATGGCAGGCTTTCGCGCAGTGACCGGCATGGAGGGGCGCCTTAAGGACCTCTACGCCGAGGACGAAACCGAGGTGGCGAAGCTGCGCGAGGCGCGGCGCCAGGACGACGAAATGGCGACCGCGGCCGGTCGGTGGCGTGCGGCGAACCGCCTCTTTGGCGGGCGGCCGGAGGGGAAGGATCCGCG
>CAZPWN010000218.1:0-3337 GCA_964590475.1 uncultured bacterium | reverse complement strand
GGATGACGTACACCTGGATCTGGTCGCCGGGCTTGAAGTACTTGGCGGCCTCTTCAGCGGTGCTCTCGTGTTCGAAGAGCTGGTTGTACGGCAGTATGCCTTCGATCTTGGTGCCGACGTCTAGGACGATGCCGTCCTGCGCCAGCATGATGACCTCGCCGTTGGTGATCATGCCGCGGTGGATGGGCTTGCGGGCCAGCTGTTCATCGCTGGCTGCCAGCACGTCCTCCATGGTGATCTCGGCTTCGTCTGCCTGCGAGGCGGCCGGTTGGGCCTGCTCCTCTGGGGCGGCAGACGAGGGTTCCGTCGCGGCAGGTTCCGCGGCGGGGGGTTCAGCGTCCTGGGACGCGGTTTCTTCAGCTGGTTCGGAGGAAGCCTGATCTTGATTCACGTCGTTATGCTCGTTAGCAGCTTGCGTGCCTACTCCCTGTTCGGCGTTCGCAGCTGGGGCCAGATCGGTGGCTTCTTCCGGGGCTGGGACGGTGCCCGGGGCAGGGCTCCCCGAGGCGGGGTTTACTTTCTCATCCATGTAAAGGGGTTCCTCCTAAGTAGTCTTGCACTGACAGCTACCCATCTAACCACAGATAAGCCCTTAAAGGCAAGGTTAGGCGTCACCGGAAAGGCCGATTCTCATCGGAATGTCATGCTTTCCGGCCGGTTTTCGGGGAGGGCTCGCCAGGGGCTCCCTCCGCGCCCTCACTGGGCATGCGGGAGGCGCGTCCCTGAGCGGTCGCGGTAGCATCTAGGCTGACTTACTCCCGCCACCATCCTCTGGTGGTGGGTAGAAGCGACGGAGGAAAGAACTGATGAGAAGAATTGCAGCACTACTACTTTCGTTGGCCTTACTGGGCGGCGCGCTGGCGCAGAGCGTCACCGTCTACACCAGCGTCGATGAGGAGAACGCCGCCAATCTGTTCGCGGCCTTCACCCGTGATACGGGCATCGACGTCAACTTCGTGTTCCTCTCGTCCGGCCCGGCCCTCAGCCGTATCGAGGCCGAAGCCAACCGCCCGCAGGCGGACGTCTGGTTCGGCGCCCCCAGCGAGAACCACGTGCTGGCAGCCGAGCGCGGCCTGACCCAGCCTTTCGACAACCCCAACGCAGGCGCCCTGGCCGACAACTTCAAGGACGCTAACGGCGCCTGGTACGGCATCTATACCAACCCGCTCGCCATCGGCGTGCGCACCGACACCCTGGAGAGCCGCGGCGTGCCCGTGCCCACCAGCTGGGCGGACCTGACCGACGAGGCCTACCGCGGCCTGCTGCAGATGCCCTCCCCGCAGTCCAGTGGCACCGGCTACGCCGTGGTCATGACGCTGATCGAGCTTATGGGCGAGGAAGCCGCCTTCGAGTACCTAGAGGCGCTGCACCCCACCGTGCAGACCTACACCCAGAGCGGCACCGCGCCCTCCGGCGCGCTGGCCGTGGGCGAGACCGCCATGGCGCTGCAGTTCACCCCCGGCTTCCTCAAGCTGGCAGATGAGGGCTTCCCCGTGCAGGTCGTGTTCCCCAGCGAGGGCGTGGGCTACGAGGTAGCCGCCGCCTCCATCATCAAGGGCGCCGCCAACCAGGAGGAGGCCGAGGCGCTCATCGAGTGGATAACTTCCGTGGAGGGCCAGAACGAGCTGGTGGCCAACAAGACCTACTTCCTGCCCGTCCGCTCGGACGTTAGCGCGGGCGAAGGCATCCCCACCCTCGACAGCATCGAGCTGGTCTCCTACGACCCGGCGGTGGCCGCCGAGCGTCGCCAGGAGCTGGTGGACCGCTGGCTCGAGCAGGTCCTCGGACAGTAAGCCTCTCAGCGGGTCCGGACGGTTATCGCGTCCGGACCCGCCAACCCATATCTTGAGATAGTGAACCAACTCAGGCGGCTGGCGCGCGATCCGCTGCTGCTGGCCCTAATCATCCTTATCCTGGCTGCCCTTGGGCTGTTCGTCGTCTACCCGCTGGTGAAGGTCATCCTCACCAGCTTCCAGACGCGGTCGGGCGAGCTGACGCTGGAGAACTACCAGCTGTTCCTCAACCGGCGCCTCTACCAGAACGCCCTCAAGAACAGCCTGCTGGTGGGCGGCGTGGTGGCCCTCATCAGCGTGGCGCTCGGTTACGTGCTGGCCTTCGTGACCACCAGGCTGCGCACGCCCGGCGGCGGCGCCTTGCACATGGTCACCATGCTGCCCATCATCTCGCCGCCGTTCGTCAGCGCCGTCTCCATCCTCTTCCTGTTCGGCTTCAACGGGCTCATCACGCGCGGCCTGCTCAACCTGACGGACTTCAGCATCTACGGCTTCGGCGGCGTGGTGCTGAGCCAGGTCTTCACCTTCACGCCCATCGCCTACCTCTCGCTGCGGGGCGTGCTGCAATCGATAAACCCCACGCTGGAGGACGCCGCGCTGAACATAGGGGCCACCAGGTGGCAGGCGTTCCGGCGCGTTACGCTGCCGCTCTCGCTGCCCGGCATCGCCAGCGCCCTGCTCATCGTGTTCATCGAGTCGCTGGCCGACTTCGGCAACCCGCTGGTGCTGGCCGGCGCCACCTTTCCCATGTTGGCGCCGCAGGCGTACCTGGAGATAACTGGCTCGTTCAACCTGCCGCGCGGTGCGGCGCTGGCCGCCGTGCTGCTCATCCCCAGCCTCACGGCGTTCGCCATCCAACGCTACTGGATATCGCGCCGGCAGTACGTCACCGTCACCGGCAAGCCCTCCACCTCCACCTCCAAGCTGGTCAGCGAGCCGGTGAAGGGACTTCTCGTGAGCATCTCCTGGCTCTTCGGGGTGCTGGTGGCTGCCTTCTACCTGGTCATCCTCCTGGGGGCGTTCACGCGCGTGTGGGGCTTCGATTACACGTTCTCGCTCCAGCACTTCCGCTACGTCTTCGACGTGGGCTTCGAGTCCGTCAAGGACACGCTGGTGGTGGCGGCTTTCGTCACGCCGCTCAGCGGCCTGTTAGGCATGATGATCGCGTTCCTGGTGGTGCGGCGCCGCTTCCCCGGCCGGCGGTTGATGGAGTTCACCAGCATCCTCAACTTCGCCGTGCCCGGCACGGTGGTGGGCATCGGCTACATCCTGGCCTTCAACGGGCCGCCCGTCATACTTACCGGCACGCTCGCCATCCTGGTAGCCGCCTTCGTCTTCCGCTACATGTCGGTGGGCATCCAGAACGGCATCGCCGTCCTCGGTCAGGTGGACCCCTCCATCGAGGAGGCCGCGCAGAACCTGGGGGCCGACAGCGTCACCACCTTCCGCAAGATCACCCTGCCGCTCATCGCCCCGGCGTTCTTCTCCGCCCTCGTCTACGCCTTCGTGCGCGCCATGACCGCCATCAGCGCCGCCATCTTCCT
>CAZPWN010000217.1:0-3385 GCA_964590475.1 uncultured bacterium | reverse complement strand
GCTCGGACAGGGCTAGGAGGGCGTTGACGGAGTCGATGCCCTCTTCCTGCAGCGAATGCAGAACGCGGCTGGAGAGGTCGAGGGATTCGAGGCTCATGGTGACCTCTTCCTCGGCGGGGGTGCTCTCGGCGGCCTGGGGGGTGGGGATGTTCATCACGGGGGCGGCTTCTTCGTCCTGCATGACGCCGTTACCGCTGAACACGGTGAGCTGGTTGCGCAGGGTGTCGACGGCCATGTCGAGCGCGTCGCGGGGTTCGACGCTGCCATCGGTCCATACGCGCAGGGTGAGGCGGTCGAGGTCGGTCTTCTGACCTACGCGGGTGTCCTCCACGCGGTACGCCACGCGCCGAACGGGCGTGTAGACGGCGTCCACGGGGATGGAGTTGATGCGGTCCTTGGTGCCGTGGATCTCGGCGGGAACGTAGCCCACGCCGCGCTCCACGCGCACTTCCATCACGAGCTTGGCGCCCTTGGAGAGGGTGGCCACGTGAAGGTCGGGGTTCATGACCTCGGCGTTGGACGGCACGTCGAACGAGGCAGCGGTTACCTCTCCCGCCGACTCGGCCCTAAGGGTGAGCGTGACGGGGTCGTCGTCGTACATCTTCACCACGAGGTCCTTGAGGTTGAGGATGATCTGCATGACGTCCTCTTTGACCCCGTCGATGGTGGAGAACTCGTGTAGCACGTCCTCGATGTAGACGCTGGTGACCGCCGTGCCCGGGATGGACGACAGCAGGATCCGCCTTAGCGGGTTGCCAAGTGTGACGCCGTAACCGCGCGGTAGCGGTTCAACCACGAACTCGGCGTAACTGCCTTCGGTCTTGGCCTTGAACTCTGGGATGATCTGCACAAGTACCTCCTCGGTAGCGACAGATAAGAGCGTGTACGCCGCTCAGCGAGAGTAGTACTCGATGACCTGGAGCTCGTTGACGGGCACCATGATGTCTTCGCGCGCCGGACGGTGGAGGAACTTGCCCTTCAGCTTCTCGGCGTCGAACTCGAGCCAGGGGTTCAGTTGGCCGCGCCGACGATCTTCGATGTTGGCGTGGATGAACGGGTTCTTGCGGGCCCTGGCGGCCACTTCGATCTCGTCACCGGGGCGCAGGCGGTAGCTGGGCACGTCGACGCGCTTGCCGTTGACGAGGATGTGACCGTGAGCCACGAACTGCCGCGCCTGGCGCCGGGTGTAGCCGATGCCGAGGCGGTAGACCACGTTGTCCAGCCTGGATTCGAGGAGCTGGAGGAAGACGGTTCCGGTGGAGCCTTCCTGCTTGGCAGCCTCGTCGAAGAGGTTGCGGAACTGCTTCTCGCTCATGTTGTAAAGGAAGCGCAGCTTCTGCTTCTCACGGAGCCGAACACCGTAGTCGGAGGGCTTGCGGCGACGGCGCTGACCGTGCTGGCCCGGCGGGTACGGGTGCTTCTCCATGTAGCGCTGAACCTTCGGGGTCTCCGTCAGGTTGACGCCCTCGCGGCGGCTGATCTTTACTGCTGGTCCTCTGTACCTTCCCATGTATCTCCTTGGCCCCCATCATGGGGCCGCGTCCTAGTGCTTACGGACGCTTCCGCTTACGCGGGCGGCAACCGTTGTGCGGATGGGGCGTGTCGTCGATGATCGTGCGCACGTTGACGCCGGTGGCCTGGATGGAGCGGATGGCCTGCTCACGTCCGGAACCGGTGCCACGGATGATGATGTCCACCTGCGTGACACCCATGTTCTGGGCCTTGCGGGTGGCGTCCGCGGCGGCGAGCTGTGCGGCGTAGGGCGTGCCCTTCTTGGAGCCCTTGTAGCCGATGGAGCCGGCGGAGGACCAGGCGACGGTGTTGCCGCCCATGTCCGTGATCGTGACGATGGTGTTGTTGTAGGAAGCGTGGATGAACGCCTTGCCTTCGGTGATCTGGCGCCTGACTCGCTTCTTGGCTGATTTGGTGGTTTGGGCCTTGGCCATGACTCAGGTGCCTACTTCCTCGGGGCCTTCTTCTTGCCGGCCACGGTGCGACGCGGTCCCTTGCGGGTGCGTGCGTTGGTCTTCGTGGACTGGCCGCGTACGGGCAGGCCGCGGCGGTGCCGCAGGCCGCGGTAGCAGCCGATGTCCATGAGACGCTTGATGTTGAGCTGCACCTCGCGCCTGAGGTCACCTTCGACCTTGTAGTCGCGGTCCACTACTTCACGGATGCGCGTTACTTCGGTCTCGGTGAGGTCCTTGACGCGGGTGGTGGGGTCCACTTCGGCCTTGGCGAGGATGTCGCCCGACCGGGACCAGCCGATGCCGTAGATGTACGGCAGCGCGGCTTCGATGCGCTTCTCGCGCGGCAGGTCTACTCCTGCGATTCGAGCCATTCTTATCCCTGCCTCTGCTTATGGGTTGGGTTGGCGGTGCAGATCACGTACACGCGGCCGCGCCGGCGCACTACCTTGCACTTGTCGCACATTGGTTTGACTGAAGCCCTGACCTTCATGCTTCTCTCTCCTACTTACGGTAAACGATGCGGCCCTTTTCAGGGTCGTATGTGCTGATCTCGACGACGACTCTGTCGCCGGGGAGTATGCGGATGTAGTGCCGGCGCATCTTGCCACCTACATGGGCAAGGATCTCGGGCCCTGCGTCCAACTGGACCAGGAAGGTCGTGTTCGGACGTGCTTCCAGGACTACGCCTTCGGTACGAATAGTGTCCTGCGTCGTTTCCTCTTGGCGTTGCTCACGTGGCTTCCTGGGCGGACCCGATCGTCTACGCGCCATGCACACCTCCTTCTGCGGTGGGGATCTCTCCTTCACCGCTACCTGCAGTCAGCACCCATGGGCCGCTTTCAGTTATGGCCACGGTGTGCTCGAAATGTGCCGCCAGCGAACCGTTCTCGGTGGAGGCCGTCCAGCCATCGTCCGCGATGACGACGCGTGCGCGCCGCTGAGCCACCATGGGCTCTATCGCCAGTACGAGGCCGGGACGGAGAACGGGTCCAGTTCCGGCACGACCGAAGTTGGGCACCTCGGGTCCTTCGTGGAAATCTCGACCTATGCCGTGACCCACGAACTCCCGAACTACCCAGTAACCAGCCGCTTCGACGACGTCCTGTATGGCCGCGGAAACATCGCCAAGGCGGGCGCCCGCTTGCGCCTTCTCGATGCCGGCGGTCAGAGACCGCTGGGTGACTTCGAGGAGACGGCGAGCTTCGACGGAGACGTTACCTACAGCGTACGTTAGCGCCATGTCGGCGTGGTAGCCGCGGTAGTGCGTCCCGATGTCGATCGACAATACATCGCCTTCCTCCAAGGGGCGGTCGTCCGGGAATCCGTGGACGACTACTTCGTTGGGGGAGGCGCAGATCGAGGCGGGAAAGCCGTTGTAACCCTTGAAACTGGGCTTTCCGCCGCGTGAGAGGATAGCA
>CAZPWN010000216.1:0-3428 GCA_964590475.1 uncultured bacterium | reverse complement strand
CGTTGTCGTCCGATATCGACTCCGATCGGCATCAAGGCCACTATCACGGTCGCGTGCAGGAGGGTGCTGAAGGCGGGGAAGATGCGGTAAGTCAACCCGCCCGCCGGTAGTGCATCGCGACCGCGCCGTTGCCGAGCGGCTTCGCCGAGACCGGGTCAGGCCGGTCGAGCTTGGCCGCGAGCTTGCCGCTACCCTGGTCTTGTGGGCTCTTCGGCTCGATGAGCGCGGCATAACTGAGAATTTCCGCAGCACCATGCGTTACACGGTGGCGGCCTCCTCAGGCCTCTCGCTCTTCCTCCTGATCCAGCTGCTACGCGCCTGGAGCCTGCGATACCCACTGCGGATCGGGGTCAGGCGCCCGCCGCGAAGGCCAACACGGTACCGACCGCCTCCTCGAACGAAGGGGAGACGGGAGGGGGCTGCCTAACTCCTGGCCTTGCCTTGCCGCTCGCGCCCGATGCGCCGGAGTCGTCGGCGGCGCGGGTCCCGTAGCGGGCGGCCCGGCTCGAGGTGGCGGCAAGTTGCTCGGGGGCCTCCGCTGCACCCACCAGCCTCTCGGCCATCACGCGCGCCCACGCCGCCAGCTGGGGCTGGTCCAGAACGAACCTCACGAGCCCCGTGGCCTCCTCGTGCCGCTGACCGGTGGCCAGCCAATGCTCCGCCGTGTAGAGCAGGAACTTCAGGCAGCGCGGTATCTCGCCCATGGTGAGAGCGAGAGATAGTCCTTCGTCCAGGTACGCCCGAGCGGTGGGGAGCTCCCCCTCGCGGGCAGCCGTGCGGAACAGGACCGATAACGAAGCCGCCTGGCGCGAGGCGTCTTCGGCGCGCCGCGCGGCGTAGAGCGCGCGGCTGCACATGTCTCTGGCGCCCTTGGCGTCGCCCAGCTCGAGTGCCACGATCCCCAGGCCGTAGTGGAAGCGCGGGATGAGGTCGTCCAGACCGGCATCGTGCGCCATCCGGAGGCCCTCCTCCAAGAGGGGCTGGGCTTCAAGAGGCCGCTGCAGGTTCAGGTACATTGTCGCCAGTTGCCCGAGCGCACCAGCTACGCCGTAGGCGGCGTTACGCGAGCGGTAGATGGTGAGCGCCTTGGCAAGCAGGCTGCGCGAGAGCTCGAAGCGACCCTCCTCGCAGTGCGTCATGGCCAGGATCTCCAGGATCTCCGGGTCCGCGTAGGCCTCGACGCTGCCACCCGAGAGCTCCAGGGCGGCCTCGCACGCAGCTGCGGCCCTGTCGTAGGCGCCCATCCTGAAATGGCTAGCAGCCACCGTCTTGTGGGCCAGAAAGGTCACGTCAGGTGAGTGCGCGTGGGGAGGGAAGAGCAGCGGAGCCGCTTCCGCTATGGCTTCCTGGTGTTCTCCGAGCAGATGCGCCAGCCACGCGCCTTGGACGGTGAGGTGAGCCTCCAGTTCGTCCGTAGTTGGGCGCCCTGCCAGGCGGGCTCGGGCGCGTTGGAACAGTTCGCGACCCTCGGCGTACCGCGCGCGGCGCTCCACCATGCCGGCCAACCTACGTGTGGCCTGCTTCAGGAGAGCCAGCACTCCCTCCTCCACGGCGTAGAGCCACGCCGCCTTCAGGTTGTCGAACTCCGGCTCTTCCTGTGGAACCGAGGGGGAGCCAGGGCGCTCGGGCGGTGGCGCCCCCAGGTAGTAGCGAGCGTGCAACACCTTGGTGCCGGCACCGGTCTCGGCGTCAGCCTGCAACTTCTGCTGGCTTGCCAGGCGCAGAAGGGGGTGCAGAAGGAACCGGTCGTCCGGGGTGCGGGAAACGAGCGACTTGTCCACGAGCGCGGCCAGGGTCGCCGGGCTGCAGCCGGTGACGGCGGCTGCCGCGCCCAGCGTGAAGCTGCCCCTGAAGACCGCCAGGCGCGAGAACACCGCACGCTCCTCGGGCGACAGCAGGCGCCACGACTGATCGAACACCGCGCCTACGTCGCGCTGGCGCTCGGGCACGTTACGGTCGCGACTGACGAGCACAGCCGAGTCGTTGGCGAGCGACTCTTCGATGGCCGGCAGCGGCAGTACGTGGGTCCAGGACGCCACGAGCTCGATCCCTAACGGAGCGCCGCCCAAGGACTCGGCTATGCGCCTTAGCGTGCCGAGGTCGCTCTCGTTCGGCTCGAACGGCCCGCGGTTACGGCGCACGCGCTCTAGAAGCAGCGTGACCGCGTCGCTCATGCGGTCGTCCTCCGCGCTGGCGGGGAGGCCCCCTATCGGCAGAACGTACTCCTCCGCCAGATGCAGCACTTCACGCGACGTGATCAGCAGCGTTAGTTGGGGACAGCGCTCTACCAGCCGTCCTAGCAGTTCGGCGCCCTCCACCAGGTGGTCGAAGTTATCGAGCACCAGAAGGGACGCCTTATGCCTGAGGGCGGTGCAGAGCTGGTCGAAGGCGTTCGTCTCTACGCCGAGCGTAAGTCCTGTGGCGCCGGCGATGGCCTCGGTGAGCCCGGCGGGCGACTCCGTGTGCTCGAGCCTCACGAACGCGGTCAGTTCGAAGGTGCCGCGCTCCAATGCGTGCTGCCGGGCGGCCTCGAGCGCCAGGCGCGTCTTGCCCATCCCGCCCGGGCCATGGATGGTGAGGACCTGACAGTGCGGGTTGCCTATCAGCGAGCGGATCTCGGCCAACTCGGCGGCGCGCCCCACGAACGAGCTGCTGGGCGCGGGCAACCTACGGGGAGGGACGGCCGTACCGGGCTCCGGCGCCCCCTCGGAGGGGGCCGCCAGATCGATGCCGAGCTCGGCGGCCTCACCCGCTACCCTAGGCGCTAGGGGGCTATCGCCGGCACTGAGGACTCGGTGCACCGCGCGCAACTCGTGCGCTTCCATCGGGGTCTGCTCCGACAGCTTCACCGCCGCCTCGGCGTGCCTGACCGCTGCCCGCAGGTCGCCGTCCAACTGGGCGGCCTCGGTGAGGGCCAACAGCGCTACGCGCACGCGGCGGGCTATGTAGTCGCGCGTGTCGTACAACCAGTTCTCCAGCTCCGTCGACAGTTGCAGATCGAGACCCTGGAGGAACGGGCCGGCGTACCTCTCGCAGGCCGTCCGGTAATGTCCCCCGTCGAGCAGGGCTAGAAGCTCCTTGGCGTCGCACGTCAGGGAGGTGGCGATGACCTGGCCCTGGGCGGCTATGAGGCCGCCGTCTACGCGGTTGAGTCTCCTTATGGTGGTCGAGAGGCTGTCGCGCGGGTCGGTGGCTTCCGGCCAGAACAGGTCGCTCACCTGCCGCCTCTGCTGGGGTCCCTCCATGCTGAGGTACGCCAGTAGAAGCAGAGGCTTCGGGCGTCCGAAGGTATGTCCGGAAAGGCAGACCGAACCGAGGGTGCGCAGTTCCATGTAAGAATCTGGTTCAAGCATACTCAGTAATGGGCGGTGCCAACGGTTAGTTGCTCAGTTGGAAGGGGGAGGTATGGCCGACTTCGACCCGCACGT
>CAZPWN010000215.1:0-3447 GCA_964590475.1 uncultured bacterium | reverse complement strand
GGTCGAACATGCGCATGGCCTTGCGGTAGCCGCTGGGGTGGCTCATGCCGAAGTTCCGGTAGATGTTCTCCTTGGTGTCGCGGCCCTTCTGCTGCGCGATGACCACTACGCTGGTCTCGCCCAGCTTGGCCAGGCCGGTGACCACCGCGGGGTCGTCGCCCAGCGTGCGGTCGCCGTGGAGTTCCGTGAAGTCGTCGAACGCCTTCTGCAGGTAGTCGAGGCCGGTGGGCCGGCCGGGCGCGCGCGCCACCTGCACCCGCTGCCAGCGGGTGAGGTTGTCGTACGTTTCGCGCATCAGGCGATCCAAGCGGCCCTGGAGCGCGTCGATCTCCTGCTCGAGGTCTATCTCCTGCTCGGCCGCGTAGGCCCGCATGTCGCGGATCTTGGCCGCCAGATCGTCTATCGGTTGCTCAAACGGAAGCGACATGCCTTGCCTCCAGGCTCTTCTCGGGCAGCCCCGCGGTCAGCAGGCTCAGCACGATGGCGATGCGCTCCTTGAGGTCCTTGCGCGACACCACGTCGTCCACCATGCCCTTCTGCAGCAGGAACTCCGAGCGCTGGAACCCTTCGGGCAGGTCCTGCCTGATGGTCTGCTGGATGACGCGCGGCCCCGCGAACGAGATGAGGGCGCCGGGCTCGGCGAAGATGACGTCGCCCAGGGTAGCGAAGCTAGCCGTCACGCCGCCGGTGGTGGGGTCCGTGAGGACGGCCACGTACGGCAGGCGCTTCTCCGCCAACGACCCGAGCGCCACGGTGGTCTTGGCCATCTGCATGAGCGAAAGGGCGCCCTCCTGCATGCGGGCGCCGCCCGAGGCGGTGACGACCACCAGGCTGCGGTCCTCGGCAGCGGCGCGTTCGGCCGCCCGGGCGATCTCCTCGCCCACGACGGAGCCCATGGAGCCGGCCATGAAGGAGAAGTCCATGATCACGAGCCCGACGTCGAGACCAGCCAGGCGCGCCGCGCCCGTCACGATGGCGTCGGGGTTCTCGGACTTCTTCTGCGCCTTCTCTATGCGCTCGCTGTACTTCTGGGTGTCCTCGAACTCGAGCGGATCCTGGGGCTGTATGCCGCCGGACCACTTCTCGAACGAGCCCTCGTCGGCCAGCAGGTCGATGCGGGCGCTGACGGGCATGCGGTGATGGAACCCGCACTCCGGGCAGAGGTAGACGTTGGCTACCAGGTCCTTGCGGTAGATCTGCGCCTGACAGGCGTCACACTTGAGCCATAAGCCGGCGGGACTGGTGTCCTCCTCCTTGCGCGTGGGCCTGTTGCGCCTGAACAGCCTCTCAAGCGCCATTATCGGCCCTCCGGACCTGGGTCACGGCGGTGGGAAGGATGACTCTGCTTTGCACGCCGCATTGTAGCAACAGTGTGGACCTTCCTTGTCACACGCGTTCGGCAGGGTCACCCACGGCAGACGGCTCCAGCAGCGAGTCCGCCGCGGTTCCCGGGCGGTCCTCCAGCCGAGGCAGGCCCTCGGTGGCGCCCGTAAGCGCCGGCTCACCGCCCAGGTCCGCGGTCCGCAGCTCAGGAGCCTCCGAAGGGGCGGCCATCTCGCTGCGGCCGGTGAAGCGGGCGCCCTCCTCGATGTCCAGCGCGGCCGCCACCACGTCGCCGATCAGCTCGCCGCCCGCCCAGATCTCGACCTTTCCTCTGGCCACCAGCCGCTGCACGACCACGCGCCCGATGATCTTCACCTCGTCGGCCTCCACGGAGGCGCCCTCGACGAGGCCGTGCTCGGCTACCTCCAACGCGCCGTCCACCGTCACGTCGCCCTTCACCACCCCGTGGACGCGAACGCGCCCCACGGCCTCCAACCGGCCCACGATCTGGGTGCCGCGCTGGATGTACGTGAAGGGCTCCGGCGGCTTAGCGTCGTGACCGGCGGCATCCGGCGCCGCGCGCCCGCGCTCCACGGGGCGCCCGTAGACGTCCGCGCCACTCGACTGTGAGGGGCCCTCCGGCCTGGAGTTCCCGGGATCTCTAGCACCTCGGCGCCTGAACATGCCTTCTTATACCGCGCGTGGCCCCGCCATGAACTTGAGGGGACTCGCTGCCCGTCGTATCCTTCGGTTGTGGAGAGCGCCCGAGTCGTCCTGGTCACCAACGTGGGCCAGGGGTATGGTCGAGCCGTTGCCTTGGCCTACGGGCGAGCGGGTTACGACGTGGTCTGCGCCGACAGGGACGTCGACCTAGCCGCCAAGACGGCCTCGGAGGTCGAGGAGCTGGGCGGCCAGGCCATACCCATACAGGCCGACATGACCACGCAGATGGACGTGCTGTCGGCGTACCAGAAGGTCACGGAGATCTTCGGTGCGCTGGGCGGAGTGGTCCATACGGCGGCGCAGGTCAGCACCACGCCGTTCGAGGAGCTGGCCGAGGGCGAGTTCTTCGAGATGATGGCGGAGAACGTAAGAAGCACCTTCCTGGCCCTGAAGGCCGCCTCCCGCCTCCTCAGCGGCGGCTGGGTGGTGATCATCGCTCCCCCATCGGTAGGCTCCGTGCAGATGCACTCCGCGCAGGGCGCACTGCGCGAGATGATCTACGGCTTCAGGCGCCGCTTCGCTTACCCCAGAGTGAACCTGGTCCTCCCCTCCAGACCTCCGTCCGACCCTCGCCACGACCAGGCGCTGGTGCGCGCGGTGCGCTACCTGGGCTCACCGGAGTCCGCCGGGGTGACCGGGCAGGTGATGGACGTGGACCTGCCGAACCCGCCTCGCCTGGCGGATTCCCTGCTGCCCGAGGTCCGCGCGGCTCTCGACCCGAACGTGCGTCAGCCGGACGAGGACGACCCCATGCTGTGGCTGGACGATTGGGAGGACGAGGGCGACGCCGACTACGAGGCGACCGACGATCACGCCTTCGGACCCCAGGGCGGAGACGGCGGTGCAGCCAGCCGGACTCAGTTGAACGGGCCCGCGGCGGCCGGCTACGACGGTTACGACGACGAGTTCGAGGAGTTCGACGACTACGATCATTCGGAGCAGTGGGCCTACGACCTGGGCCTGCCCGAGGGTCCGGCGCTGCGGCACCTGGTGGCCAACGACGACCCGCTGGAAGGCGACGCCTACGCTTCGGGGCATGAGACCGCCAAGGACCTGTACGGCGACCTCTCCAGCCTGGACCTGATCGAGGACGACGACGACCTGCGCGGCTCCATGGACGAGCCCGGCCGCTAGCAGCCAGCCATGCGCTGCCCCTACTGCTCGGCGGACGACACCCGCGTGATCAACTCCCGCCCCTCGGACGAGGGGGCCTCCATCCGCCGGCGCCGCGAGTGCGTGGCCTGCTCCCGGCGTTTCACTACCTACGAGCGGGCGCAGTTCGAGGCGCTCATGGTGCGCAAGCGCACGGGGCGGCTCGAGGCCTTCGACCCCGACAAGCTGCTCGGCAAGCTGCGCATCGCGTCCAACAAGCGGCCCGTGAGCGAGAAGCAGATCCGCGAG
>CAZPWN010000214.1:0-3495 GCA_964590475.1 uncultured bacterium | reverse complement strand
GAGTCGGCTTACGTCGACCTGCAGAACAACTGCCTCGACCTCTCGCCCGGCTCGGCAGCCTCGCAGGCCATAGCCACGTTGGAGGCGCGCGGAGTGACGGTCTGGGCCGAGCCGCAGAGGAGCTGTGACTGACATGCCGACTGACATGCGCATGCCGCCCCGCATCCGCAAGCCGCTAGTCCTCACTGCGTTCCTGCTCGCCACGCTGCTGGCGAGCTGCGATTCGGTCCAAGGCGCGCTCGGCATACCCGACGCGGCGCCCGCGGCCATAGAGCTGCAACACACCGAACTGCGCCTCACCCCGGGCGAGAAGTTCAGGCTGCGCGCCACCGTGCGTAACAAGGAGGGGGAGAGCATCAGCGGCGCCGTCGAGTGGGAGAGCCTGGACCCTGACCTCGGAGTGGTGGACACGGCGGGGTGGGTCACCGGCCTGGGCGACTCGGGTGAGTTCGAGGTGGTGGCGCGAGCCGGAGACGTCTCCGCCAGAGCGCACGTAGAGCTGCTACCCGCCTTGCGCTGTCGCCGGCCGCTGAGTGGCGAGCAGGTCGACGTGAGCATCTTCGGGGTGCAGGTGCTTCAGGCCATCGAGGTGGCGCCGCCTCTCGTGCCGCTGATCAGCGGGCGGCCCGTCACCTTGCGGGTCTCGCTGCTTACGGACGGGCAGTCGCCGGTGCGGCTGCCGGCCGAAGTGGAAGTGGAGGTGCTGCGGGGCGGCGTGCCCGTGGGCACGCTCACCGCCAAGGGGCCAGCCTGCCTGCCGTCCACGCCCAAACTGGCGGAGTGGGGCGCCACGTTCAACGCCGAGGTCCCGGCCGCCTGGGTCGGCGGAGAGATGGAGTTCCACGTGACGGCTCAGGTGGACGCGGGCGGGCCCACGCAGACCGAGCTCACGTACCTGGAGGGCGGCAACGGCAAGTACACCGTCTTCGAACCGCAACCCTTCGAGGTGGTCTTCGTGCCCATCGCGCTGCCCAAGCACGAGGTGACCGCGGAGTTCGCTCCGGAGCGCACCGCCGAGTTGGTGCTCCATACACGCACGCTCTTCCCGCTGGACGAGGTGAACGCTTCCATCCGCGCACCCTTCGCCTACAACCACGAGACGTCTCTTGCCGACCTGCTGCCGCTGATCCGCGAGTTGCGGTTGCTGGACGCAAGCACCGCGTACTACCACGCACTGGTGCCCAACGCGCTGCCGAGCCCGGGTGCGGCGGGCATGGGCTACTACCGGATCCCCGCTTCGTGGAGCCTGGTGGGGCTACCGGATGCCGATAACGGCTTCCAGTTCACGGCCTCCGGCATGACCATCGCCCACGAACTCGGGCATAACTTCAACCTGAGTCACGCGGACTGCGGCGGCGCTGGCGGAGCTGCGCCCGGTTACCCGTACGTGGACGCTCGCACCGGCACGTACGGCGTCAACCCGCACGGCATCGACTACCTCGGCTACCTGGTGCAGCCCGAGGTGGCCGACCTGATGAGCTACTGCGGCCCGCGCTGGATCAGCGACCGCAACTTCCGGGCGGTGCTGAACTACAGGAGGCAGAACGAGAAGGAAGACACCGCGCTGCCCCAGGCGGCGCCCACCACCGTCATGCTGGCGAGCGGGCACACGCGGGGCGGTGCGCTGGCGCTGCGGCCGGCGTTCACCTTCGAAGCAACTCCCCGTCCGCCCAGGAGCGGGGAGTGGCGTTGGCAGCTCCTCGATGGGGAGGGCCGCGTGCTGCGGGAAGTGCCGTTCGCCCCCGATGCCGTGGCGCTGCCTGAGCCCGAGTCGGCGCTGGGCTTCGCGTTCACCGTGGCCGTCAGCCAGGCGGACCTGGCGAGCGCGCGCCGGGCGCGGGTGCTGGACCCGGCCGGAGCCGCGGTGGCGGACGAGACCTACCAGTCGGGGCCGGGCCTGGCCGGCGCCACACCGCGACTCGAGCTCAGGCGCGCGGACGATGACCGGGTGACCCTCACCTGGGACGCCGCCACCTACCCGGCGGTAGTGGTGCGAGAGGCGCACGGTGGCGCCGTCCTCACCCGTGGCGAAGGCGGAAGCGTCAGCTTCTCGAGCGGCAGCGAGCGGTTCGAGGTGCTTCTGTCCACCGGGCTCTCCAGCGTGATGGTGGAGGTTAGGTAGCGGCCTGTACGATGTACGTAACGTTCCCGCCCGAGGAGAGATCAGCATGAGCACCACCGCCCTGAGGTCACAGAAGGTCCTGGAAGCCCGCAAGGAGCACACGCCGCGCGGCCTTGGAGTGGTCCACCCGGTGGTGGCGCACAGTGCGGTCGGCGCCACGCTCACCGACGTGGACGGCCGCGAGTACATCGATTTCGTGGGCGGCATCGGGGTCATGAACGTGGGGCACTCGCACCCGCGCGTGGTTCAGGCCGTGAAGGAGCAGGTGGAGCGCCTCTCCCACCCGTCCATCCAGGTGGTGACTTACGAGCCGTACGTGGAGCTGGCCGAGACGCTCAACCGGATAGCGCCGGTGCGAGGCAAGGCCAAGACGCTCCTCGTGACCACCGGCGCCGAGGCGGTGGAGAACGCCGTGAAGATCGCCCGGGCTGCCACCAAGCGCTCCGCGATCATCACCTTCCATAACGGCTTCCACGGCCGCACGCTCCTGGGCATGACACTCACCGGCAAGGCCAAGCCGTACCAGCAGAACTTCGGCCCGTTCGCGCCCGAGGTGTACCAGGCGCCCTTCCCGTACACCTACCGCGGGTGGGACACGGAGCGCGCCCTCCAGGCGTTCGACGATCTGCTGCACGCGCAGGTACCTGCGGACCGCGTGGCCGCCGTGCTGCTCGAGCCCGTGCAGGGCGAGGGCGGCTTCATCCCGGCGCCTAGTGAGTTCCTCGAGGGGCTCCGCGCGCGGGCGGACGAGCACGGCTTCCTGCTCATAGCCGACGAGATCCAGACCGGTTTCGGCCGCACCGGCAAGATGTTCGCGCTGGAGCACTCCGGCGTGAAGGCCGACCTGGTGACGGTGGCCAAGAGCCTGGCAGGCGGGCTGCCGCTGGCCGGCGTGGTCGGCACGGCCGAGGTCATGGACGCCCCCGACCCCGGTGGACTCGGCGGCACCTACGGCGGCAACCCGCTGGCGTGCGCGGCGGCGCTGGCCGTGCTCGAGGTGTTCGAGACGGAGGACGTGCTGGGCAAGGCGCTCACGCTCGGCGCCACGTTGCGGCGCGAGCTGGAGGCGGCCGCGGAGCGGTATCCATCGGTGGGCGAGGTACGCGGACCCGGGCCGATGCTCGCCGTCGAACTGGTGCGGGACCGCAGAACCCGTGTCCCCGCCCCCGAGCTGGCGCAAGCGGTGGTGACGGCCGCGCGGGAGCGCGGGCTGCTGCTGATGACCGCTGGTGCCTACAACAACGTCGTGCGTTTCCTGACCCCGCTCGTCATCGACGACGCCACGCTGGAGCGGGCCCTCGTGGCGTTGCGGGGGGCGTTCGAGACCGCATTGCCGGCGGGCTGAAGGGGGAGACATAGCGCCTCTACCGTCT
>CAZPWN010000213.1:0-3509 GCA_964590475.1 uncultured bacterium | reverse complement strand
CCCTCGTCTACGCCTTCGTGCGCGCCATGACCGCCATCAGCGCCGCCATCTTCCTCGTGTCGGCCAACTGGAACCTCATGACGGTGCAGATCCTCAACCAGGTGGGCTCCGGCCGGCTGGGGGTGGCGGCCGCCTTCAGCGTGGTGCTCATAGCCATCGTGGTGGTGTTCATGGGGGTGCTCAATCTCGTCATGAGCCGCTGGACGCGTCACTCGGGGAGCGTGAGGTTCTGATGCCGCTCTCCTGCCTGGAGGTAACCAGTTGAACGACCTAACCCTCCGCGGTCTCCGCAAGGAGTTCCCCGGTCACGACGGCACCGACAGCGTGGTGGCCGTGAGCAACGCCAACCTCGAGGTGCCCAAGGGCACGCTCGTGACCCTGCTGGGGCCCTCGGGCTGCGGTAAGACCACCCTGCTGCGCATGATCGCCGGCTTCGAGGAGCCCACCAGCGGCCAGGTGCTGTTCGGCGAGCGCGACGTGACCAACCACCCGCCCAACCGGCGCGACGCGGCCATGGTGTTCCAGTCGTACGCCATCTTCCCGCACCTGAACGTGTTCGACAACGTGGCGTTCGGGCTCAAGCTCCAGCGCCTCTCGGCCCGCGAGGTACGGGAGCGGGTGGCGCGCGTAATGGAAGTAACGGGCCTAACAGGTTATGAGAAGCGCTCGCCCAGTCAGCTCTCCGGCGGGCAGCAGCAGCGCGTGGCCCTGGCGCGTTGCATCGTCATGGAGCCCAGACTGCTCCTCTTCGACGAGCCCCTCTCCAACCTGGACGCCAAGCTGCGCGAGCAGATGCGGGTGGAGATCAGGGAGCTGCAGCAGCGCCTGGGAATCACCACCGTGTACGTAACTCACGACCAAGTGGAGGCCATGAGCATCTCCGACGTGGTTGTGGTCATGGAGAAGGGCCACATCATGCAGGTGGGCTCGCCGGAGGACATCTACGCGCGCCCGGCCAACCGCTTCGTGGCGGACTTCATCGGCAAGGCCAACTTCGCGCCCGCCGAGGTGGTGGACGCGCGCACGGCGCGGGTAGGCGGGCGGGAGGTCCACGTGCAGCCGCACGAGTTCCAGCCCGGCAGCGAGGTGACGCTGATGCTGCGGCCCGAGGCGGTGGAGCTGGACCGCGAGTCCGGCCAGTTCGAGGGCACGGTGGAGCGCGCCATGTTCCTTGGCAGCGTGATGGAGTGCCTGGTGCGGGTGCAAGGGGTAGGCGACATTGTGGTCGACGTGGCCAACCCCGTGGCGTTCGGGCGGCTCGCGGTAGGGGACACCGTGTACGTAACGCCCGTGGCCGGACTGCCGGCGCTGGTGGGCGACTGAGCCTGCGCGTAGCTGGCGGCCCAACCCTGGTGATGGCACCGGAGAACGACCTTAAATGTTTGAACCCCGCGTGGGAGGCGCGGGGTTCCATTCGGAAGAGGATGGGGGGAGGTAATGGGAGAGTTACCTCGTATCCACGACCTAAGGATACGCACTCCCTCTTACAGCATTCTTACAGGCTCATCCGGAAGTTCGCGTGACGGTCGTACTTCTTCTCCTTCGCGTCTCAGGGCCGGTGAAGACCTACTCGGCCAGGCCGAGCTGCCGCATGAGGCTCGCCGAGTCGTAGTAGAGGCGTGCCCAGCGGATGAGGCCGTCGTCCACGCCGTACACGCTCATCATCGGAAGCTCCACGTGCTTGCCGGTGGCCGGGATGCCGAAGAGATCACCCGTGTGGTCTCCCCTGAACAGGAACTCGAGCATCACCAGGTTGCCGTCGATCAGCAGCTCGACCTCATCGCCGTGGGCGTCCGTGAAGGCTCCGCCGTAGAAGGTCGCTAGGAACGCCCCGATGGCGTCGCGTCCTACCAGAGGCTGGGTGGGGTTGGTCATGTTGGTGAAGGTGGCATCTTCGGCGTAGTGGCTCGGGTCGTGAGCCTCACCGTAGGCCATGAATACACGGCGAGTGTCCTCGGTTGCTGCGTCGTGGGTCGACTGTGCAACGCCGGTGCCGACGATGGTGAGTAGCGCGAGGGACGTCATAAGCAGCACTCCGGTCCGTCTCATGCTTTCCTCCCGTGCGGTGTGGGCTCAGGCCCTCAACCCGCGAGGAGATCACGGTAGGGAACGTGGCGTGACGCGAGCGTGACGCGGAGTGGTCGTCCGGTGGCAGGCGCGGCATAGTCCCGAACCGGACCCACTCAACTCACGGACTGAACCATCCGCCCTACGCCCCGAGGCGTTACGACACCGTACTGAACAGCGAACTCACCGAGGCGCTGTCGTGCACGTTCCTCACGGCCTTGGCCAGCAAGGGCGCCACGCTGAGCACCTCGATCCTGCCGTTGTTCTCCTGCAGCGGGATGGTGTCGGTGACGAGGATGGACGTTATGGCCTCGTGCGTCAGCCGTTCCAGCGCGGGCGGGGTGAACACGGCGTGCGTAGCACCGACCCTTATGTCGGGCACGGCGCCGAGCTTGATGAGGGCCTCGATGCCGCGCCGCATGGTGCCGGCGGTGCTGATCATGTCGTCCAGCATGATGGGCCGGCGCCCCTCCACCTCACCGATGACGTGCGTGACCTCGGTGTCGGTGGGGCTGGTGCGGCGCTTGTAGAGCATGACCAGCGGCAGGTTCAGGTAGTTGGCCAAGCGGCGCGCCTCGATGGCGCGGCCCACGTCGGGCGACACCACCACGGAGTTCGTGAGGTCGGTGGTCTTGAGATGATCGCCCAGGATGTCCAGCGCGGTGAGGTGATCCACCGGCACGTCGAAGAAGCCCTGGATCTGGCCGGCGTGCAGGTCGATGGTTATCACCCGGTCGGCGCCCGCCGTCTCCAGCAGGTTGGCTACCAGCTTGGCGGTGATGGGCTCGCGCGCCTGCACCTTCTTGTCCTGCCGCGCGTAACCGAAGTAGGGGATGACGGCGTTGATGCGCCAGGCCGAGGCGCGCCTTAGCGCGTCGATCAGCACCAGCAGTTCCATCAGCGTGTCGTTGACCGGCGCGCAGGTGCTCTGGATGATGAAGCAGTCGGCGCCGCGCACGCTCTCGTCTATGCGGATGCGCGTCTCGCCGTCGGGGAACTTGGAGACGGAGCCGCTCGCCACCTTCATTCCCAGCTGCTCGGCTACCCTCTGAGCCAGTTCCGGGTTGGCGCTGCCGGAGAAGATCTTGATCTTTTCGCCGATGTTCATCTAGTGCCACACCCGCCGCTACGTAGTGGACGAACCGCTATCGGCGGCGTGGCTTCGCTGGAGCTGGACATGCTGCTGCACCTCGCACGGCTGCACTGTATTTTTCGGCCGCGGCCGGGGCGCCTACGCACCCAGGAGCTCACGCCGTCTCAGCCGTACCGGCGGGCCCCGCGTGAGTATAACGCCGGGGTCGGCCGGAACTAGCCGGGCGGCTCCATGGGCTTGCGGAGCCGCCCCTAGCTCTGGGGGAGGAGGGTCAGCGGGCGTACTCCACGGCGCGCGATTCGCGCACCACGGTCACCTGCACCTGACCCGGGTACTCCATGTCCTGCTC
>CAZPWN010000212.1:0-3553 GCA_964590475.1 uncultured bacterium | reverse complement strand
GGGCATCCCGCTGCCGTGGGACGACGAGCACGTTACCTACGTGTGGTTCGACGCGCTCGTCAACTACTACAGCGCGCTCGTGTCTAAGGGCACGGTGGAGCGTTACTGGCCGCACGTGGAGCACTTCGTTGCCAAGGACATCCTCAAGCCGCACGGCCTCTTCTGGCCCACCATGCTGAAGGCGGCGGGCATCCCCCTTTACCAGCACCTGAACGTGCACGGCTACTGGCTCATCGACGACCGCAAGATGAGCAAGTCGCTGGGCAACGTGGTGCGTCCGCTCGACCTGCAGAAGAGGTACGGCAACGACGCGTTCAGGTACTTCCTGATCCGCGACATGACGTTCGGGCTGGACTCCAGCTTCTCCGAGCTCGCCCTGGCGGAGCGCATCAACGCCGACCTCGCCAACGACCTGGGCAACCTGCTCAACCGCACCCTCGGCATGCTGGGCCGCTACCGCGACGGCGTCGTGCCGCAGGCCGGGGAGCTGAGCGCGGCCGATGCCGAACTGCGCGATGCGTTCCTCGCGCTACCCGGCCGCCTCGCCACTCTCGTGGACAAGCTGCAGTACGACCGCGCGGTGGACAGCGTGATGGAGGCGGTTCGTAAAGCCAACAAGTACATCGCCGACACCAAGCCGTGGGAGCTGGCGCGCGACGAGGCCGACGCAGGGCGCCTGGACACGGTGCTGAACACCCTGGTCGAGGCGCTGCGCTCCGCCAGCATCCTGCTGGACCCCGTGATGCCGGGCAAGATGCACGAACTGCGCAAGCAGCTGGGCATCCGCAACGTGCCGTTCGATCTGGGCGCCGCCGCCGAGTGGGGCCTGGTGCCCGCCGGCACCAAGACGGCCCCCGGCGAGCCGCTCTTCCCACGCATCGACCTGGAGGAGCTGCAGCGCGACATAGCCGGGCCCGAGGAGGAAGAACCGAAAGTGCTGGAACACAAGCCGGAGATAACCATCGACGACTTCGCCAAGACCGAGCTGCGCGTGGTGACCGTGGAGCAGGCCGAGCAGCACCCCAACGCGGACAAGCTGCTGGTGCTCACGGTGCGCATGGGCCCCGAAACCCGCACGGTGGTATCGGGCATCAAGCAGCACTACGAGCCCCAAGAACTGGTGGGCCGCAAGCTCGTGCTGGTCACCAACCTCAAGCCGGTGAAGCTGCGCGGCATCGAGAGCCAGGGCATGATCCTCGCCGCGGAGGACGACGACGGCCAGCTCAGCCTGGTGACGCTGGAGAAGGACCTACCGGACGGCAGCGAGGTGCGCTGAGGGGCCGCACGCCTGACTCAAATGCGGCCACGCCTTGCACGTTCGGCGAACTCGTCGAGCGCCGCTAGGAGACCTTCAGCGAGCCATATCTGGTTGCGTTTGGTGCCCGGCTTCTCGGGACGCACGATTCCGCGCTTCTCCAACTCCTCGATTGCAGCGTAGGTCGCGGGGAGCGATACGTCGATGGCCTCTGCCGCCGTCCGCGCATCGATGACGGGGTGACTCAGGAGCCAAGGCAACAGCTTCCATGCGGCAGCGTCGGCGCGGATCCCTTCTAAGGAGGAGCGCCACCGTGAGTCTATCTGCTCAAGGCGGGAGTGCAGTTTACGGCCGCTCATCACAGCCTCCAGGGTGGCGTTCCCGAACGCCGCCAGGATGGGTCCCGCGTTCCCCTGGCGGTAGGCAGTCAGAGCCGCGAAGTAAGTAGGCACGTCCATGAGGAGGCCAGCGGAGATCGGTACCGTCATACTGCGGGTGAGTCCTTTGTGCCGTAGGAGCGCCTGTACGAGCGCCCGTCCGGTCCGACCGTTCCCGTCGGGGAAAGGGTGTATGGTTTCGAACTGGGCGTGGGCCAACGCGATCTGCGGCAGGTACGGCAGGTCGTCTCTCTCCATGAATCTGACCAGGTCGTTCATGGCCACGGGCACGAGTTCGTGGTGTGGTGGCACGAAGTCGGCGCCGTGGGGGCCGGCCCCGGACCCGCCGATCCAAACCTGCTCCTGGCGCCACTGGCCAACGATGGCCGGCTGTTGACCCCCGAGGAGAGCCCCGTGCATGGCGATGATGGCGGTCTCGTTTATCTCCTCCGCCAATCTCACGGCTGCCGCGGTGGCGTTGACGTTCGCCACCACCAGTTCCGCGTTCCGGGACCGAGCCAGGCCCAACTCCGCTAGGGCGACCTGTTTGGCGCTACTGGTGAGGTTCTCGATCTGTGAGCTGGACGCGCTCTCTGTTCGTAGCAGGATCGCGGTGAAGGGCGCTATCATCCTTCCGGCCTCGGCGTCGAAACGCGCCAACTCCTGCGTGGCGTCCTCGGCCAGCGCGGTGATGGCATTCGGCAGGTGGAGTTCAGTCGCGGCGATCTTGGGCGCCACCGCCGCCCCGTAAGGCCCCCGGTGGGCCAGGCGTTGCCGACGGCTAAGAGGGATGTCTGCAGGCTGGTCCCACGGTCTCCGTTCGTATGTGACCGGTGGCCACTCCACACGGTCCGTATCCTTCATCATGTCGACTCCTTATTTAAGGTTAGCACCTTATCCTTAAATAAGGTCGTCCCGAGATGAACCCTCCCGCCTCAGCGCACACCATCTAACACCGCTAGGAACCGCTCGCCGTACCGCTCGAGCTTCGTCTCGCCCACGCCGGAAACCTGCCCCAGCTCGGGGAGCGAGCGCGGTTGGCGCGCCACCATCTCGCGCAGCGTGCGGTCGTGGAACACCACGTAGGGCGGCACGCCCTGCTCGCGGGCGATCTCGGTGCGCAGCACGCGGAGCGCCTGGAAGAGCGACTCCTGCTCCGGCGTGGCGTCCTCGGCCAGGAACGGCTCGTGCCCGCCGCTCTCCTTCACGCGGCTGGCGCGCTGGCGGCGCGGCCGCTCGTCCACCCGCAGGACCACGTCGGCCTCGCCCTTGAGGACCGCTGCGGCCCCGCGGCCCACTATCAGACCGCCGAAACCGTCCGGATCGGGCTGCAGCTGGCCGTTGGCCAGCAGCTGCCTTATGACGGAGCGCCAGCCGTGCGTGTCCAGCTCGCTGCCGATGCCGTAGGTGCTCAGCTGGTCGTGCCGGAACTTGCGCACGCGTTCGGTGTCCTTGCCCAGCAGCACGTCTATCAGATGCCCCGCTCCGAAGCGCTGCCCGGTGCGCATCACGGTGGAGAGGAGCTTCTGGGCGGCCACGGTGCCGTCGAACGTCGTCACGGGTTCGAGGCACGTGTCGCAGTTGCCGCACGGTTCGTGGCGCTCCTCCCCGAAGTAGGCCAGGATGGCCTGCCGCCGGCAGCCGGCCGTCTCGCAGAACGCCAGCAGCGCCTCGAGCTTCTGGCGCTCCACGCGCTTGAACGCTTCGCCGCCCTCGCCGCCGGCCAGCATGCGGCTCACCTGCACCACGTCCTGCAGGCCGTAGGTCATGAATGCGTCCGCGTTCTCGCCGTCGCGGCCCGCCCGGCCCGTCTCCTGGTAGTAGCCCTCCAGGCTCTTGGGCAGGTCGAGGTGCGCAACGAAGCGTACGTCGGGCTTGTCGATGCCCATGCCGAAGGCGATGGTGGCCACCATCACCACGC
>CAZPWN010000211.1:0-3561 GCA_964590475.1 uncultured bacterium | reverse complement strand
GCCTCAGGGGTTTAGGCCTCCAGGGGCTGATCGCGGCGCTGCTCGGCTTCATCGCTGCCCGCTGGCTGATAACGCGCGCACTCGGGCTCACCGCCCGCGGCGCCACGGGAGCGGCCGCGGCCGAACCCCAGGAGGAGGTGCAGCCGTGACCCTTTCACCGGACGAGATCGTCTACCTCACGCTCGGCCCCTTGAAGGTCAGCGCCACGCTGGTTTTCACCTGGGTCACCATGGCCGTGCTCGTGGTCCTCAGCTGGCTGGCAACCCGGAACCTGAAGGTGGCGGGCGCCGTCTCCCGGCCGCAGCACGTGGCGGAAGCGGTGGTGGAGTTCCTCGTCGACGAGATCGAGGGCACCATGCAGTTCGACGCGCGGCCCTACCTGCCGTTCGTGGGGACGCTCTTCCTCTTCATCGCCATGTCGAACGTGCTGAGCATCATCCCCGGCTACCAGCAGCCCACGGGCTCACTCACGACTACCGCCGCCCTGGCGCTCGCGGTGTTCCTGGCAGTGCCGGCGTTCGGTGTCAGGCGCGTCGGCTTGCGGCGCTACCTGAAGAGCTACCTGAAGCCCACGCCCTTCATGCTGCCCTTCACCATCCTGGGCGAGGTAACGCGCACGCTGGCCCTGGCGGTGCGTCTCTTCGGCAACATCATGAGCGGCACGGTCATCGCCGCCATCCTGCTGTCGATAACCCCCCTCTTCTTCCCCGTGGTCATGCAGCTGTTCGGGCTCCTGATCGGCGTTCTGCAGGCGTACATCTTCGCGGTGCTGGCGATGGTCTACATCGCTTCGGCCGCTAGCGAGAGTGAGAGAAGGATCGAGGACCGCGGTGGCCAAGGCGCCGCCCGGCCGTTGATAGAAGGAGGAACGGGATGACTGACATGGCACTCATCGGAATGGCTTCCGTGATCACGGCAGGCCTGACCATAGCGATAGGCTCCATAGCGAACGCGCTCGGGCAATCGCGTGCGCTGGCGCAGGCACTGCAAAGCATGGCGCAGCAGCCCGACGAGTCGAACTCCATCACCAGGACGCTGTTCGTGGGCCTCGCCATGGTCGAGTCGACGGCCATCTACTGCTTCGTGATCTCGCTGATCCTCATCTTCGCCAACCCGTTCTGGGGTTCCGTGGCTGGAGGGTAGCTAGCGCGTGAGCTTCGACTGGTTCACCTTCGTGGCGCAGCTCGTCAACTTCGGGCTGCTGCTCCTGTTGCTCCGGCTCTTCCTCTACAGGCCCGTACTGAACCTGATGGAAGAGCGCCAGCAGCGCCTGGCGCGGGCATGGGACGACGCGCGGGAGGCCGAGGCGGATGCGCAGGCTGAGGCGAACCGGCTGGCTACGCAGCGCGCGGAACTCGAGGCCACCCGTCGCGAACGGCTGCGGCAGGTAGAAACGGAAGCCGCCGAACTCAGGGCCAGGCACCTGGAGGAGGCCGCCGCGGAAGCGCGGGAGGAACGGCTGCGCCAGGGCGCAAAGCTGCGAGGTGAGGCGGCAACGCTCGTCCGTGGCCTCGTGGAGGAGAGCGCGAAGGTGCTCCTGCTCGAGCTGGACGCGGCACTCAACGAACTGGCCGGCAGTCGCTTGGAGCAGCAGGCGGCCCGACTGTTCGTGGAACGTCTGGACGCCTTGCCGGACGAACAGCGGGCTCAGCTGCGTGAAGCCACGGCGCCCCCCGTCATCACCACCGCACTCCCCCCGGATCCCGGAACTGCCGAACTCTTCGCCGCCGCCGTGGGAACGCTCTCTCCAGATGGGGAAGCTCCGAGGTTCGAGGTGGACCCCGAGCTGCTCTTCGGCACGAGGTTGACGGCGGGATCCTTGCGGGTGGAAGCTTCCGGCCGCCTGCACCTGACCGCCCTGCGGAGCGCCTTCGAGGCCGCTGTGGACCGCGCGGTCCGGGAAGCGAGCGTACGCGGAGCGGCCGAGGTCGGCGCAGCGTCTGACGTCTCCGGCAACGCTGGGGCCGAAGGGCGTGAGAACCGTGCCTAACCGCCCGCAAGGCGACGAGCAACATCCGGCGCGCCACCCAGGGAACGACGCCGACACCTCCGCGCAGACGGGGAGCGAACTCACCAGCCGCGTGGTCGACGGGGTGCGGCGCCTGAACTCTGCCCGGCGCGCGGTGGGCGGGAGCCTGGGTGTGGAGGAGCTAGGCACGGTGGAAGCGGTCAGTAGTGGCGTGGCGATGGTGGCGGGCCTGCCCGGTGTGGCCGTCGACGAAGTGGTGCGCTTCGGTAACGGCCAGTTGGGCGTAGCCACCGACCTGAGGGAGGACCAGCTGGGCGTGGTGCTGCTGGGAACGCCTCAGGGCATCGAGGCTGGCACCGAGGTGGTGCGCACAGGCCGCGTGCTGGACGTGCCGGTCGGACCGGACCTGCTCGGCAGGGTGATCGACCCGCTAGGTGCGCCCCTGGATGACCTGGGCCCGGTAGCGACCGGCAGGCGCCTGCCGGTGGAGAGGGCCGCCACCCCCATCTTCGAGCGCGACCCCGTGACGCGGCCGCTGCAGACGGGCATCAAGGTCATCGACGCGCTCTTCCCCCTCGGCCGCGGGCAGCGGGAGCTGATCGTGGGCGACCGCCAGACGGGCAAGTCGAGCGTGGCGTTGGCCGCGGTGCTGGCGCAGCGGCATACGGGCGTCAAGTGCATCTACTGCAGCGTGGGCCAGCGCGGCGCTCAGGTGGCCAGGACGGTGGAGACCCTCAGGCAGAGCGGGGCGCTCGAGTACACCACGGTGGTGGTGGCGTCCAGCCACGAAGCGCCGGGGCTCCGCCAGATCGCCCCCTTCGCGGCTACCAGCATGGGCGAAGCCCTCATGGAGGCGGGCCACGACGTCCTGGTCGTTTACGACGACCTGACGCAGCACGCCCGCGCCTACCGCGAGCTGTCGCTCCTGCTCAGGCGGCCGCCCGGTCGAGAGGCGTACCCAGGCGACGTGTTCTACCTTCACGCAAGACTCCTTGAGCGCGCAACGCAGCTGTCTCAGGCTCGCGGCGGCGGATCGCTGACCGCGCTGCCGGTGGTTGAGATCCAGGAGCGCGACCTCTCCGCTTACATCCCCACCAACCTGATCTCCATCACCGACGGACAGATCGTACTCTCCCCCGACCTCTTCGCGCGTGGCGTACTGCCGGCGGTTCATATAGGTCTCTCCGTCTCGCGCGTGGGTGGCAAGGCGCAGCTTCCCGCCCTAAGGTCGGTGGCGGGTCGGTTACGCCTCGAGTACGCGCAGTTCGAGGAGCTCGAGCGCTTCGCCCGCTTCGGGGCCGACGTGGACGAGGCCACGCGCGCCACGTTGACACGCGGCAGGCGCATCCGTGCTTCGTTGGCGCAGGGTGCACTCGAGACCGTCCCAGCTGGGAGCCAGGTGACGCTCCTACTGGCCGTCGGGGCGGGACTGCTCGACGCGGTCAGCCTCCGGGCTCTACCGCATGTCGCTGCTCTGTTGGTGGAGGCGGTGACGGCCGAGCACGGTCCTACGCTGCGCCGGCTGGAGGACGGTGCGCCCTTGGAGGAGAGCGAGCGCGAGGCGCTCCTCAGTACCGCCAGGGCCGCAGTGA
>CAZPWN010000210.1:0-3567 GCA_964590475.1 uncultured bacterium | reverse complement strand
GGATACATGCGCGTGAGCATGCGCGGGAACGGGATCACCTCACGCAGGTGATGCACGCCCGTGACCCACGCCAGGAACCGCTCCAGCCCCATGCCGAAGCCCGAGTGCGGCACGGTGCCGTAACGCCTGAGGTCCAGGTACCACTCGAAGGCCTCGCGGGGCAGTTCGTGCTGCGCTATACGCTCCTCCAGGAGCGCCAGGTCGTGGATGCGCTGCGAGCCGCCGATCAGCTCCCCGTACCCCTCGGGCCCGATCAGGTCGGAGGCCAGCACCCGAGTCGGGTCGCCCGGCACGGGCTCCATGTAGAACGCCTTGGCCTCGGTGGGCCACTTCTCGATGAACACCGGGCGGTCGTAGCGCTCGCCCAGCATGGTCTCGTGCGGCGCACCGAAGTCGTCGCCGAACTGCAGGTTCTCGCCCCGGCTGGCCAGGTACTCCAGCGCCTCGTCGTAGGTGAGGCGCGGGTAGTCGCCCTGGGTGGAGGGTTCCAGCTTCTTGGGGTCGCGGCCGAGCATCTCGAGCTCGGTGGCGCGGCGGTCCAGCACGCGGCCGACCAGGTAGGCAACCATCTCCTCCTGGAGCTGCATGTTGCCCTCGTGATCAAGGAACGCCACCTCCGGCTCGAGCATCCAGAACTCCAGCAGGTGGCGCCTCGTCTTGCTCTTCTCGGCGCGGAACGTGGGCCCGAAGGTGTAGACCTTGCCGTGGCTCATGGCGCCGGCTTCGGCGTAGAGCTGGCCCGTCTGCGCCAGGTAGGCGGTGTCCTCGTCGAACAGGTCTATCTCGAAGAGGTTGGTGGTGCCCTCCACCGCCGTGGGCATGAACAGGGGCGAGTCGAAGCGCACGAAGTCGCGTTCGCCGTAGAAGTCGTGGATGGCCCGCTCCACCTCGTCGCGGATGCGCAATATGGCCCACGGGGCGCGGTGGCGCAGGTAGAGGTGCCGGTTCTCGAAGAGGAAGTCGGTGCCGTGCTCCTTGGGGGTGATGGGGTAGTCGCTGCTGCCGCCCACCACCTTTACCTGGCTTACCGACAACTCCACGCCGCTCGGCGCGCGCTCGTCGGCCCGCACCGTGCCCGTGACCAGCAGGCTGCACTCCTGAGCCAGGTGGCGGGCGCGCTCGAAGGTCTCCTCGTCCACGTCGTTCTTGGCCACCACCCCCTGGACGAAGCCCGAGCCGTCCCGCAGCTGCAGGAAAGCGATCTTGCCACTGGAACGTAGGTTGGTTAGCCAGCCGGCCACGGTCACGTCCTGACCGATGTGCTGGGGAAGCTTGGCGATGGGGGTGTGACTCATGAGAGGAAGTGTATCAAGCGCCGGGCGGCGCTACGTTCGTGGCCGCGCGCGGCGAGCGGTGGGGTTGCAGGTGACCGGGCCTTGGGCTCAGGTCAGTTCGAGCGCCTGCGAGAGCGCTTCCGCCGCGCCGCACTCGTCCACGTGACCCAGGTTGGCGAACTGCGCGAGCAGGGCGGGCGTGGCGTTGGCCATGATGCGGGGGTGCCCGACCTCCAGGAGCATGGGCAGGTCGCCCTCGCTGTCGCCCACCGCCATGACCCGCTCGAGCGGGATGCGCATGTGCTCGGCCAGCTGGCGCACGGCGCTGGCCTTGCTGACGCCCTCGCGCGTGAGGGAGACGAAGGCTATGTCCGGCAGCGCGGGGCTCACCGCGTGCGCCTGCTGCACGCCGGCGGGCACCTGCGCCGCCAGCCCCGTCTCGGCGCCCACGGGCACCACCCACTGCGCCCGGACGACCGGCTCGTTGGCGGCCACGTCCTCCAGGTCGCGCACCAGCGCGTTCACACCGATCATGCTGGCGTGCCGCTCGCTCAGGGCGGTGGTGCGCTCCACGTAGAGCGAGTTGGGGGTGTAGAGCTCCAGCACGGCGCCCGCGTCACGCGAGAGCTCGATGATCTGGCGCGTGTCGTGCTCCTTTAGCGCCACCACCTTGACCGTGCGGCCGTCGGTGTAGCCCAGGTGCGCGCCGGACTGGAACACGTGCGCGTTACCGGCACCAAGCCTCTTGGCCACCTTGAGCGCCACGCCCAGGCCGGGCCGACCGGTGCAGACGGCGATCTTGATGCCGGCCGCCAGCGCCTCCTCGGCCGCCTCCCAGATGCAGTTGTCCACCTGGCCGCTGGAGCCTATCAGCGTGCCGTCCAAGTCGAAGACGACCAGGGGGATCACGGCGGACCTTCCTGGGGCTGCTCCTCGGCCGCGTCGATGACCGCCAGACCCAGCTCCGCCAGCTGCTCCGCCCCGACCCTGCCCGGCGCGCCCGTGAGGGGGTCGGCGCCGCGTTGGTTCTTGGGGAAGGCGATGGTGTCGCGGATGCTTCTACTGCCGGCCAGGAGCATGATGAGCCTGTCCAGCCCCCACGCCACCCCGCCGTGGGGCGGGGCGCCGTAGGAGAGCGCCTCCAGGAAGAAGCCGAAGCGCCGCTCCGCTTCCTCCTCGGAGAAGCCGAGAGCCTCGAACATGCGCTTCTGCACCTCCAGCTGATGGATACGGATGCTGCCTCCGCCGACCTCCGTGCCGTTCAGCACCAGGTCGTAGGCGTGCGCTCTCACCGCGCCCGGGTCGCTGTCCAGCAGCGCCACGTCCGCCTCGTGCGGCGCCGTGAACGGGTGGTGCATGTAGGTCCAGGTGCCCGACTCCTCGTCCCGCTCCAGGAGTGGGAAGTCGACCACCCACAGGAAGGCCAGCTCGTCGTCCCGTAACTCGATGTCCACCAGTTCCGGCAGTTCGAGGCGCACGGCGCCGAGAGCGGTGACGGCGGTGTGCCAGGTATCGGCCACAAGCAGGAGGGTGGCGCCCTCGTCGCCCGCCAGCTCCGCCAGCGCGGCGGTCTCGGCTTCCGAGAGGAACTTGGCGGCGGGCCCGCTGAAGCCGTCCGCGGTGCGCCTCAGCCACGCCAGGCCCTTGGCGCCGTGCCGCTTGGCGTGCTCCTCCAGCTGGCCGAGCACCTTGCGGCTCAGGTTGCCCGCCTGCTCGGCGGGGACCAGGATGGCCTTGACCACGCCGCCGGCCTCCAGCGCCGCGGAGAAGCCGCGGAACTCGCTGGCTGCCAGAGTGGCCGAGAGGTCCAGCAGCTCGAAGCCGAACCGCACGTCCGGCTTGTCGGAGCCGTACTCGTCCATGGCCTGTTTGTAGGGCATGCGCCGGAACGGCGTGCTCACCTCGGCGCCTGTGGCCTCACGCACCACGTGTGCCATCAGCTGCTCGTTGAGCTCCAGCACCTCGTCCTCGCCCACGAACGACATCTCGATGTCCAGCTGCGTGAAGTCCGGCTGCCGGTCGGCCCTGAGGTCCTCGTCGCGGAAGCAGCGGGCGATCTGGAAGTAGCGGTCTAAGCCGCCCATCATGAGCATCTGCTTGAAGAGCTGCGGCGACTGCGGCAGGGCGTAGAACGAGCCGGGCTGCTGCCTGGAGGGCACCAGGTAGTCGCGCGCGCCCTCGGGCGTGCTGAGCGTGAGGAGCGGGGTCTCCACTTGCATGAAGCCGCGTGCGTCCAGGAAGTCCCAGATGGCCTTGGTGACCCTGTGGCGGATCAGCAGCGGCCGCAGCGCGG
>CAZPWN010000209.1:1900-3581 GCA_964590475.1 uncultured bacterium | reverse complement strand
GCTCAGTAGATGTCGTTAGCGGTGTTATGCACGTTGAACTTACCGGTGGGCGTCACCAGCCACTCGCCCTCGATCCGGTGGACCTCCTCCAGGGTCTGCGAGTCGTAGACGACTATGAAGCTCTGCTTGTCCATCGGCGCCCAGCCGGAGACCCAGAACTGGCTGCCGTCCTGGTTGAACTCGATGTGCACCATGCGGGCGTTCTGCTCCGCGGCGCCATCTACCTGCCAGCAGGTGCGGCTGTTATCCAGGTCGTCCTTGCGCCAGGCGCACAGGCTTGCGGGGCCCTGCGGGTGGATGCTCATGGTGGCGTCGGCTATGAGCCACGGGCTGTGGTCGTGCACCTTGATGAACAGGTTGCCCGTGTAAGGCAACTCGAGCTCGCGCACCAACTGCCAAGCGTGCTCGGGGTGGCGCTCCGGATCCGCACCGATTATCGACAGGCGGTTGCTGCCCAGGTGACCACTCGCCCACACGGGCCCGAACTCGGGATCCACCCAGTTGGCGCCGCGGCCCGGGTGAGGCAGCGGGCTCACGTCCACCACGGCCGTGAGGGCGTTCTCGTGGGTGTCGATGACCACCAGCTTGTTCTCGTTGTTGGCCGCCACCACGAAGTAGCGGCCGCCTGTTACCCAGCCGCCGTCGTGCAGGTACAGCTCGGTGTCGAGGATGGTGATGCCCAGAGGTTGGCCCTCCGCGTCCATGCGGCTGTAGTCCACTATCCAGGTCTGGCCGGCTTCCTTGACGTTCACCAGCCACTCGGGGCTGTGCTCGGAGGCCACGATGGCGGCCACGCGCGCCGTGTCCACGCGGTCGCCCGTGCCCTTCTCGTAAGTCACGGTGCTCACGATCTTGAGCGGCTCGAGGGTGAGGCCGTCCATGATCACGAACGAGGGCGGCCAGTAGCACCCCTCGATGACGTAGTCGTTGATGTACCCCTCGCGCTTGCTCGACTCGATGCTGCGCGCGTCCAGGCACGGCCGCGCCTCCGCCACCACCTCGGGCTCCTCGGTCCACAGGTCTATCAGGCTGGCTTTGCCGTCGCGCCCCACCGCCTGGTAGTAGCGCCCGTCGCGGCTGCTGCGCAGGATGTGGATGGCGTAGCCGGTGTCCAGCAGGCTCACCAGCTCGTAGGTGTCGCCGTCGATGATGGCCACCTGGCCGGCGTCTCTAAGGATGACGCCGAAGTAGTTCTGCCAGTTGCGGTCCGTCTGCGGTTCGGTGGGACGGTCCTCCACCGGCCGGTACAGGGTCCAGGTGTCGTGGATCTCCTGGAACGAGAGGAGCGGCGGTTCGGGCACGGGGTTGAGCAGGTAGGCGGCCATGAGGTCCATCTGCTCGTCGGTCAGCACGCCCTGGCTGCCCCAGCCCGGCATGCCGCCCGGTAGGCCGCCGTAGAGCACGGCCTTGATGAACGCCTGGCCCTTCAGCGCCAGCGTGTCGTACGTGAGTTCGGGGCCGGTTGCACCCTCACGCGTGGGCCCGTGGCAGCCGGAGCAGAGGTTGAAGTAGGTGTCGAACGCCTCGCTCATCTGCTCCTCGGTCAGCGGAGGCGGTGCGGCGGGTTGCTGTGCGAGGGCGGCCGAGGCCACCAAACCCATAACGACGATCAGAAGGCCGACGAACGATCGTTTCACGCCTACTCCCTTCGCGGCCCGCCATAGCGAGCCGGCGCTACCCT
>CAZPWN010000209.1:0-1800 GCA_964590475.1 uncultured bacterium | reverse complement strand
ACCTCGAACTCCTGGACCATGCCGAGCATGAAGTGCGGCATGCCCGAAGCGTCGCCGCGGTGGTCCGGCATGAAGCAGATGGCCACGTAGTTCCCCGGCGTCATGTCCAGCGTGTAGTCCGCCGCGTAACCGGGGCTCATGATGCCCACGTAGGCCGCCGGCTCTCCGGGCGGTGGTCCCTCTTCCGTCTCCATCCAGGCCATCATCTCGTCCAGCGTGGCGCCCTCGTTGAGCCGGAACACCACCATGTGGTGGAGCTGCTCGCCCGTGTTGCGCACGCGCCACAGCTGCTGGCCGGCGCTGATGTCCGCGGGGAGCGCGAAGGCGAAGTCGACCATCTCCACCTCCACGTCGGCAGGCGGGGCTTCGGCCTCCACCTCACCGCTGACGCTGAAGGTGCGGTACGTGCGCGCCGGCAGCGCGCCCTCTTCCATGGGGTACGGGGCGTAGTCGAGGACGTACTCCCCCTCCGCCAGCACGAGCCCCACGCCGTCCGAGAGGCCCGGCTCGAGGTCGAGCTCCGCCACTATGTCGGCTATCTCGAGCGCCGCGTTGATGGCCTCGGCCGGGTCGCCTCCGCCGGAGAAGGCCACGTCCACCGCCTCGAGGGCGGGCTGCAGTTCCTCCAGCGTGGCGCCGGACTTCAGCCGGTACAGCGTCAGGGTGGCGCCGTTGTCGGCCGGCGTCTCGAGCGAGAACCGGGTGTAACCCGGGGCCATCTGCTGCGGAACGCTCTCCACCGCGCCGTCCGGGCCGATACCGATGATCGGGGCCGTGGCTTCCTCGGCCGTGGTGCCCTGCGCGAAGACCCAGGGGCCCACAGCCAGGGCGAGCAACAGTGCACTCACCGCCCACGCGGTGACTAGGCGAAGAACACGGGCTCTTTCCACACTTGCTTGTGGCATCCAAAACCTCCATCAGTTAGTTCCGCAGTGGAGTCTAGAGCCGGCTTATCCGGTGTGTCTGTAGCAGCTAACTTCAGGGTGGTAACCATTAAGGCAGGACCGTGTCGGGGCCATTACATGGTGGAGTAGGGCTTACTAAGCCCCTAGGTCACTCGTACCGCATAAGGAACCCTATGCGCTCCCGGATGACCTCGGCTATGCACGCTTCCTGCAGGTCGGCGGTATAAATCGGGCCACTGACCACCCGCCTATCACGGCACCCGTTATAATGGCTGCCGTGATAGCGTCGTTCGCCGACAGCGGCACCGAGGCAATATTCGATGGCGCTGACACCCGCTCGGCTCGCCGAGCGTGCCCCGCTAACCTTTGGCCGGTTGCAAGGCGGAAGCTGACGCAGATAAACCGTGTTCGCGACCTGAGGGAGCTAGCGATGCCCCCAGGCAACCGCCTGGAAGCGCTGCGCGGTGACCGTGCCGGCCAACAAAGCATCCGGATCAACGCCCAATACAGGATCTGCTTCAGATGGGAGGAAGGCCATGCATACGAAGTCGAAATCGCGGACTACCACAGGTAGCGGCCATGACCGCTTGACCACTAGACGCCTCCCCAGGCACCTCCCTCCTACGCACCCAGGCGAGATGCTTCTCGAGGAGTTCCTCAAGCCGCTCGGCATCACCCAGACGGCCTTCGCGGCAAGGATGGGGGTCTCGTACCCGAGGCTGAACGAGGTCATCAAAGGAAGGCGCAGCGTAACCACCGATACCGCGCTGAGGCTCGCCAAGGTAACCGGCATGAGCGCCGACTTCTGGCTCGGGCTGCAGCAGGATTGGGATCTATGGCACGCGCTCAACTCGGACAGCGCGAGAGACATAGAGAAACTAGAGCCGCTCGTAAC
>CAZPWN010000208.1:0-3636 GCA_964590475.1 uncultured bacterium | reverse complement strand
ATCGTTCCTCGACTGGAGGAGAAGGTCGAGGCTTTTTTTGAGTGGGCCAAGGCATCCGGCTACGCGCACCGCATCCGCAAAGCCCTCGCCTTCAAGCAGGGGATGAGCCTCAAGAACGGCTCCCTCTCCTGGTCCATCGAAGAGGGCGGCGAGCAGGGCGAACTACTGCTCTCGGCCGAAAACCACTTCTGGTCCATTGGCCGGAACCTCCTGAACCTCATCACCGCGCAGCGGCCGGCCATCCAGTGCGGCGCCGCGAACACGGACAAGCGCTCGCTTGAGCAGACCTCGCTGGGCGAAGGGCTCATCGAGTACCACCTGTCAGAGCGGAAGCTGGAAAACCTCATCAAGCGCGCCGCGGACAAGGCCATCTTCACCGGTGAGGGCCACATCGAGGCCGGGTGGGACGTTCACGCGGGCGAGGACGCGGGGCCGGACCCGGCGGCCATGGAGGCGGCGCTGGAGGCGGAGGCGCTGGGGGAGCCACCGCCACCGGTCCCGGCGCAGAAGTCGGGCGAGCCGAGGTTCTGGGCGCTTGGGCCGCTGGAGGTGGTCCGGGACCCACTGGCGCCCTCATGGGATGAGCTGACGTGGCGCATCACCATCAAGTGGCAGTCGAAGTTCGAGTTGATGGCGCGCTACCCGGACTTGGTGTCGAAGCTCTCCGGGCTGCGCACCCGCGGGGAGATTGAGGCGGACCGCGCGGTGGTGTTCGGTCGCGGCGACTCGTCAGACCTCGTTCCCGTCTTCACCTTCTACCACGAGCGAACGGCAGCGGTGCCCGAGGGCAGGCACGTCATCTTCTGCGAGGACGACATCCTCCTCTTTGACGGGCCGCTTCCGTACCGGGACATCCCGGTCAAGCGCTGCACGCCGGCTGAAATCGACGGCACCCCGTTCGGCGCCACGCCCATGTGGGACCTGATGGGGCCGCAGGAGGCGGTCAACGCACTGGACACGTCCATCGTGTCGAACCAGCTCGGGCGCGGGGTGGGCAACCTCGTCACGGACGACGACTCCGACGTGAGCGTTGAGGCGCTTTCGTCCTCGATGAACCTCATCAAGAAGAAGACCGGCTCCGTGTTGGAGCCGCTGGCGTGGCCAGAGACGCCGCGCGAGTTCTTCGCCTATAAGTCCGAGAAGATTGAGCGGATGGCGTCCCTCGCCGGGACCAACTCCGTGGCCATGGGCTCGCCGGGGCCGAACGTCGGCGCGGACTCGTCCGGCGCGAAGCTGGCGCTGCTGGAGGCTACTGCCATCCGCAACAACTCGTCCCTGGAGAAGTCCTACGTGGACCTTCTCCGCGACGTGGCGTTGCTCGTCATCCACCTCTATCGGGACTTCGGCGGCTCACTGGAGCGCAAGCTCAAAATTGCCGGCAAGGGCCGCGCGTACCTCGTGAAGTCCTTCACCTCGGACGACCTGCACGACATCGACCGGGTGAAGGTGGACGTGGCAAACCCCGTCCTCCGCACCACCGCCGGCCGCATGGCCATTGCCGACAAGGCCGTGGAGCTGGGCGTCATCAAGCCCGGCCAGTTGGACAAGTACATCCATCTCCTGCGGGACGGCACCGCGGATCCGCTCTTTGAGGTGGAGCAGGCGCAGCTTCTCCGCATCCGCGGCGAGAACGAGGCCCTGTTGGAGGGCCGGCCTCACCGCGCCCTCATCACCGACCCTCACTGGCGGGAGATTGCTGAGCACCTGTCCGTTCTCGACAACCCCGCCGTCCGCGAGGACCCGTCCCCGGAGAACCAAGCCATCATCAACGGCGTCATCGCCGCGGTGCAGGAGCACATCGCCCTGTTCCGGCAGGCGGACCCGGGCCTCGTGATGATGCTCGGCGGCCCCGAGGCGCTGGCCATGTGGCAGCAGTTCCAACCCATGCCGGCGCCGATGCCCGCTGGTCCGGGCGCACCTCCACCACCATCTCCCGGCGACGTGTCGGGAGGCGACGCCGCACAGGCGCTCGCGCCGCCCGGCTCTGACGAGAGCCTGCCGGGGCTCCCGTCGATGCCGACCAACCCAGCCACAGGACAACCCGCCGAAATCGGCGCGGGGGGAATCGCATGAGCGACGCCGCAGCAGCACCCGCAGCACCCGTAGCACAGCCGGGCAACGCCCCCGTGGGCATCAACGGGGCGCCCGTCCCGACGCCGCAGCAGGTTCCGGCTGATGGGACAGGGCCGCAGCGCGACGCCACCGGCAAGTTCGTCGGCAAGGAGGGCAAGCCGCCCGAGCCCAAGCCGAAGCTCCGCATCAAGGACCTGGAGCTCGACGAGGAGGCCGCGCACTCGGAAATCATGCGCGCCCGCGCCCTCAACAAGAAGTTCGGGGAGGTGGCCAAGGAGGCCGAAGAGGCGAAGCGCATCCGCGCCGAGCGGGAGGCGTTCCGTGAAGAACTGAAGCGGGACAAGCACCGCGCGCTGACGAAGATGCTCAAGGCCGAGGGCTTCGACGCGGACTCCATCGCGGAGATGCTGTCCGGGGCGCTCTACGAGGAGCACATCGCGCCCCAGGAGATGACGCCGGAGCAGCGCGAATTGGCGCAGCTCAAGCGACAGCTTGCCGAGCGCGAGGCCAAGGAGAAGCAGGCCGAGGAGGCAGCACAGAAGGAGCGGTTGACCGCCGAGGAAACACAGTACGCCGAGCAACTCCAGTCCGAGATTGGCGAAGCCATGCAGGCCGGACGCCTGCCGCAGTCTCCGTGGGCGGTGCGCGAGGTGGCACTGGAGCTGGAGAACCTCGAGCGGCGCGGGCTCTCGGTCCCGCTGGATGTCGTCATCGCCCGGGTCAAGGAGCGCGGCACCCAGCAGATGGCCGAGGTCATCGGCGGCGTCGAGGTGGATGACCTGCGCGAGATGATGCCGCCCGAGGCGTTCAAGGCGCTGGTGGTGAAGTTCAACCGCTGGCTCGCCGCCAAGCGCCAGAGCCTCAATGCGCAGGCCGCGCCGAAGCAGCCGCCCGCGTCGCCGCCAAAGCCCCGACAGTACCTCACCCCTGACCAGTACCTCGCCATGCAGCGAGGGCAGAAGTAGGAGTCGCCATGTCTGCACGCCTCACCGGAGACGCACTCGACGCCGCACTCTTCGGGCTTCCGACCCGGCTGGGCGTCATCATCGCCACCACCACCAGTAAGAACAACGACGACACCGCCACGCCCTTCAACGACACCGGCTCGGGGCTCGCGGGAAAGCTCCTGGTGCTCGTGCCGGATGTCGCCTGCACCATCAAGGCGGGTTCGGCGGCAACGGTCGCCGCGGTGGCGACCGACTACGCGCTGGAGGCGAACAAGCCGTTCCCGCTGAACATGCCGAGCGACGCGGTGTTCCTCGCGGCGCGCGCCACGTCGGGGACCGTAAATCTCGTCGTGTTCGAGTTGCGATAAGCCATGGCGCTCTCCCGCTACAGCAGGCCGGGGCGGTGCGGGTCCGCGCGCTTCGGCTCGCGGATGGGCGGCGCGGGCTCATCGTCCATTTTCGAGTTGCTCCCCGGCGGCGTGCCTCCCTCCCTCCAGGCGGCGGGCATCCTGCAAGGCAGTCGCGGCGAACCCGTGACCTTCACCCGCGCCTCCAGCAAGTGGGTCGCCAACGCGGCCGGCATCCTCGTTGACGTGGGCTCGGGGGCTCCGGGCGT
>CAZPWN010000207.1:0-3650 GCA_964590475.1 uncultured bacterium | reverse complement strand
GCCAAGATGGACCCGCCCCCGAAGTACGAGGGCAAGAACTACAGGGCGGGCGGCAAGCTCGAGGGCAAGAAGGCGCTGATAACCGGGGGAGACAGCGGCATAGGCCGAGCGGTCGCCGTGCACTTCGCCAAGGAGGGCGCCGACGTAGCCATCATCTACAAGGAGGAGACCGAGGACGCCCAGGTGACGGCCGATGCGGTGGAGGCCGAGGGGCGGCGCTGCATCCGCATAGCGGGCGACGTGGGCGACGCCGCTTTCTGCCGCGCCGCGGTCAAGCAGGCCGTGGACGAGCTGGGCGGCCTCGACATCCTGGTCAACAACGCGGCCGAGCAGCACGTGGCCAAGAGGCTGCAGGACATCAGCGACGAGCAGATGGAGCGCACCTTCCGCACCAACATCTTCTCGTACTTCTACGTGACCAAGGCCGCGCTAGACCATATGAAGGAGGGCGCCAGCATCATCAACACCACCTCCATCACGGCGTTCAAGGGCAACGACACGCTGATGGACTACGCCTCCACCAAGGGCGCCGGCGTGGCCTTCACCCGCTCGCTGGCCATGAACCTGGCCGACAAGGGCATCCGCGTGAACGCCGTGGCGCCCGGCCCCATCTGGACGCCCCTGATACCCGCCAGCTTCGATAAGGAGAAGGTGGCGATCTTCGGCAGCGACCAACCGATGAAGCGCGCCGGTCAACCCGAGGAGCTAGCCCCCGCCTACGTGTACCTGGCGTGTGACGATTCCAGCTACGTCACCGGCCAGCACATCCACGTGAACGGGGGCGACGTCATCTAGGCCGGGTCATCTCGGCTTAGGCGCGGTCCCGCGGGTCCAGCACGTCGCGCAGGCCGTCGCCCAGCAGGTTGATGCCCAGCACGGTCACGAAGATCGATAGGCCCGGGTAGAGCGACAGCCAGGGTGCCTGCTGCATGTAACCCGTGCCGATCCGCAGGATGGAGCCCCAGGACGGCGTGGGGGGCTGTACCCCTAGGCCCAGGAACGACAGCGCCGTCTCCGCCAGGATGGCCGCGGCGATGGCGATGGAGGTCTGCACTAGGAGCGGCCCGATCATGTTGGGCAGCACGTGCTTGGCCATGACCTTCAGTGACGGGTTGCCCAGGGCGCGGGCGGCCTCCACGAACTCCTGCTCCCTGAGGCCGAGGGCCTGCGCGCGGGCCAGGCGGATGAACGCTGGCGCGCTGCCGATGCCGATGGCCAGCATGGCCGTGGTGAGGTTGCCGCCCAAGGCCGCGGCCAGCGCCAGGGCCAGCACGATGGTGGGGAACGCGATCATGGCGTCCGCCAGGCGCATGATGATGAGCTGGTCCAGCCAGCCGCGCAGGTAGCCGGAGAGCAGGCCCAGGGGCACGCCGATGACCACGGCGATGAGCACCGCCAGCAGACCCGCCTGGATCGAGGCCCGCGCACCGTAGATGAGGCGGGAGAGCAGGTCGCGCCCCACCTCGTCCGTTCCCAGCGGGTACTGCGCGCTGGGCGCCTGCAGGATGGCCATGAAGTCGGGTTTGGTGGGATCGTAAGGCGCCAGCTGCGGCGCGAAGAGGGCCACCAGCAGCATGCCCACCACGATGATCAGGCCCGCTACGGCTAGGGGCCGGCGCATGAACTGCTGGGCTGCTTTGCGCCAGGTCATGAGTACCGGATCCTAGGGTCGAGGAAGCTGTAGGAGATGTCCGTGAGCAGGTTGACCACGATGACCACCAGAGAGAACAGCACCATGAGGCTCTGCATCATCACGAAATCGGAGCGCAGGAACGCGCTGTAGATCAGCCGCCCGAAGCCGGGGACGGCGAAGAGGGTGTCGATGACGATGACCCCGCCCATCAGGCCGGAGAACTCCAGGCCGATGAGCGTGAAGAGCGGTATGAGGGCGTTGCGCAGCGCGTGCCGCAGGTTGACCGAGCGCTCGGAGGCGCCCTTGGCGCGCGCCGTGCGCACGAAGTCGCTGTTGATGACCTCGAGCATGCTGCCGCGCGTCATGCGCATGAAGATGCCGATGGGCCTGAGCGCCAGCGCGATGGCCGGCAGGATGGAGTGGTGCAGGCTGCGTAACGGGTCCTCGTTGAACCGCACGAAGCCAGACGAGGGGAACCAGCCGAGTTGTAGAGCCGCGAAATACATGAGCAGGATCCCGGCCCAGAAGGCGGGGATGGATATGGCGGAGAGCGCGAAGATGGAACTCACTGCGTCGAGGAACCCGCCGCGGCGCACGGCCGAGAGGATGCCAAGCGGCACGCCCACCATGATGGAGATGAACAGCGAGACGAGCGCTATCTGCAGGGTGACGGGGAAGGCGTACCCCACGGCCCGCGACACGGGCGTGTTGTCCACCAGCGAGCGCCCTAAGTCGCCCGTGAAGATGCCGCCGAGCCAGGTCAGGTACTGCACGTGCACCGGCCGGTTCAGGCCCATGCGCTCGCGCAGCACCGCGCGCGACTGCGGGGTGGCCTCGTCGCCCAGGATGGCCAGGGTGGGATCACCGGGCAGGAGCTGCATCACCGAGAAGACCGCCAGCGTGATGATGATGACGATAGGGATCGCCGTGAGGATACGGTTGACGAGAAAGGTGACCATTCGACTCCAGAACTAGAAGGGGTGGGCGGTCTCGCGTAGAGCCGCCCACCCCCGGGCTGTTCGTCAGCCTTTACTCAGTCGTTGACCCACACGGACTCGAACCGCATCATGCCGTCGGCGATGTGCCGGTAGTTCTGCACGCGGTCGCGGTAAGCCTTGATCTCCGTGGTGTGGTAGATGAACAGGTACGGCATCTCCAGCAGCATCTCGTCGGCCGCGGCGCGGTAGAGCTCGCGGCGCTCGGCGATGTCGCTCACCGCGCGCGCCCGGGTCAGCAGGTCGTCGATGGTGGCGTTGTTGATCCGAGCGAAGTTGGTGCTGTTGCTGGTGAACCAGGGGAACGCGCTCAGGTCGGGGTCGTTACGCGGCGTGAGCGAGATCCACGCGGCGGTGTAGTTACCCTCGCCCGCGCGGGCCAGGATCTGACCGAACTCCGTGGGCTGAGCGTTCAGCTGGATGCCGAACTCGGCGCACATGGCCTGCACCAGGGTGATGAGGCGCGTGTTCTGCTCGTCGGCGGCGTAGAGCACGTCGAAGGAGAAGCCGTCGGGCGAGCCGGCCAGTTCCAGCAGCTCGCGGACCTTCTCGGGGTCGCGCTGCGGGATGCGCTCGTCGTTCTCGTCGGTCACGAAGGTGGCGGGCGAGAAGGGGCTGTACGCGGCCACGGCGCCACCGCTGGCGAAGACCGTGTTGATGATGATGTCGCGGTCTATGCAGTAGTTGAGCGCCTGGCGGCGGTACGGGTTACCCATGGCCTCGGACTCCGAGTTGATGTACATGCTCGAGTAGCCCAGGCCGGGCACCATGGCCACGACCACGCCGGGGTAGCTCTGCAGGTCCTCGAGGTCCTTGCCGGGGATGGTGTAGATCATGTCCAGCGAGCCGGACTTGAGGTTGATGACGCGCGACTCGCCGTCCACGAACGGGCGCACGATGACCTCGTCGAGGTAGGGGAGCCCCTCGCGGAAGTAGTCGTCGTTGCGCACGAGGCGCACGCGGTCGTCGCGGATGTGGTCCACGAACTTGAACGGACCGGCGCCGATGAGGTGCTCGGTGAA
>CAZPWN010000206.1:0-3692 GCA_964590475.1 uncultured bacterium | reverse complement strand
TGCAGCCCACGGGGGCGAGCGCGAGCGTCTTGAGGGTGGAGGTATGCGGCGCGCCCCTGCGAGACGTGCTGGTGGTGGGTGAGGAGCAGCAGGTGCTTCTGCCGCCTGCCGGCAAGGTCAGCGTCCGGGTGGGTGACACGATCACGGGCACTACCGGTCCTGATGGAGAGCCAGGTTTGAGCGACGTAGTGGTCGTGACGCCGGATGGCCAGCGGTTGGTGCTCGAGGACGCTTTCGAGTGCTTCGGTGCCGCGCCCGTGGTGGAGGAGTTCCGCGTCGCCGTGGCCGGGCAAGCCGGTGAACCGACGCGCTTCGGGTGGAGCGTGGCTCACAGCGTGGCAGGCGAGGAGCTCTCCTGCACCCTGGACCCCGGCGACGGCGCCGCACAGTACGAGATCGAGGACTGCCGCGCTACCTCGAGCCTGGTGCACACCTACTCGGAGGGCGGCGCGGTCACGGCCGTGCTCTCTGTGTCGGACGCCGCCGGGCTCCAGGCCGCCGCCGAGGTGAGGTTCGAGGTGGGTCACACGCCGCCGGTGGCAAACGACGATGCGGTGAGCGTCAGGGCGGAGGACCTACCGTTGCTCATCCCCGCCAGCCAGCTCGTAGCTAACGACGAGGGCGACGATCTGACGGTCACGAGCGTCAGCGGCAACGCGCGCGTCACCTTCGACATGGCGGCGGACGTGATCACCTACGACCCGGAGGGCGCCTACGGTGCGCTACTGGTCGGGGAATCGGCACGTGACAGCTTCAGCTACACCGTCAGCGACGTCCGTGGCGCTACCTCCACTGCCACCGTGAACGTGAACATCGAGGGCACCGCTCGCGTGGAGGGAGTGTCCATAGACGGCGGCGACCGCAGCCTTCCGAACGGCGTGCGTCTCACCCTGACGGCCAGCGTGGAGGCTACCGGTGACCTGGGCCGGGAGGTCACGTGGGCCAGTAGCGACTACGACGTGGTCAGCGTGGACGCCAGCGGAACGGTGACGGGCCAACAGGCAGGAAGCGCCAACATCACCGCGGCTAGCGTCGTCGACCCGCGCGTTAGCGCCAGCGTGAACATTACGGTCACCCCTGCGATGGTACTGACCATAAGCACCTGGTTGGACAGCGATTCGGAGTTCCGACTGCCCCTCTTCGGTGCCGGCAACCTCACCGTCTACTGGGGTGACGGGCAGATCGAGGAGATCACCGACCCAGCTGGTCCATCACACGTTTACGAGGATGACGGCGATTACACGATCAGCATCACCGGCCGTTCAACTGGCGAGACCCGCTTCGGACTGGGGTTGGACGGTGGGTCGGACGCACGGATGATGACGGCAGTGCGCTCCTGGGGCGAGTTGGAGTTCACCAGCCTGGAGGGTGCGTTCTTGGGCGCTGGCAACCTTACCGTGGTCCCCAGTTACCTGCCCGCGGGCGTCACGAACCTGAAGGACGCGTTCAACTCGGCCGGAGCGTTCAACTACGACATCGGCGGCTGGGACACCAGCCACGTGACGGACATGCGTGGCCTGTTCCATGGCGCCTATGTGTTCGACCAGGACATCGGCAGCTGGGACACCAGCAACGTAACCGACATGCAGGACCTGTTCTCCAACGCTCAAGCGTTCAACCACGACATAAGCCGGTGGGATACAAGCAAGGTGACCAACATGCTGGGCATGTTCTATTCCGCCAGAGCGTTCGACCAGGACATCGGTAGGTGGGATACGAGCCAGGTGACGGACATGACGCTCATGTTCATCTCCGCAAGCTCCTTCGACCAGGACATCGGCGCCTGGGACACCCGCAACGTGACGAGGATGTTCCAGATGTTCAACGGCGCGTCCGCTTTCAACCAGGACCTAAGCGGATGGTGCGTCGAACGGCTACCCACCGAACCGCTCGGATTCAGCGGAGGTGCCATAAGTTGGACTCTGCCCAAACCGAACTGGGGGGAGCCCTGCGCGCCTTGAACGTGCCGAGTTTCATTCCGCGCCGGATCGTTGTTAGAGTCATAGTAGAGCCACAAGCCGATAGGGGGCGTCATGAGCACCATCTCGCCAACCCAGGGCGCCACGGGTCGCTTTGAGGTAGGCCAGGCGATCTCCGTTACGCGCGGCCTGATGAAGGGCACCAAGCGGCACGTGTTCCTGATCGGGCTGCTGGTAGGCGTATCCGAGTACTTGGTCAGCCAACTCTTCGGTCCGGGCCCCCTGGGTGGAAGGCCCGCCTCGCTGGGGTACTTCCTCGTGACCGGCGTTATATCCGGCGTAACGCTGTTGGCCTACGCGACGGTCGGCTTGTTGGTCGTTGCTGGCGAGCGGCTGAGTTTCGCTCGCGCCTTCAGCCAGATGCAGCGCCTGCCGGCCGTCCTGATGGTGACGGTGCCCCTAACCATGCTGTTCATGTACGTGCAGACCACTTTCGGCGTGGGCTGGTGGGCGCTGTTCGCGCTCGTGAGCGTCCCGCTGGGCTTCTGGCCTCTCTACTTGGTGGACCGAGACATGGATCCTTTAAGCGCCATCGCGAGTTCGTTCACGTTGGTGTTCAACAACCTGGGTCAGTACCTGCTCTACGTGCTTCTGAGCTGCCTGTTAGGCGGCCTCGTGGGCCTGACGCTCGGTATCGCCGTGATCTGGGTGCTGCCTTTCATCACCATAGCGCCCGCGGTGATGTTGAGTATGGCGGAGGGCTTGCAAGGCGACTACAGCGACCACGGCGCGTAAGCCACACCCGACGAGCAGCTTCTTGCAAGGGCCATGACCGAAAGAATGCTCCACTCAGCTTCCGGCGAGGGAAGAGCCCGCCGGTCACGGTCCTCACTCGTTCAGGCGGTCGCGTACGGGAACGCCACGTCGCACGCTTCGTCGTCGGGCCCCAGGCCGTCCCAGGCGGTGAAGTAGACCTCGCGCGGTGAGGCGATGCAGGTCTTGCCGCTCTGCTCGAGCCACGTTTCGACCGACTCGTAGGCGCGCAGGATGCGGGGGTACTCGACCTCGCTGACGGTTATGCGTGCGTACGCCTCTTCGTAAGCCGGCTCCAGCCGTACGCGCGCGTTGTCGAACGGCTCCACGGGGCCCGCCACCGGCATACACACCTCCACGGGGCCGTCCGCATCGAGCGACACGATGCCGTGGAAGATGACGAGCATGGGGCCCGCCTGCTCCACGCCGGCCTGGTTGGCGTGCGTGATGAGCGCGTCCATGCTGCGTGTGATCACGTTAGGCAGCTCGTCCGCCAGCGTGCGCTCCTCGATGCTCAGCAACTTGCGCTCCGGTACGGTTCTCGTCTTCACTTCGTGCATGATCTCGACCTCGTTCCTGAGGCGCCGCAGGACGCCGGCGCGCAGCTGACGCTTGACGCCCACCTCGTCCTCCACGCCTCGCCAGTACTCCTCGACCGCCCTCGCCCGCTCGACCTCCGGCAGCTCGAGCAGTTCGGCGATGCGCGCGAGCGGCATCTCGAGCTGCCGCAGCGCCGACACCAGCCGCGCTTGCTCCAGTTGTTCCGGGGCGTAGTAGCGGTAGCCGCTCTGCTCGTCCACGTGTGCGGGCGGCAGCAGTCCTAGCTCGGCGTAGAGTCGCAGGGCCTTGAGGCTCAAGCGACTTTCGCGCGAGAAGCGGCCGATGCTCATCAGGTGGGTGGCGGTCTGGTCTACCGGCATGAGGTCAGCTTGGGGTAGGCCCTTGGGGGAGAGTCAAGAC
>CAZPWN010000205.1:0-3700 GCA_964590475.1 uncultured bacterium | reverse complement strand
AGGTCTTGCTTACTGTCGTATCACGCGGGGGCGACCTTGGCCACCGCTGCCGCGACGGCCTCGGCCAGCACCGTCAGACCCTCGTCCACCTCGGCGTCGGTGAGGTTCAGCGGCGGCAGCAGGCGGATGCAGTTGGAGTAGAGCCCAGCACGGATGACGATGAGACCGCGCGCCAGCGCCTGCTTGGTTATCTCCAGCACCAGGTCGGGGTAGGGCTCCTTGCCCGCAGTGTCCTTCACGAACTCGATGGCCAGCATGGGCCCCATGCCGCGCACCTCGCCCGCCAGCGGTTGGTGGGCGGCTATGCGCTCTAGCCCGGCGCGCAACCTTTCGCCCACCGCGCGGGCGCGGGCGAGGAACTCCTCGCTGGCGATGACATCTAACGCCTCGAGCGCCGCCACGCAGGCGAGCGGGTTGCCGGAGTAGGTGCCTCCGAGCCCACCCGGGTGCGGCGCGTCCATGATGTCGGCGCGCCCCACCACCGCGGAGAGAGGCATGCCGGCCGCCAGCGACTTGGCGGTGGTGATCAGGTCGGGAACCACGCCCAACTGGGGCGCGGCCCAGAGTTGCCCCGTGCGGCCCATGCCGGACTGCACCTCGTCGGCCACCAGCACGGCGCCGCTCTCGTCGGCTATCCGCCTGAGGCGCTGCAGGAAGCGCGCGGGCACGGGCAGGAAGCCGGCCTCGCCCTGCACCGGCTCGATGACGAACGCCGCCACGGCGCTGGGGTCCACCTGCGACACCATGGCCTTGTCCAGACCCTCGATGGCCAGGTCGATGGCCTGTTCCTCGCTCATGCCGGCGGGGCGCCGGAAGAGGTCGGGGAACGGCAGGCGGTAGATCTCGCTGGCGAAGGGGCCGAACCCCTTCTTGAAGAGGCCGTACTTGCTGGTCATGCCGAGGGTCAGGTTGGTGCGGCCGTGGTAGCCGCCCTCGAAGACCACGATGGCCTGCCTGCCCGTGTGGGCACGGGCGATCTTCACGGCCGTCTCCAGCGCCTCAGCGCCGGAGTTGAGGAGCACGGCCTTCTTGGGGAAGTCGCCGGGGGCCAGCTCCACCAGCCGCTCGAGCAGCTCCACGTACGGCTCGTAGGTGCCCACGATGGCGCACATGTGCACGAGCTTCTCGGCCTGCTCCTGCATGGCGCGCACCACGCCGCCCGGCGTGTGGCCGATGGCCAGCACGCCGATGCCGCCGGCGAAGTCGAGGAGCCGGTTGCCGTCCACGTCCGTCACGTACGCGCCGTGTGCGCTCGCTACGGAGACGTCAGTCAGGCGCGCGGCGCCGCGCGCCCCCGCCGCGTCGCGGCGAGCCGCCAACGCGCGGCTGTTGGGACCAGGTACTTCGGTTACGAGGCTAATGCCCCCTTGGGCCTCCGTGACGGGGGCAGGGTTGACGATGTCCGCCATCTGTTCGCTCTCCTTAGCGCCTCGGCGCTTCGTGGTTCTGAAGCTCAGGTTACGGCCTGCGCCTCGTCCGTGTCCTGCGCGGCGAGCGCTCCCCGTACCTCCACCGCGGCGCGCTCGCCGGAGAGGATGGCGCCGTGCACGGTGGCGGAGCGCTCCTCGGGAGCGGTTGCCTCGCCCGCCCAGAAGAGGGGCGGGGTGGGCTCGGCCAGCTCCTCGCGCGCGCCGAAGTGGCCGGGCCTCACGTGGCTGTAACCGCCGCGCGAGAAGGGGTCGGCGCTCCAGTCGATGACGCGTGCGTCCAGCGGGCGCAGTCCGGGGCGGCCCACCTCCAGTCGGAACGCCTCGAGCGCCAGCTCGAGCGCCTCCTCCTCGCCGTAACGCAGCAGCTCCGTCAGGCCGTCGCCGGAGACCAACGCGGACCAGACGAAGGCTTCGGTCCCTTGCTGCGTGGCCGAGGGCGACCACCACATGGGCGGGTTGCCCGCGGCGTAGATGGCGTGGATCTCGTCCGGCGTGAGCTGCTCGGCGAAGCGGTACACGAACTTGGCCACCGGGCCCATGCCCAGCCCGGCCAGCGCCTTCATCTTCTCCTGTGGCAGGGGCGGGTCGAACTGCACGTCGCCCGCCTGGAGCACGCCTACAGGCAGCGTTATCACCGCGCTGCGGCCGCGGTACACGTGACCGGCATCAGTGGTCACCACCACGCCCCGTTCATCCCACTTCACTTGCGTCACCACGGACTGGGTGTGGATGTCGAGGCCCACACCGAGCGCTTCCACGATGGCGCCGTAGCCCTCGAGGATGCGGTGGTCTTCCTTGCCGTCCAGCTCGCGGGCGCCCAGACCCTCGAGTGTGGCGGTGGCGTCCAGGAACCGCATGCTCTCGCCCTGGGCGTTGGCGAAGGTGCGCCGAACGTAGTCGAGTTGATCTAGGTCGAAGCCTATGCGCTGCAGGTAGTAGCCGAACGATTCGAGCGGCCGCGGCGGTTCGGGTGGCAGCCGCCAGGCGCGGGTTACGTCGAGCGCCGGGCTGGCCTCACGAGCCTCGCGCAGGGTGAGGCGGCGGCCGTCCGCCAGCCGGAACCAGGAGTCATCCTGCTTGTTCCAGTGCGCGGTGGCTAGGCCGAGCCTGTCGACCCAGCGCCAGGTGACGGCGCGTTCGCCGTGGATGAACTCGGCGCCGAACTCCACGGGGAAGCCGGCGAACTGCCTGTCGGTGTAGGCGCGGCCACCCAAGCGCTCGCGCGCCTCCAGCAGCACCACGTCCAGATCGTCCTCGAGCAGGGCGTGGCCGACGGCGAGGCCCGCCATGCCGGCGCCGAGCACGATGACGTCGTATATATCGGGATCGTGCTCGCCCTTGGTCTCGTTGGGAGCCGGGCCGTTAGCGCCTGGGCCCTGCATGTTGGGGTAGGCGGCCACGCGTCAGCCTCGCCTCAGTTGGCGGGTGCCAGGTGGCCGAGCTCGCGGAGGCCGGCCGGGGCGCCGCGCCGGCGCCTCTCCACCTTCTGCGACTCGTGCACCAGCAGCACCGCGCAGTCGCCCGCCACCCACTCGGGGTAGTACCCCTCGATGAGCGCGCGCCCCTCGAGACCGCGGTGCAGCTGCATGCTGACCGTCGGGTCCGTGAGGCGGCCGGCCAGCACGTGCTCGCCGTACTCGCGGGGGCTCATCTGGTCGCGGTAGCGGTGGTAGCCCATGAGCATGCCGCCTGCGTACCAGCCTCTCAGGTCGAACTTGCCTACTAGGCTGAGGCGCGCCTTGTAGAGCGCGGAGGCCACGCCCTGCTTCTGGTAGTCGGGATCCACGGCGATCTCAACGCCGTACAGCCACTCGCCGTCCGGGTCGTGGTTGCGCAGCCCGAAGCTGCCGATCATGTCGTACCAGGGGAGGGGCCGCTCGTCGGGCGAGCGGCGGGTGCGCATGGTGGTGGCCATGCCGACCACCTTCTCCTGGCCATCCTCGTAGACGATGGCCACGAACTGCCCTTCGGGGAACCGCTCCAGCTGTTCCACGACGGCCTCGGGGTTGATGCAGTGGCAATAGCGATCGGTAGGGTAGCCGTTGGCTAGCCTAAGGACGTCGTAAACGCCCTGGGCGTGCCGCAACTCGGTGTTGACCACGGCGAAATCCAGTGATTCGGTGCCTCTCATAACGTTGCTTCAGACAACGCCTGCGGAGGTGTATGAGCCCGTAAAAGGGGGAAACTGAAACGGTGAGGGAAGGTTATCGCGCCCTGACCGGAAGAGCCTCTCCACAACCTTTACGCGAGAGCTTTGCCTCCCGAAACCA
>CAZPWN010000204.1:0-3708 GCA_964590475.1 uncultured bacterium | reverse complement strand
GCGGCCCCGGCGGTCCAGCTTCGCCCCGGGCTCCCGAAGGCCCAGCCGGGCCCGTAGCGCCCGCATCGCCTCGAGGACCAGCCGGTCCTGGAGGGCCAGCGGGGCCTACGCAATCCTGCGCGTCCCAGATGCCGTCCTGGTTGACGTCCTCAGCGAAGTCCTGGACACCGTTGCCGTTGAGGTCCCAGCAGGCGAGTCCGTCCATGCCGTCGGCACCGGCCGGTCCCGGGGTGCCGGTGGGGCCAGCTGGACCTGCCGGTCCCGCCGGTCCGACGTCGCCGGCTGGGCCCGCTGGACCTTCCGGTCCCGGGGATCCAGGCTCACCCGGGGGACCGGCCGGCCCCTCCGGACCCGTGGCGCCCGGCGGTCCTGCAGGCCCGGGCTCGCCCGGCGGTCCAGGCTCGCCGGCGGGTCCCGCCGGCCCCTCGGGGCCGATCAGGGCGCCGGAAGCGATGTCCGCCCTAACTTCCGCGATCTCCGCGCTCATGGCACCGAGACGCTCGGTCACGGTCTGTTCCCCGCAGGCCAGCTTGGCGTCCACCACGTCCACCGCACGGCTGAGGAGCAGCGCGGTCTGGTACCCGGTCAGGTATTCGTCGCCGTTCAGGGTTCCCTCGGGGAACGCCTCGCTAACACCCAACTCGGCCACCCTGGCAGCCGCATTGGCAGCCCAGTGATCCTGCGGCACGTCCGTGAAGCGGAAGCCCGGGTCACCGGCACCAGCGGCAGCGTCGGTGCAGCCGGTTGCCAGGTCCATCCGCGTCAGTAGCCGGTCCACGAGGATGGCGGCCTGATAACCGGTGACGGGGTTGTCGCCCAGGAACGAACCGTCCGGGAAGCCCGTATCGACGCCCGACTCGTTCAGGTTCGCTACGGCGCCCCGGCCCCATTCACCTCCCGCCACCTGCGTGATGCCGACCGCCACGAAGAGCAGCGCGGCCACCGCGATGAGATATCTACGCATCCCCAACCTGCCTTCCTCCCCACCGCGACCTCAGTCCGGCCTCGGTAGGTTCTCTTACGCCTTGTGGACTCTCGAACATTACCTGAACCGATAGTGTCAGTTACGAGCTTCGGATTCCGTTCTTGCATCACCGCGCCGCCCCGGGTCGGCGTTCACCCCCTCCCGGAAGCGTTACGGTCGATAATGTGTATGTGACCATGTTACGCGCGGTGCGCCTCACCCTGACCACCCTCCTGCTCGCGTTCGCCATCTCGGCCAGCGCGCAGTCGGGCCTCCCCGAGGAGGCCGCTGCTGCTCTTAGGGAGGCCCAGGCCGCCGCCACGGAAGCCCTGGCTGCCTACCAGAGTCACCGACCCGATCAGCCGCTGTGGCGCCAGGCCTTCCGCGCCGCTGAGCGCGCCAGCGACCTCGCGCCCGGACGGCCCGAACCGCACCGGTTCCTCGCTCAGGCGTACGGCATAACGGGTTGGTTCGGACCCGCCTGGCAGTCGTGGCAGGATTACCGCGCAGCCGGCGGCAACATGGACGCCAACGCCCGCATCGAGGCGGCTGCGGCTGCCAGTTCCCTTGGCTACGCCGCTTTCAGGAGCGGCGACTCGGCGCGGGCGGCGGACCTGCTCCGCCAAGCGCAGGCGTACGACCCGGGTAACGTGCAGATCGCCGCGGTTCTGGGCCAGGCGGAGCTGGATCTCGGCAACTTCGCCGCCGCCGCCACCAACCTGGCTCTGGCTGCCGACGCCGTGCCGAGCGTGGCGCCCATGCTCGTGCGCGCACGGCTGGCCGCCAATTACGGAGGGAACGCGGCGGACGATTATCTGGCGGGCCGGGAGTTCTACGCCCAGGGCGATTACGCGGCCGCGCTGCAACGCTTCGAGTCGGCGGCCGAGTCGTCCCCCAACTTCACGGACGCGTTACGGGGAGCGGCCGCGGCCGCCGGCCAGTTAGGGCAAGCCACTAGGGCGCGAGCGCTCTGGGAGAAGCTCGCCGCACTACTACCTAACGACTCCGAAGCCAACCAGGCGCTGGCCTACTACGCCGAGCTGGACGCCCGTGCCGCCGCGCAAGTACCCGCGCCGGTACCGCCACCGGTGATCACGGAACCCACGCCGCCGCCGTTGCCCGAACCGGAGCCGGAACCTGCCCCGCAGCCGCTACCCGAGCCGGAACCCGAACCCGAGCCCGAGCCGGTCCCAACTCCCGAACCGGAACCGGAGCCGGAACCTGAGCCCGAACCTGAGCCCGAACCGGAACCTGAGCCCGAACCCGAGCCGGAGCCGACACCCCAGCCCCTTCCTACGCCACAACCCACGCCGGAGCCGGAACCGACCCCTCCGCCAACGCCCACCCCGGCGCGTCCAACTGGCAGCGCCACCGGGCCCACGCTCGATCTGGTGGACACCACCGTGCGCGCTGCCAAGGCCTCTACCGGCGGTCAGGGGGCCTTCATCTTCCTGGCGCCCGAGCTGGAGCAGGGTCGCGACCTTTCGGACCCCGTCTCGTACGGCAACGGCACGCTCCACGTGCAGGTCCAGGTGGGCTCGCGCCCGAGCGCGGAACCCGTCTCGCTGCAGTTCTGCGTCGTGCCGGGCGACTTCAGCGTGGTGAGCCCGCTGTGCACGGACTCCAACGCCATGGTCCTGCCCTCGTCCGGCACGGTGAGCACCTCGGTCCCGCTCTCCGGGCTGTCCGGCGGCGACGTGGACTGGAGCCAGGGCATCTCGCAGCTACTGGTGGTGCTGCGCGACGCCATGGGCAGACCGCTCGACGACCGCTACACGCGGGAGGCCGACGGCTCCCCCATCGACCTCACTCCCTACTTCCCCATGGAACTGCGCGTGCGTGCGGCGCTCGTGGCGCCCGGTTCTACCTTCGGAGGCTGGTAAGACAAAGGCGTAGGCCTGGCACCCTTCACCGCGTGGGCGCCAGGCCTACCTACCTAGCCTAGTTAGGCTGCGATCTCGCTAGTCAGCGGCCCACGCCGACGTACTGCAGGCCCGCGGCCTCGACGTTCTGGCGCTGGAGCAGGTTACGCGCGTCCAGGATGAGGTCGCCCCGCATGGCACACTTGATCTCCTCGAGCGGGAGTTGGCGGTACTGGTCCCAGTCCGTCACCACCACCACGGCGTCGCAGCCCTGGGCCAGGCTCACCTCGTCCTCCGCGTACTCGACCGGCAGGTCGGGGAAGTGTCGCTTGGCGGTGGCTACGGCTATCGGGTCGTGAGCGCGCACGACGGCGCCGCGTTCGTGCAGTTCCTCGATGAGCGTAAGTGCCGGCGAGTCGCGCATGTCGTCGGTGTTGCCCTTGAACGCCAGGCCCAGGAGGCCGATCGTGGTGCCCCTCAGCACCTTCAGGTGCCGCTGCAGCTTGTCGACCACGAAGAGGCGTTGACGGCGGTTGACCTCGATGGCGGAACGCACCAGCTGCAGATCGAAATCGTAGGTGTTGCCCAGCGCCAGGACCGCCGCGGTGTCCTTGCCGAAGCAGCTGCCGCCCCAGCCGATGCCGGCGTTGAGGAACCTACTGCCGATCCGCTGGTCCAGGCCGATGGCGCGCGCCACCTCCGTGATGTCGGCGCCTACCTTCTCCGCCAGGATGGCGAACTCGTTGATGAAGCTGATCTTGGTCGCCAGGAACGAGTTGGCGGCGTACTTGGTCAGCTCGGCGCTGGTGGCCGAGGTCGTGATGAGTGGCGGCAGGTCGTAGCGCTCGGGCCGCGGCGTGCCCGGTGGCGGCTCGAACGACT
>CAZPWN010000203.1:0-3710 GCA_964590475.1 uncultured bacterium | reverse complement strand
TGGCGTCGACACGCGTGCCGTAGTCGTACTGCCAGTAGGTGATGGTGGTCTGGGCTGCGGCCATACCGAACCCCAGAACCACGGCCAAGCTTAGTAGAACTCGCTTCATGCAATCTCCTTTTCTGATCCGCGCAGTTGCGCCGTAGCGCGGTAGAGCGCGCCTTCTCTTTCCCGCAGGGCTACGGAGTCGGCGTTCAGCCGCTCCCGTGCCCGGACGAGCTGGGTGCTCATGACCTCGGGCGCCGGCATGCCGATCCCGGCGCGGCGCCTCACGAAGGCGGCGGGGTCTAGCGCCGCCGTCACCTCCTCCGCCGTGAGCCGCGGTCCTCCCGCGGCCTCTATGTCGGCGGGGCCGGCCGTGGTCAGCGGCCTGCCCTGTTCGAACATCAGTTTCACCAGGCGCGCGGCCACGCCGTGCGCTGCTGGGAAGGAAAGTCCATGTTCACGCGCCAGCACGTCGGCGAGCTCGGTGGCCGTGGTGTCCGTGGCCGCCGCCAGCTCCGCCAGCTTGCGCTTATCGAAGTCGCCCCCCGCCAGGCAGGCGGTGAGCAGGTCGAGCGCGCCCTTGAGCTGCCTGTGCTGTGAGGCCAGCGCTCCTTGCATGTCGGGACCGAAGTCGTTCAGGTCCGTGAAGGGGATGTTGTGACTGGAGAAGTAGAACATGCTGGCAGCGCCCACCACCCGCGACAGCTTCGTGCGGGTGTGCTCGAGGGAGACGGGGTTGCGCTTCTGCGGCATGATGGAGGATCCCTGTACCAGTTCGTCATCGAGACGGTACCTGCCGCTGGCCGCCCAGGCGAGCATGTCGGTTACCAACCTGCCCAGACCTAAAGCAACGCTCTGCGCCACGCTCACGAGATCGAACTCCCAGTCGGCGGACGATACGGCGTCGTAGGTGTTGGCTACGGGGGCGCTGAAGCCGAGGCGCCGCGCCGTGAACTCGCGGTCGAGCGGGTGGCTGCTGCCGGCGAGGGCCGCCGCGCCCAGGGGGGAGAAGTTCATGCGGTCGTAGGCCGCCCGCAACCGGTCCGAATCGCGCGTCAGCTGATCCTCCACCGCGCCCAGGTAGTGCGCGGCGGTGGTGGGCTGGCCGGGCTGGTGGTGCGTCTCGGCGATGACGACCGTCCCTAAGTGCGCCTCGGCCTTCTCGAGGAGAAGCTCGCGTAGCCTGAGGAGCCGTGCGCCGATGGCCAGCAGGTAGACGCGGCCGCTCATCTTGTAGACGGTCATGTCGAGGTCGTTGCGGGAGAGGCCGACGCGGATGAGGCCCACGGCGTCGCCGTGCTCCGCCTCCAGCTTGCGCTGGAGCGCGAAGTAGAGGTCCGGCACGTCGGCCGCCTGCTCGGGGACCGGCTCGTCATGTAGCGCCACCAGGGCGCGGCGCAGCTCGGCTCCCTGGGCCTGCACCTCGGGCGCCGAGTAGGCGGGCATGCGCAGCACCGTGTCGAGGTGCGCCGTCATGGCGTCCACGAAGTGGTGCAGCAGGTTCTCGGCCGCGAAGCGGTAATCGCCCGCCAGCACGCCCTCACGGTAGGCGGGATGCCAGGTGCTCAAGCGTCCCTCCCCTCGCCCGGAGCGCCGCCGGGTTCATCCAGTTGCAGGAGCCGCGCGGCGTTGCCGCCGAAGATGAGCTCCACGTCCTCCTGGTGCACGTTCATGGTGTAGCAGGCGCGCAGCTGGTCGAGCAGGTAACGCTCGGAGAAGCCGCGCGGGAAGTAGCTCGAGTCGGAGCCGAACAGGATCCGTTCGGGGCCCACCGTCTCGAGGGACTTGCGGAACAGGTCCTCGAGGGTGAGTTCGTAGGGCATCCAGCGCATCCACTGGTTGCTGCCCGAGGTGTCTATGTGGATGTTGGGCAGGCTCCAGCAGAGCGCGAGCAGCTCGCGGAAGTAGCCGGCGCCGAAGTGCGGGATGATGAAGGGGATCTCGGGGAAGTCGCGCGCCACCTCGAAGAGGGAGAGCGGGCTCATGCGCGGGTGCTGCACGACCCCGCCGCCGCGGCCCAGGAAGCCGAAGTGGATGAGCGCCGGCAGGCGCCGCTCCGCCAGGAACTCCCAGACGTCCCGCACCTGCGGGTCCTCGAAGGCGTACTCGGTGGTGGGGCCCAGCAGCTTGTAGCCGCGCAGGCCGAGCTCGTCGACGGCGCGGCGCAGCTTGGCGCCGGCGCCCGGCTCGAGCTGGTGGTGCGCCAGGCCGATGAACTTGTCCGGGTGGCGCCCCACCAGGCCGGCCAGCCGCTCGTTGCCGCCGCCGGACACGAACACCACCTTGTCCAGTCCGTACTTCTCGGTCTCGCCCAGCCAGCGCTTCAGCGCGGCGTCCACCTCTTCGTCGGTGCGGGCCAGCGGCTCGGCCGGCTCCGTGTTCCACTCGGCGCGCATGCGCTGCCCGCGCTCGCGGGCGTAGGCCTCCAGGAGCGGGTGGCGCGGCTCGGCGGCCGGCATGTCCATGCTGTTGTGGATGGGGAAGTGCGTGTGCACGTCTATGACGCGCAGGCTCTCGTAACTCACGGGTTACTCCATTCGCCTTGCTCGAGGCCGCACAGACCGGCGGTCAGGCGGCCCAACGCCAGGTGGCCGACGCCGTGCAGCGCCGCGCGGGCGCCCAGGGAGCCGGCCACGATGTTCACGGGTAGGGGCGTGACCCAGTTCTCGCCCAGCGAACGTGCGAGTTCGCCGCGCGGGTCCGCTGCCCACGCCACCACGATCAGTTCCGGGTCCAGCACGCACGCCAGGTTGTGGAGGGCCAGGCGCAGCTTATGGCTGAGCCTCTCGAACGCCTCCGCGCGCTCAGGCGTCCCTACGTCCACGAGGCCGTCCTGGAGGAACTCGTCCGCTATGCCCAGCAGGTGCTGCTCGAACGGTCCGCTGGCGCCCAGGTCGAGCCCCGCCTCGGGCAGGCCGGGCAACAGCGAGTAGCCGAACTCGCCCGCCGCCCCGTTGGCGCCGCGGTACAGCACACCGTCGATGACGAGCGCCGCGCCGATGCCGCTGCCCAGGGACACGTAGAGCACGTTGCGCCTGCCCACCGCCGCGCCGTGGAGGAACTCCCCCAGCGCTACGGCGTTCACGTCGTTCTCCAGCAGCACGGGCAGGCCGGTGGCCTCGCTGAGCGCCTGGCCCACGGGCTCGTCGCTCCAGCCCAGGGCGGGCGCCAGGCGCACCTGGCCCGTGGCCTGATCGACCACGCCCGGCACGGCCACCGCCAGTGCGCTCACGGGGTGACCCGCCTGGGTCTCGCGCCCTATGTGGGTGAGCACCCAGTCGATGAGCCGCTCGTACGAGTCGGTGCCGAGCCTGACCTCGTCGGCCCGCTCCTGATCCGTGAGGTCGCCCAGGAGGTCGACTCGGCCGGCCCTCAGGCGCTCGCCCGAAAGATCGAGCGTGAGCACGTTGCGCGCGTGCGCCACCAGGTGGTGCTGCCGCGCCGGGCGGCCGCCGGCGGAGGGCACGGGCTCGCCGTCCACCACGACGCCGCGCCCTGCGAGCTCGGAGACGATGGTGGTGACGGTCGGGACGCTGAGCGACGTGTGACGCGCCAGCTCGGCCCGGGTGCCGCTCTTCAGCTCGCGCAGCGCCTCGAGCACCGCGTATCTGTTGTGCTCTCTAACGTTATCGTGCTGTACGGAGCGAAGCGCCACTGGGTTCACCTTTCAAAAGCTGTTTATAAACCGTCCTTACTAAGGTAACTGTGGGGAGCTGCCGGGCGCC
>CAZPWN010000202.1:0-3773 GCA_964590475.1 uncultured bacterium | reverse complement strand
GCGTGACCCGAAGGAGGGATCGACCTGACACGCTCGAGTGATGACAGCGGAGGTGATCGTGACGGTCGTGCAGGTGGCCGTGACGGTGATGCCGGCCGTGACGGCGATGCCGGCATCGGCCGGGGCAGCCGGGTCACGAACGGTGCCGGCGACGGCGCAGGGGGTAACGGACCAGGCGCCACGAACGCCGGCGCGGCAAGCGCGGCCGAACAGAACCGCCGCCAGGCCCTGGAGGCGCTGGACGAGCTGCTGAAGCAGGCGGGCGTGACGGGCCGCGGCACCGCGGCGCCGGTGGTGGGTCACCTCATCGGTGGCCGGTGGCGCGCCTCGCAGTCCGGAGACGTCTTCGCAACGCGCGCACCCGCCGACGGCGCGCACCTGACCGAGGTGGCCGCCGGCGACGCCGCCGACGTGGACGCGGCCGCCCGAGCTGCCGCGGACGCCTTCCCCGCGTGGCGCGCCACAAGCCCCAAGGAGCGGCGGCAGATCCTCTACCGTCTGGCCGACCTCATCGAGCAGCATGCCGAGAAGATCGCCGTGCTGGAGGTGCTGGACACGGGCCAGGCGCTGCGCTTCATGCGCCAGGCGGCGGCGCGCGGCGCGGACAACTTCCGCTTCTTCGCGGACCGCATAGCGGGCGCGGCCGACGGCCTGGCCCTGCCCACGGACGACTTCCTCAACTACACGCGAAGGCAGCCCATAGGACCCGTGGCGGTCATCACGCCGTGGAACACGCCCTTCATGCTCTCCACCTGGAAGATCGCGCCCGCCCTGGCGGCCGGCTGCACCGTGGTGCACAAGCCCGCCGAGTGGAGCCCCCTCTCCGCCACCTACCTGGCGCACCTCGCGCTGGAGGCGGGCGTGCCCCCCGGCGTGTGGAACGTGGTGCACGGCCTGGGCGAGGGCGCCGGCAAGGCGCTCACCGAGCACCCGGCCATCCGCGCCGTGGCGTTCGTGGGCGAGAGCGTGACGGGCAGCCACATCATGGCGCAGGGCGCCCCCACCCTGAAGCGCGTGCACTTCGAGCTGGGCGGCAAGAACCCCGTGGTGGTGTTCGACGACGCGGACTTAGAGCGCGCGCTCGACGCAGCCGTGTTCATGATCTACAGCCTGAACGGCGAACGGTGCACCTCCTCCAGCCGGCTGCTGGTGCAGCGCGGCATCTACGACGAGTTCACGCGCCGGCTGGCCGAGCGCGCCGCCAAGGTGGTGGTGGGCGACCCGTTCGACCCCGCCACGGAGGTGGGGCCGCTCATCCACCCCGTGCACGCCGACAAGGTGCGCGGCTACCTCGAGCTGGCGCCGCAGGAGGGCGCCCGCGTCATGGGCGGGCAGGCGGCGCTCGGCGGCAACTTCGTGGCTCCCACGCTGCTGGTGGACGCCAAGCCGGACATGCGCATAGCGCAGGAAGAGATCTTCGGTCCCGTCCTCACGGCGCTGGCCTTCGACGACGAGGCGGAGGCGCTGCGGATAGCCAACGGCGTGCGCTACGGCCTGGCCGGCTACGTCTGGACCAGGGACGTGGCCCGCGCCCACCGCTTCGCGCAGGGCCTCGAGGTGGGCATGGTGTGGGTCAACTCCCACAACGTGCGCCACCTGCCCACCCCGTTCGGCGGCATGAAGGACAGCGGCATCGGCCGCGACGGTGGAGACTACAGCTTCGACTTCTACATGGAGACCCAGAACATCGCCATCGCCCTGGGGGAGCACCCGATCCCCCGGTTGGGCAACTAGGAGGCAGCATGCCGGCACGCACAGGTGGACAGTTCCTCGAAGGCCTGAAACGCAACCCGCCCAACATCTACATAGACGGGGAGCGCGTCGAGGACCCCACGACTCACCCGGCCACGGCCTCCATAGCTCGCTCCATCGCCGAGCTCTACGACCTGCAGCACGAGCCGGGCTTAGTGGACGTGATGACGTACGAGAGCCCCTCGAGCGGTGAGCGCGTGGGCATGTCGTTCATGGAGCCCACCACGCAGGAGGACCTGAGGCGCCGCTCCGAGATGCACAAGGTGTGGGCCAATCACAGCCTGGGCTTCATAGGCCGGAGCCCCGACTACCTCAACGTGAACCTGATGGCCGCCGCGCGGGCGCAGAGCTACTTCGAGCGCTGCGATCCGCGCTTCGGCGAGAACGTCAGGCGCTACTACGAGCACGTGCGCGAGAACGACCTGTGCCTCACGCACGCCCTCACCAACCCGCAGGTCAACCGCTCCGCCAGGGCGGACCAGCTGCCCGACCCGTACATCGCCCTCGGGGTGGTGCGCGAGACGGAGGAGGGGCTCATCGTGCGCGGCGCGCGCATGCTGGCCACGCTGCCCATAGCCGACGAGATCCTCATCTTCCCCTCCACCGTGCTCAAGGAGGAGCCGGAGATGGTGCGCTACGCGCTGGCGTTCGCGCTGCCCTGCTCCACGCCCGGCCTCTCCTTCATCGGCCGCGAGCCGCTCGACCTGGGCCGGAGCCGCGAGGACCACCCCCTGGGCTCCCGCTTCGACGAGATGGACGCGCTGGTGGTGTTCGACGACGTGCTGGTGCCGTGGGACCGCGTCTTCCTGCACGGCGACGTGGCGCTGGCCAACCGCGCCTACCCCGCCACCGGCGCCGTGTACCAGATGGCGCACCAGGTCATCAACGTCAAGATCGCCAAGGCGGAGGCGTTCCTCGGGGTGGCCGAGAGCATAGTGCGCGCCATCGGCAGCGGCCAGTTCCAGCACGTGCAGCAGAAGATGGCCGAGCTCATCATCGTGCTGGAGACGCTCAAGGCGTACCGCACGCAGGCCGAGGCCACGGCCGAGCTGGACGAGTTCGGCACCATGACGCCGGGCCGGGCGGCGCTCGACGCGGCCCGCAACTACTTCCCGCAGGTCTACCCGCGCATGGTGGAGCTGCTGCAGCTCCTGTCCGCCAGCGGGCTCATCATGATCCCCACGGAGGCCGACAGGCACGGGCCCATGGCGGACGCGGTGGACAAGTTCCTCCAGGCCAAGAACGTGGACGCGGACGAGCGCATCAGGCTCTTCCGCCTGGCGTGGGACATGACCATCTCGGGCTTCGGGGGGCGGCAGAACCTCTACGAGAAGTACTTCTTCGGTGACCCCGTGCGCACGCAGGGCGCCTTCTACCAGAGCTACGACTTAGACCCCCTGGTGGAGCGGATCGAGGAGTTCCTCGAGGAGTCCCGCACGAAGAGAGGCGCCTTAGCATGAGCCCCCTGGTGGCCGCCAACCCCGCGCCGCCGTTCGACGTCGTGAGGGTGTCGCACGTGGAGTTGGGCGTGGCCGACCTGCAGCGCTCGTGCGCCTTCTACGAGGAGGCCCTGGGGCTGGTGGTGTCGGCGGCCGAACCGGGCGCCCTCTACCTGCGGGGCCTGGAGGAGCGCAGCCACCACTCGCTCGTGCTGAAGGAGGAGGCCCCCGGCCGCTGCCTGCGCCTGGGCTTCCGGGTACGCTCCGAGGCCGACCTGGACTCGGCGCACGCCTACTTCACGGAGCGGGGCCGGCCGGCCGAGTGGGCGCAGGACGCAGATGCCAGGGGCCAGGGCCGCACGCTGCACGTGACGGACGCCTTCGGGCACCCGCTGGCGTTCTACGCCTCGCAGGAGCAGCAGGAGCGGCAGCTGCAGCGCTACGGCGAGTACCGCGGCGCCGCCATCCAGCGCCTGGACCACATAAACCTCTTCGCCGCCGACCTGCAGGCCACCCACGAGTTCCTCGCCGGCGAGCTCGGCTTCCGCACCAGCGAGTACACGGACACGGACGAGGCCGACC
>CAZPWN010000201.1:0-3781 GCA_964590475.1 uncultured bacterium | reverse complement strand
CCCGTGGCGCTGATGCCCTCGATGAAGTAGCGCTGGCCCAGGAAGAAGAGGATGATCAGCGGGACGGTCAGGATGACGGTGGAGGCCAGGACTATCTCCCACTGCATCTCGCCGCCCTGCCCGAAGCGGTCCACCAGCGTCTTGATGCCGCGCGGCATGGTGAAGAGCGTGTTGTCGAACAGGTAGATGAGCGGCTTCATGAGGTCGGTCCACAGCGCCTTGAACTCGAATATGAACACCACGATCATCGCCGTGCGCGTCAGGGGGAACGCCACGCGCAGCCATAACTGGAAGTAGTTGGCGCCGTCTATGCGCGCAGCGTTGAAGAGGTCGCGCGGCAGGGTTAGGTAGAACTGCCGCAGCAGGAAGATGTAGAAGGCCGAGCCGAACAGGTTGCCCGCCCACAGCGGCACGAGCGTGTTGATGAACCCCAGCTTGTTCCAGATGAGGTAGACGGGGATAAGCGTCACCATCTGCGGCAGCATCATGGTGGCCAGCACCAGTGCGAACAGGGTGTCGCGCCCCTTGAAGCGGAAGTAGGCGAACCCGAACGCCACCAGCGAGCTGCTCAGCGTCACGGCCACGCCGCCGACCGCGCCCACGAACAGGCTGTTCTTCAGCCATGCGAAGAGCGGGGCCGCCTGCCACACCTTCACGTAGTTGACCCACTGCACCGGGTCGGGGATCCACTCGAAGTTGAACACCTCGGAGCGCAGCTTCAGCGAGGCGCTGACCAGCCAGGCGAACGGCGCCATGAACACCAGGCTGCAGCCCAGTAGCAGCACCACGAACAGGATGCGCGCTAGCAGGTTGCGCGGGCGCCGGCGGCGCGGCTCCTGGGTGGCCAGCTCGGCGTGGGCGGCGGCCTCTAGCGTGCTGACGCGGCGTTCGGCTACGTCCACGGCTCACCGCCCCTCGTAGTAGACCCAGCGGCGGCTGAGGCGCAGCTGGACGGCGGTGAGGATCATGATCAGTACGAACAGCAGCCAGGCCATGGCGGAGGCGTAACCCATGTGCAGGAACTCGAACGCCTGCCGGAAGAGGTAGATGACGTAGAAGAGTGCCGCGTTGCTGGCGGCCCCCGACTCCATCTGCCCGAAGTACATGGTGTAGACCTCGTCGAAGATCTGCAGCGCGTGGATGGTGTTGACCACGAGGGTGAAGAAGATGGCGCCGCTGATGATGGGCAGGGTCACGTGCCGGAACTCCTGCCACGCGCTGGCACCTTCGATGCGCGCCGCCTCGTAGAGCGTGATGGGCACGCCCCGCAGGGCGGCGTAGTAGATGACCACCGTGCCCCCCAGGCTCCATAGGCTCATGAGCACCAGGCCCGGCTTGATCCAGGTTGGGTCGGTGGTCCAGGCGGGCCCGTCGATGCCGACGAGCGCCAGGCCGCGGTTGATGAGGCCGACGTTGGGGTTGAGGATCCACAGGAACAGCGCCCCCACCGCCACGGTGGGCGTGAGCGAGGGCAGGTAGAAGACGGTCCGGAAGAAGCCGGCGGCGCGGCGCACGCGGTCGAGCAGCAGCGCCAGGAAGAGCGCCACCAGCGTGGCGAGCGGCACGAAGAGCGCGGTGTAGAAGAACGAGTTCCAGAGGCTTATGCGTAGACGCGGGTCCGTAAGGAGCTTCGAGTAGTTGTCCAGGCCCACCGCCTTGGGCGGCCGCAGCACGTCGTACTCCGTGAACGACAGGTAGAGGCTGGCGATCATCGGGCCCGCCGTGAAGATCAGGAAGCCGAGGACCCAGGGGGCTATGAACAGCCAGGCAGCGCGCGCCTCCGCGCGCCGCAGCCCGCCGCCCCCGCCGCGCCCGCCGCGCGGCGCACCCTCACTGCGGGGGCGAGCGGCCGGGCGCCGCGTTGGGCGCCCGGCCGCGTCGATGCTCGCGGGTTTGCCTACTCCTCCCATGCCTTGTCCAGCGCGGCTTGGGCTTCCTGCTGCGCCTGGTCGAGGGCTTGCTGAGCGGTCTGCTCGCCGTTGAGCACGCGGTTCACGGCGTCGGTCCAGGACTGGCGGAACTCGGCGCCCGCTGGGTTGGGGGGAATGGAGAAGGCGGCGTCCTGCACCGATACGATCACCTGCACGGCGTCGTCGAACTTGGCGTCGCCGCTCTGCTGCACCAGCTCGCCGAAGATGACCTCGTCGGCCACGGTGTTACCCGTGTAGGTGCCGGTGTAGGTGCCACCCGCCTCGGCGCGCAGGTCGGCGCGCGCCCGCGCGGCCCGCTCCCACGCATCGGGGCTGCTCATGGTGGTCATGAAGGCGCAGGCGGCCTCGGGGTTGGCGGCGCCCGTGGGGACGGCCCAGGCGCTGCCGGTGGCGTAGGTGATGGGGTTGCCCTCGCGGTCGCTGAACGCCTTGATGGCCACGGGCGCGTCCGGCGACACGTCGGAGAGCACGTTCACGTACCACTGCTCGATCGGGAAGGCGGCCAGCTGGTCGGAGGCCATCTGGTTGCCGGCTCCGAAGAAGTCCCAGGTGTCGCGGAACGCCATGAACGGCGCGCGCCCACCGGCCGCCTCGTGCAGGCTGGCGGCGTACTCGAGCGCCTCGACGGCCTCGGGGCTGTTGAGCATGGCCGTGCGGCCGTCATCCGAGAGCAGCTGGCCCCCGTTGGCGCGCACCCACAGCGGGAAGAACTCGGGCAGCTTCGGGTCGAAGCCGATGCGGGTTAGGTCGCCGCCCTCATTGCGGGTCAGCGCCTGGTTCCACTGCGCCAGCTGCTCCCAGTCGGCGGTGGAGAACTCGTCGGCCGAGATGCCGGCCTCCTCGAGCGCGGCCGTGTTGAGCACCATCACGATGACGGTGTAGAAGTCGGGCACGCCGTAGACCTCGCCGTCGATGGTGACGTCCTGCACGGCCGCCTCACGGAACTGCCCCACGTCCATGCCGGCGTCCTGCAGGCACTGGCCCAGCGGCTGGATGGCACCGCGCGTGGCGTAGGTGCTGAGGTCGGCGCGGTTCAGGTAGACGACGTCGGGCGGGTTGCCGCTGGCGATGGCGGTCAGGAGCTGCTGCTGGTCGATGCTGCCCTCGGTCAGCTGCAGGTCGATGTCCGGGTAGGTCTCCTCGAAGAGCGCCACGCGCTCGGTGGCGATCTCGTCGGGCAGGCCGAAGCCCAGCACCCTCAGTTCGCCGCTGGCCTCCAGCTGCTGCGCCTGCGCCGCCGGTAGAAGCGCGACAGCCAGCAGGGCCAGGCCTATGGCCCGCAGGACCGACCGGAGCCTGCTCGGTGAGGGGACAGCGTAGACGGTGGGCGGGCGCGCTTGACGCTGGGTGGTAGTCCGGTGGCGTGCGGTCATGCTGCGCTCCTTCTGGCCGTCAGGCCAAGGGTTGGGCGTCAGCGGAGATGGCAGGAGCACGGCACGCGAAAATCGCGCCTACGAGTTGCAGGAAACGACGCCTACCCTTCGAACTTTTAACCGGAGGAAAGTAGGGGGGTGCCTCCGACAGGAGGACCACCGTAGCCCATGGGCGAGCTGGCTTCCGTGCCGACTGCCGCACAAGTGCTTCTCGGGAGACCCGTCCCAGGCGCAAACCGCGTGACCGGCCCGCAAGCGCCTAGCTTCAGGCCAGCCGCAGGAAGCCATCGACGATCATCTCGACCGCCAGCATTATCAGGATCATGCCCATCAGGCGCTCCATGGCCGCCAGCCCGCGCGTGCGCAGGATGCGCATGAGGAGCGGCGCCGCAAGGATCACGGCCGCCGTGCCCACCCAGGCTAGCATCAGCGCCAGCGTCCACTTCCCCATGGAGCCAGGGTCGCTGCGCGACATGA
>CAZPWN010000200.1:0-3787 GCA_964590475.1 uncultured bacterium | reverse complement strand
TGCCTCTGGCGGCCTTCCTCGCCGCGGTCGTCCTTTCGGCCTGCTCTCCGGACACCACCGGGGACGCGTGCACCACCCACGACGACTGCCAGACCGGGCAGAACTGCTACACCGACTTCCCCGAGGGCTACTGCACCAAGGGCTGCACCAACGAAGGCACCGACAAGGCCTGCGGCGTGGGCACCGTCTGCAGCGCAGCTGGAGAGCGGATGTTCTGCGCCCTCACCTGCGAAGACCAGGGCGACTGCCGCGAAGGCTACGCGTGCAACGGCATCTCCGGCACCGACGTGAAGAGCTGCCGCCCGAAGCCCTGAGGCGCGCGGGACCACCGCGCGTCGCCCAGCCCGTATCGGCGCGGACCCCGCCACGAAGCGGAAGGCATCAGCCGCCGCGAGAGTGAGCGCAGCCACTCAGGGGGCCACCGCCTCCAACAACCGCCGGACGGCACCCCCGAACGCCGCTGCCTGCTCGGGCGTCTCGTCCCCGCCGTTGGTGGCAATGGCGAGCACCATCCGCTGTGAGGGCACCACCACCAGCGCTGCGTGGAAACCGCGGGCGCTGCCGTCGTGCTCCAGCGAGGCTGCCCCGCTCCAGGAGCCGTGAAGGGGCCCGAGCCCATGGCCTTCACCTGTGGTCATCAGGTGCAGCGGCGCTTCGGGATCCACCGCAGCCTGCGCCAGCGCCTCCCCGAACCGCGCCAGGTCTGGCATGGACGTCCAAAGCCCGCTGAAGGGGAGCGAATAGCGGCTCCCGTACCAGGTGGGAGGGTGGAAGTCCGGGGCGCCGTCACCGCGCACAAGGCCGTGGGCGGCGTTGGCCGGAAGGTCCGCTGGCCAGAAGGTCGCGCCGGTCATCCCCAGCTCCTGGAGGTACAGCTTCATGCAGACGGCGAAGGAGCATTGGCCTTCGCGCTCGATGATCGCCGCGAGGAGCACGTAGCCGAGGTTGGAGTACCCGTATTGCCCGGGCGGACGGACCAGCGGGAGGTCCCAGGCCTGCGTCAAGGTGCCCAGCAGGTCTGGCGCCTGCCAACGGCCCGCCACCCTTTGTTCGACGTCGGGGGGGAAGTGAGGCAGGCCTCCTGTGTGCCGGAGGAGCTGGCGGAGCGTGATCGCCGGGGCGAGGTCGGCTCCGGAGGCGTCCAGAACCCGGACGCCGGGAAGGTGGTCCGCCACCGAGTCGTCGAGCGAAATCACCTGCGCGTGCGCCAGGCTCACCACGCGCGCGGCGGTGAGCAGCTTGCTGACGCTCGCCACGTTGAACCGCGTCTGCGCATCCGCTGACGGGCCCTCCCCATGAAGGACGCCCCGCACGGCCGTCTCTCGCTCATCCCCGACGATCGCGGTTGCCGCCAGCGCGGAGCCCAACTGGGGCGCTCCGAGCGCCGCCTCCAGCCTCGCCTGCAGGGGCTGCGGCCGCGGTGTGGTCTGGCCAGGGGCGCTCGTGGAGAACGGAGCAGCGCAAGCGGCCCCGACCAGGCCCGCGCAGAGTATCCAGAGTGTGCGCCTGGGGTTCATGGGGCCGAGCTTCTATCAGGGCCCACCCGCCCTGGCGGGCACGGCCGGACCTTCAAGCCACCACTCTGCTTCGACGAGCGTGCCGTGCTTTCCGTGGCGCGGGCTTGAGCCATTCGTCAAGCGCGCCTGACCTTCGCGCGGCGCGCCCGGGGCACTCGTCAAGCCACCCTGACCATCTCGTCAAGCGCGCCTGACGTCTTGCCGCGGCTGCTGGCCGCCGGGTCATCCTTCGCTCCCGGCGGTGGGCGCATGCCGTTCGCGGACCTCGCGCAAGAACGCCGCGTACCGGTCCTCTTCGATGGCCGCCCGCGCCCGCTCCATCAACCGCAAGAAGTAGTGCAGGTTGTGAAGCGTGTTCAGCCGCATCGCCGTCAATTCCTTCGCCACGAACAGGTGCCTCAGGTAGGCGCGGGTGAAGGTCCGGCAGGTGTAGCAGTCACACGCAGGGTCCAAAGGCCGCGGGTCCTTCGCATAGGCGGCGTTCTTGATCACCACCCGCCCTTCGGACGTGTAGAGCAGCCCGTTGCGCGCCGTCCGGGTGGGCAGCACGCAGTCGAACATGTCCACCCCGGCCCCCACGCAGGTGGCGAGATCCAGGGGCGTCCCCACCCCCATCAGGTACCGCGGCTTGTCCTTCGGCAAGAGCGGCGCCGAGTACGCCACCCCGTCGTGCATCGCCTCGGGCGCCTCGCCCACCGAATAGCCACCCAGCGCATACCCGGGCAGGTCCACCGCGCAGATCTCCTCGGCGTGGCGCTTGCGAAGGTCCTCGAGCAGCCCGCCCTGAACGATCCCGAAGAGGCTGGAGCGCTCCTTCGACCACGCCTTCACGCACCGGTGCAGCCAACGTGTGGTCCGCGCCAGCGAGTCCTCGAAGTAGCGCCGCTCGCTCTGCGCGGGCGGGCACTCGTCGAAGGCCATGATGATGTCCGCGCCCAGGGTCTCCTGGATCTCGATGGAGCGCTCCGGCGTGAGCAGGTGGTACGCGCCGTCCAGGTGCGACTGGAAGCGCGCCCCCTCCTCGGTGATCTTCCGCTTCTCCGAGAGGCTGAACACCTGGAACCCGCCGGAGTCGGTGAGCATCGCCCGGTCCCAGGAGATGAACTGGTGCAGCCCGCCCATCTCCCCCACCAGCGCGTCTCCCGGCCGGAGCATCAGGTGGTAGGTGTTCCCGAGGATGATCTGGGCGCTCAACCCGTACAGGTCCTCCGGCGTCAGGCTCTTCACGCTGCCCGCGGTTCCCACCGGCATGAACACCGGCGTCTCGATGGTCCCGTGCGGCGTGTGCAGCCGGCCTCGTCTGGCGCCGGTGTCCCTGTCCTCGTGGAGCAACTCGTACCGGACCTGCCCCGGTGGAACCCGCGCGTCGCCCTTCACGCCGCCCCTCCTGTCGAGATGAACATGGCGTCTCCGTAGCTGAAGAACCGGTACCCCTGCGAGACGGCGGCCCGGTACGCCGCCATCACCTGGCCGTGCCCGGCAAACGCGCTCACCAGCATCAGCAGCGTCGAGCGGGGCAGGTGGAAGTTGGTCAGGAGCGCATCCACCTGCCGGAAGGTGTACCCGGGCCGGATGAACAGCGCGGTGTCTCCGTGCCCCGGCCGCAACGCCCCCGTCTCCGGATCCGCGGCGCCCTCCAGCGTCCGCACCACGGTGGTGCCCACCGCCACCACCCGGCCACCTCGCGCCCGCGCTTCGCCCATGCGCCGCGCCGTCTCCTCCGGGAGGTGGAAGCGCTCATGGTGCATCCGGTGCTGCGACAGCTCCCCGCGCACGGGCAGGAAGGTCCCGGGCCCCACCTCCAGCGTCACGAAGGCCCGCTCCACCCCCCGCGCCTGCAGGTCGGCCATCACGGCGTCCGTGAAGTGCAAGGACGCGGTGGGCGCGGCCACCGAGCCCGGCGTCCGGGCGAAGAGGGTCTGGTAGCGCGTCTCGTCCTCTGCGGTGGGCGCCCGGTCGATGTACGGCGGCAAGGGAAGCTGCCCCGCCCGAGCGAGCCACGTTGAGAAGGACTCGCTCCCGGCCGCGGCGGCGAACCGGACCCGGTATTCACCTTCGCCCAGCGCCTGCGTGATCACCGCCTCCACCCCACCCTCGAGCGCGATGCGGGCGCCGGCCTTGAGCCCCTTGCTCGCCTGGCCCAGGCACACCCACTCCAGCGCGTCTGCGGCCTGTGCAAGCGCCGTTTCCGCCGGCACCTCGGGCACGGGCCGGACCAGGAGCAACTCCACCCGGCCCCCCGTGGGCACCTTCTTCCCGTGCAGGCGCGC
>CAZPWN010000199.1:0-3819 GCA_964590475.1 uncultured bacterium | reverse complement strand
CGAAGCCGAAGTCGGTGAGCAGGGCGCTCTCGCCCTTCACGAGCACGTTGCCCGGTTTGACGTCCAGGTGGATGACCCCCTGGCCGTGCGCGTAATCCAGCGCCGCCAGCACGTCCGAGATGATCCTCACGGAGCGCCGCGGCCTGAGGGGCCCGCGCTCCAGCGCCTCCTCCAGCGAGACGCCCGCGCAGTAGGCGTAAACCAGGGAACCGCCGTCCTGCACGTCTAAGAGGGGCACGATGTTCTCGTGGCGCAGCTTACCCACCACGGCCGCTTCGCGTTCGAGCCGCTGACTGAAGGTTGGGTTGAAGCCGCGGAGACGTTTGACCACCACCAGGCGGTCCTGCCACCGCGCCAGCTCTACCCTCACCGGACCGTGGTCGGAGAGGACGCGGACGGTCATGAGCATTGTGAATAACTTATCACGGATCCGGTAGCTCACTTACATGCGGCCTGGCACCGCTGGCTACACCCGTGAGCGGCGCGTCGGGCCGCCTCAGGTCGAAGCGTAGGGCGCCGTGGTCCTGCGTGGTGAGTACCGGCACGCCCGCCTGCTCGAGGCGCTGCACCACCTCGGGTGCCGGGTGACCGTACTGGTTGCGGCCCACGGAGATGACCGCCCAGCGCGGCGAGGCGGCGCGCAGCAGCCCCTCGCTGGTGCTGCCGCGGGAGCCGTGGTGGGGGACCATCAGCACGTCCACCGGCGGGACCGCCAGGTCGGGCTCCGTGGGCAAGCCGAGGTCGCCGAGGAAGAGCGCGCGGGCGGCGCCGCGGTGCCGCAGGACCAGCGCCACGGAGCGTTCGTTCACGGCTCCGGCGGCGCTGGCCGCCGGGTTGAGAACCTCCAGCGTCACGTGGCGAGCCTGCAGCGCCAACCGTTCACCGCGCCGCGCCTCGTGCACGGGGATGCCGCGGCGTTCGGCCACCTCGCGCAGGCGCACGTCCAACCGGACCGCCGGGTCCGGCGGTCCCGTGACCAGCAACCCCACCCGCCACCGCTCGAGCACCGGCAGCAGGCCCTCCACGTGATCGGCGTCGGGGTGCGTGGCCACCACCGCGGCGAGGCGGGTGACGCCCAGGGCCCGCAGGGCGGGCATGACGATGCGGCTGCCCACGTCGAAGTCGGAGAAGGGCGAGCCGCCGCCGTCGATCAGCACCGCGTCGCCGCCGCCGAGCCTTATCAGCACGGCGTCGCCCTGCCCCACATCGAGGAACCAGACGTCGGGCGCCGCTTGGGCGGGCGGCACCGCCCACGCCACGCCGCCGGCCACCAGCGCCACGCAGGCCGTGTGCTTGAGCCTGCCGGGGCGCCAGGCCCAGGCCGCCAGCGCCACCAGGAACGCGGCCCAGCAGGCGTGCCCCAGCCAACCGACCTCGCCCCAGGTGAGGAGCGGCGTGCGGGCTCCAAGCTGGCTCAGGCCGATGAGGGCATGCACGAGGGGGCCGGTCAGGAGGTTGACGCCGTGCGCGAGAGGCACCGCTACCAGGCCGAGCACCCCCGCCAGGAAGCCCAGCGGCACCAGCAAGCTGGCCAGCGGCACGGCCAGCACGTTGACGAGGGGCGAGAGCAGCGGCAGGACCCCGAAGGCGCCCAGCACCAGCGACATGGAGGGCAACTGCGCGGCGGCGCTCACGGCCATACCGCCGAGGAACGCCTGCCGCGCCGCGCGGCGACCCCTCCGCCAGAGCACCGCGCCGAGCAGCGCCAGCTCCGGCTCGGCCAGCTCCGCGCTAGTGGGGTTGGCGTGCACGTCGGCCGCCCCGAGGCGCTCCAACCAGGGCGGCAGCAGTAGCAGCATGCCGGCCACCGCCAGGTAGGAGAGCTGGAACGAGAGATCGAAGAGCATCTGGGGCGCGTGGAGCAGGCCGACCAGGGCGGCCAGAGCCAGCGCGGTCCAGGGCTGCACCCGTCCGGCGCCGAACGCGCGGCTCGCCAGCGCGGCGAGCGCCATGGTGACGGCCCGCACTACGCTGGGGGCCGCGCCCACGAGGGCCACGAAGCCGAGGGCGCTAAGCGCGAGCAGCGGCGTGCGCCAGCGCGGCGTGGCGCGGAGGAGCCGCTCGAGAGCCAGCAGCAGCACCCCCACGTGCAGGCCCGAGAGAGCTAGCAGGTGCGCCATGCCCGCGGCGCCGAACAGCTCGCGCACCTCCCCCAGGTCGTCCCTCAAGCCGAGCGTCATGGCGGTCATCAGTGCGCCCGCCTCGGGTGCCAGCCCGGCTTCCACGCCCCGCGTGAGCCTCCGCCTCAGCGGCACGCGCGGCTCGAGCTCGTACCGGTCGACGAAGAGCTGGGCGCTCACCCCGCGCCGCCCGAGGTGCCCCGCGTGATCGAAGCCGCCGGGGTTGCGCTTGCCGGCAGGCGCCTCGGCCACCCCCTGCACCCGCATGCGACCCGTGGGCGGCGCCGCGCCCTGCCAGCCGCCCCGCGGAGCCACCAGGGCCAGGCTGGCTCTCACGGGGCTGGTGGCGTGGAGTACCGCGCCGTCGCTGACGCCCACCCACTCCAGGGCGCGGCCGTGCAGGCCGGCCACCGGGTCGGGCCTGAGCTCGTGAAGCGCCGCCCGGACGAGCCCCGCGCCCGCGCCGATGAGGATGGGGAGCGCGAAGCCCAGCAGCAGCGCCGGCCGGCGGAGGTCGATGACGGTGGGCCAAGGTGTGCGCACCGCCACCTGACGGGCGAGAGCCGAGACGAGCAGCAAGGCGCCGAGCCAGGGCGCCCAGCGGACGGGCAGGGCGAAGGCCGAGGCCACGCCGAGCAGCATGCCCACCGCCACGGGTTGCGGCCACGGCACGAACAGCGTTGCAGGCGCGGCGCGGCCCCTCACCGCCACGCCTCAAAGGCCCACCAGCGGCCGGAGGCGCTGCAGCGTGCTCGGTCCTATGCCGGGAACCCGCAGCAGGTCGTCTACCCGGGAGTAGGGCCGGTGGTCCACGATGCGCTGGGCGATGGCGGGCCCCACCCCCGGCAGGCTCTGCAGCTGCTCGGCGGCCGCGGAGTTGACGGACACGCGGTCCACCCCCGTGAGCGAGGTGAGCGCGGGCACCTGCACCACCTGGCCGTCGGTGAGCGGCGCCGCGAGCGCCACCAGCGGGCGGGCGGCGGAGGGCAGGAAGCCGCCGGCCGCCTGCAGCAGATCGGCCACCCTGGCCCCGAACTCCAGTTCGTAGAGGCCGGGCGCGGCTACCTGCCCCTCCACGGAGACCCGGATGGGCGGCCGCTCCACCACCACCGGAGTGGGCCGCGCCAGCCTGGGCACCAGCGCGATTACGCCGAGCACCAGGCAGGCCAGGACGAGTGCCTGGGTCAGGCGGTCATCGCGCAACTCGGACATGCCCGAGGCTAGGACGAAGAAGGGAGCGCCTTGACGGCGCTCCCGGCTGAAACTGAGTGGTTCTAATCCGGCAGGTTAGCTGCGGGCGGCGGCGTACCGCTCGGCCACCGCGTTCCAGTCGATGACCTCGAAGAACGCCTTCACGTAGTCGGGCCTACGGTTCTGGTAGTTGAGGTAGTAGGCGTGCTCCCAGACGTCCACGCCCAGGATGGGGGTGTCGCCCTGCATGAGCGGGGAGTCCTGGTTGGGCAGCGAGTAGAGTTTGAGGCTGCCGTCACTGCCCACCGCGAGCCAGGCCCAGCCCGAACCGAAGCGGGCGCCCGCAGCGGCGGCGAACTGCTCCTTGAACGCATCGAGGCCGCCGAAGGTGTCGTCGATCGCCTGGGCGAGCTCGCCCGTGGGGGCGCCGCCACCGTTGGGGCTCATGATCTGCCAGAAGAGGTTGTGGTTGAGGTAACCGCCGCCGTTGTTGCGGATGGCGGTGCGG
>CAZPWN010000198.1:0-3845 GCA_964590475.1 uncultured bacterium | reverse complement strand
GTGCCCACGTTCACATGCGGCTTCGTACGCTCGAAAACACCCTTAGCCATGGTCCTTCATCCTTTCGCGGCGCCCTGCTGCGCCGCCTGCTATTTTGCTTCTAACTCAACTGGTGAAGCATGCACGAGCCACAGCCTCATGGCAAGTGGCCAGGCAGCCAAGTGGAGCCGCGGGCGCGTTCGCGCTTAGCGGCTCGACCTGGCGTGGCGGGATCTGGAGCTCGTGGTCAGGATTGAACTGACGACCTCTCCCTTACCAAGGGAGTGCTCTACCACTGAGCTACACGAGCCAGTTGCCGCCGTTAGCGGCGACCCCTCCGGGCCGGGCAGGGGCTCCACTGGAGCGGGAGACGGGATTCGAACCCGCGACATTCAGCTTGGGAAGCTGACGCTCTACCAACTGAGCTACTCCCGCATGTGGGAACCCTTCCGGGTTCCCGTTGGGCTTCGCAGCCGACCCGGGGCGACCCCGCGGCCTGGGCTGGTGGGTAGGACTGGATTCGAACCAGTGTAGGCGCTAGCCAACGGATTTACAGTCCGTCCCCTTTAACCACTCGGGCACCTACCCAAGTACCACCAGGGCCACTTCCCTACTGGAGCCACCCATCGGAATCGAACCGACAACCTTCCGATTACAAGTCGGGTGCTCTACCAGTTGAGCTAGGGTGGCAGGTGGCCACGAGCCCGAAGAGCTAAGGTAGCATGCGCCAGATTAGAGTGTCAACTCGCGTCCTGGACGACGTTGAAGCCACCTGGCAGGGGCGCCATGAGCCCATTGTCATGCTTGTGAGGGCGGGAAGCCGCGCGTCTTGCTAATGTAGGGCGACTGGAGGGGTTCTGATGCCCAAGATCGGTTCGCTGGGAGTCCTCGAACTTCTGATAATCCTGGTGGTGGTCCTTTTGATCTTCGGGCCCCGTCGCCTGCCCGAGATGGCCAAAGGTCTCGGCCAATCCGTCCGCGAGTTCCGCAAAGGGATCAAGGACATGCGCAAGGACATCGACGAAGAGGTTTCCGAAACGCCGAAGGCCGCGCCCGTATCGGCAGCCACCGCTGCCCCCGCTGCGGAGACCAACCCGCCCGAAAGCGGCTCCGACAAGGCCTGATAGAGCCGGCCAGCTAGAAGGATCGGAAACGCACACAGCCCGACGGTAGCGAGGTGGCACGCGACTTGGAACCACAGCCTCTCCCTCCTCACGCCTTGCAGCACGTTGCACCGCAGTACGTAGGAGTGGCGCCTTGACCCTCATCGAGCACTTCGAGGAGCTGCGCAAGCGGCTCTTCATCGCGTTCGGTGCCTGGGTGGTGGCGTCGGGCGCGGCGTTCGTGTTCCGCTTCGAAGTCCTCGAATGGCTGCGCGCCCCGCTGCCCGAGAACATGGTGCTCAGCTTCTTCTCGGTGCTCGAGCCGTTCACGGTCTCCATGCAGATCGCCTCGTTCTTCGGTCTGGTGCTGGCCTCCCCCGTGATCCTGGGGCAGGTGTGGGGCTTCGTGGCGCCGGGGCTCTACAAGGAGGAGCGGCGTTACGCGGTGCCGTTCATCCTCTTCGCCGCCCTGGCGTTCGCCGCCGGCGTGGCTTTCTCCTACTACGTGGTGCTGCCGTTCACCCTCCCGGTGCTGCTCTCCTTCCTGGGGGGCGAGGCGCAGGGCCTCCTCTCCATCGGGCGCTACATCTCCACCCTGCTCATGCTGATGGGCGTCTTCGGCATCATGTTCGAGATGCCGGTGCTCGGCTTCCTCTTCGCCCGCATCGGCCTGCTGCGGTACGAGCCGCTGGTGAAGAACCGCCGCTGGGCCATCGTCATAGGCCTGGTGGGCGCGGCCGTTCTCACACCCACGGGCGACCCGTTCAACCTCGCGCTGGTGGCGGTACCCCTGCTGGTCCTTTACGAACTGACCGTAGCCGTAGTCCGCATTTCGCAAAGGCGCGACGACCGGACTAGGATGGACCATGCTCGAGAAGATCCAGAGCCTACGGGCTGACATAGACGAACTCAACCTCCAGCTACTGAGCCTCCTCTCCAGGCGGGCTGAGGTGGCGCAGCGCATCGGCGCCCTGCAGACCGAGAGCGGCGCCTCGCAGTACGACCCCGTGCGGGAGCAGGAGATGCTGGACGCCCTGGTGGCCGCCAACGAGGGACCGTTCGACGACGCCACCATCAAGAGCCTCTTCAAGCAGGTCTTCCAGGCCAGCATGCAGGTGGGCCAGGTGCAGCAGAAGAAGAGCTACCTCACCTCCCGCACCTCCAAGGCGGCGGACACGGTGGTCGAGGTGCGCGGTACCCCCATCGGCAGCAAGCACTCGCCGGTCCTGATAGCGGGACCCTGCGCCATCGAGTCCGAGGAGCAGGTCGACGCCGTGGCGCTTCACCTGGCCGACGCCGGCGTGAAGCTCTTCCGCGGCGGCGCCTTCAAGCCGCGTACCGACCCGTACTCGTTCCAGGGCCTGGGCGAGGAGGGGCTCGTCCTCGGCCGGCGCGCAGCCGACCGCTACGACCTCGCCTTCGTCAGCGAGATCATGAGCGCGGCGGACGTGCCGCTCTTCGAGGAGTACGTGGACGTGCTGCAGATAGGCGCCCGCAACATGCAGAACTTCAACCTGCTCAAGGCGGCGGGCCGCAGCCGCAAGCCGGTGCTCCTCAAGCGCGGACTCTCGGCCACCGTGGAGGAGTGGCTCATGGCGGCCGAGTACCTCCTGTACGAAGGCAACCCCAACGTGATCCTGTGCGAGAGGGGCATCAGGACCTTCGAGCGCTACACCCGCAACACGCTCGACGTCTCCGCCGTGGCGCTCGCCAAGCTGGAGAGCCACCTGCCCGTGCTGGTGGACGTGACCCACTCGGGCGGCCGGCGCGACCTGCTGGTTCAGCTCACGAAAGCAGGACTCGCGGTAGGTGCCGACGGCATAATGATAGAAGTGCACCCGAACCCCGAAGTAGCCCTCTCCGACCAGAAGCAGCAGATGGACTTCGCCGCCTTCGATGCTTACCTAGCCGAGACCGGCTACCACAGCAAGCTGAGCGAGAAGCGCGTCGAGCTGTACGGTTTCTGAGGTAGGCGCGTGGCGGGACTAGCGGACCTACTGGGCATGGCGCTCAAGGCCATGGAGGTGGCGCCCAAGAACACCACCTCCCGCTGCCTCAACGTCACCGAGGGCGTGGGCTCCTGCACGGCCTGCTTCGACGTCTGCCCGCACGAGGCGGTGAGCCTGGAGCGGCTCGTGGAGATAGACGGGGTGGACTGCACGGGCTGCGGGCTCTGCGTGAGAGCCTGCCCCTCCGGAGCCCTGGAGATGGAGACGCGCCTGCCGGCCGGCAGCAACGCCGTGCGCTGCTCGCAGGTCGGGGGCGACGCGCCCAGCGTGAGATGCCTGGCGCAACTCTCCGCCACGGACATGCTGCGCCTGGGCGCGAGTTCCGGCTCCCTCACCTTGGCGCATGGCGCGTGCCAGGGCTGCAAGATCGGTGACGCCACCGCCCCCGACGTGGCGCGCGCTAGCGGCGCTACCGCCACGGAGCTGGCTGCCGTGCTGGGCCGCGAGCTGGAAGTGAAGGTGGAGCCCCACCGGAGCCTGGACGAGGTGCAGCGGAGGCGCAACGTGGTCTCGCGCAGGCAGCTCTTCGGCGGCGGCGTGAGGGAGGTGCAGCGCATGGCAGCGGACGCCCTGGCGCCGCTGGAACGGGTGCTGCCCGTGGAGCCGGAGGCCGAGGCCACCGAACTGGAGCCGCTGCCGCTCGAGGCCAGGCGGCGCTACCGCGCGCTGGAGATAGCCGATCCCGAGCCCAGCACGCCCGTGCCGTGGCGCCTGCCGCGCGTGGACGACGGCTGCATCCTCTGCCCCGCCTGCA
>CAZPWN010000197.1:0-3851 GCA_964590475.1 uncultured bacterium | reverse complement strand
AGCAGCCGCCTTCTAAGCGGTAGGTCGAGGGTTCGAATCCTTCCTGGTGCACCACGCCCCTCGCCTCCTTCACGGGTCGCTGAGACGTGGTGACGGGGCCCTTCGCAACCTCAGGCCTGTACATGTGGGCGCAGGGTGCGGTACACTTTCGGCTGGTCTCGCTGAAGCCCTGGGCTTCGCACGGACCGGTTCGCGTGGTGGGTGTAGCTCAGTAGGTTAGAGCACCGGATTGTGGTTCCGGGGGTCGAGGGTTCAAATCCCTTCATCCACCCCAAAGACTACGGGCTCTGCCCCGTGCGCTGAGGGCGGGCCGTCTGGCCCGCCCTTCAAGCGCGGAAGGGCGCCCTTCAGGCGAGGATGGCGGAATTGGTAGACGCGCTAGACTTAGGATCTAGTGGCCTAGCCGTGCGGGTTCAAGTCCCGCTCCTCGCACCACCGAAGCGGCAAGCCCCGGCTTGCCGCTTACTTTTGCGACCTTGCCCGTAGCGGTTCCCCACCGCGCCTCACGCCGCCGATCGGTGCATCGCCGCCCCCACAAGGAGAACGATGGAAGCCCAACTAGTCGAGAAGAAGGCGGTAGCCGCCACCGTGAACATCAAGATCCCCGCCGCCGACGTCGACCGGGCCTTCGAGCAGGTGCTCGGCAGGCTCTCGCGCCAGGTGAAGGTGCCGGGCTTCCGTCCGGGCAAGGTTCCGGTCGGCGTGCTCGAGCGGCGCATCGGAGCGGAGGCGCTGGGCACCGAGGTGCGCGACAGCTTGGTGGACGAGGCCTACCCCCAGGCCATGCGCGAGTTGGAGCTCGTGCCGGTGGACGCCCACTTCCACGCCGACACGCCCGTCAGGGGCGAGGAGTTCGAGATCGTGGTGCACGCCGAACTCTTCCCCGAGGTGAAACTGCCCGACCTTGGCAGCCTCAGCATCGAGGCGCGCACGCAGCAGATCGGCGACGAGGAGATCAACGCCACCATCGAGCAGATCCGGCGGGAGAACAGCACGCTGGTGCCGGTGGACCGGCCGGTCGAGGAGACCGACTGGGTGCTCCTGGAGAGCCTGCCCAAGGAGGGTGAGGAGAGCCAGGACGAAGCCGGTTCGAGCTTCCCAGTAGACCTAGAGCGCGCAGGCGACGAACTCAAGGGCCAACTCATCGGCAAGTCGATGGGCGACGAGGTGGACATCCAGCTCACCGATACCGCCGTTAACGACGACGAGGGCAACCCGGTCATCCGCACCGTGCCCATGCGCGTGGCGGACGTGAAGGCCAAGGAACTGCCCGAGGCCGGCGAGGAGTTCGCCACCCAACTCGGCATGGACAGCTGGGACGACGTACTCGAGCGCGTGAGAGCTAGCCTCGAGGACCAGGCGCGCCGCGACGGCTTCCAGGCGCAGCAGAACGAGCTGACCGACAAGCTCATCGAGGGCTCGGAGCTGGAGCTGCCCCCCACCCTGGTGAACCGCCGCAAGCGCAGCCTGCTGCAGGACCTGGCGGCCGACCTTCAGCAGCAGGGCATGACCTTCGAGTCGTACCTCAAGCGCCTCGAGGAGCGCGGCTCCACCGAGGAGTTCGAGGCCGAGCTCGACGAAGCGGCGCAGAAGGGCGTGAGCCGCGACCTGGTGCTGGAGCAGCTCATGGAGGAGCGCGGTACCGAGCTCTCCGACGCAGAGTTCATGGCCGCCGCCAAGCACCTGGCGCAGCAGCGCGGTCAGGACGTGGGCCGCATGCTGGCCGAGCTGGGCGAGGATTGGGAGCACAACTACCGCTTCCTCCTCAGGCGCGACAAGACCGTGCGTGAGGTCCTGGCCGAGCTCACTGGCGAGGAGAGCACCGTGGGCTTCGACGCCGACGTCATCGAGGAGGCCGCGGACGCCGCCATGGGCATAGGGGACGACGACCACGATCACCACCATCACGACCACGGCCATCACGACCATGACGGTCACGACCACTGAGGACCGGCCGAGCCGGGAGATCCCTGACCGGTACACATAGATGGGCGATGAGCGCCCCACCGCAACGCCAGCGGTGGGGCGCTTCGCTTGGGTGGGCTCAAGGCAGGAACACTCTAAACAGGAGCTCTAGGCAGGCTCTCTAGGCAGGAGCTCTTGGCAGTAGCCGAGTTCTACAGGAGCGGCCGCCAACGGATGCTACGCTTGGACGCACTATGCCTCTAGTTCCGTACGTGATCGAGCAGACGGGCCGCGGCGAACGCACCTACGACGTCTACAGCCGCCTGCTGAAAGAGCGGATAATCTTCCTCGGCTCCCCCATCGACTCCGAGGTGGCCAACGTGGTCACCGCACAGCTGCTCCTGCTGGACTCCCAGTCCAGCGAACAGCCCATCAACCTCTTCATCAACAGCCCGGGCGGCGAGGTCTACGCCGGCCTCGCCATCTACGACGTCATGCAGTACATCAACGCACCCGTGCACACCAACTGCGTCGGCATCGCCATGTCCATGGCGTCCGTCATTCTCATGGCCGGCAAAGCGGGCCACCGCGTGGCGCTGCCGCACTCGCGCATCATGATCCACGCCGGCTCCGCCGGCTTCCCCCGCGCCTCGCTGCCCGACCTCGAGGTGCAGGCGCGCGAGTTCCTCGACGTGCGCGACATGCTGGAGGAGATCTACCACCGGCACACCGGCCGGCCCCGGGAGCAGCTCCGCAAGGACATGGAGCGCGACTACTTCATGGCGCCCGAGACGGCACGCGAGTACGGGCTCATAGACAGCGTGGTGGAGCCGCGGCAGACGAGCCGCTTCGGCGGGGCCGAGTGAACGACACGGCCTCTCACTGCAACTTCTGCGGCCGCGGGCACGCGGAGGTGCGCTTCCTCATCGCGGCGCCGGGTGGCGGCGCGCATATCTGCGACGACTGCGCGGGCCGCGTGCACGAGGTCATGGAGCACGCCAGCACGCCGGTGCCGGCCCCCGAACCGCAGCCCACTCCCGTTCCCCGCCAGATCAAGCAGCAGCTGGACGAGTACGTCATCGAGCAGGAGGAAGCCAAGCGCGCCCTCGCCGTGGCTGTCTACAACCACTACCGCCGGCTCGAGCATCCGGAAGCCGAGATCCAGAAGAGCAACGTACTGCTCGTGGGTCCGTCCGGCACCGGTAAGACGCTGCTGGCTCAGACGCTGGCGCGCAGCCTGAACGTGCCCTTCGCCATCGCCGACGCCACCACTCTCACCGAGGCGGGCTACGTGGGCGACGACGTGGAGAACATCATCGTGCGGCTCCTCCAGGTGGCCGATTACGACGTGGAGGCCGCGCAGCGCGGCATCATCTACATCGACGAGATCGACAAGGTGGGCCGCAAGTCCGAGGGGCCCTCCATCACCCGCGACGTGTCTGGCGAGGGCGTGCAGCAGGCGCTCCTCAAGATCATCGAGGGCACCACCACCCACGTTCCGCCGCAGGGCGGCCGCAAGCACCCGCACCAGGAACTCATCGACGTGGACACCAAGAACATCCTCTTCATCTGCGGCGGCGCCTTCGAGGGCATCGCCGAGATCCTGGAGCGGCGCATGAACCCTTCGCGCGTGGGCTTCCAGCTCGCGGGCGAGGAACCGGGCGCCCCCCAGGCGTCGGGCGAGGTGCTGCCAGAGGACCTGTTGTCGTTCGGCCTCATCCCCGAGCTCATCGGCCGGCTCCCTCTGGTGGTGCGCCTGAACGAGCTCAGCGAGGAGGCGCTGGTCGAGGTGCTCACGCAGCCCAAGAACGCGCTGGTGAAGCAGTACACCGAGCTCTTCAAGCTAGACGGCGTAACCCTTACGTTCGAAGACGAGGCTCTGCGCGAGGTGGCGCGGCGGGCCCTGCAACGCAAGACGGGCGCGCGCGGACTACGCTCGGTGCTCG